>JAYSTO010000035.1:0-3352 GCA_043719675.1 Gammaproteobacteria bacterium | reverse complement strand
GAGCAGGAAGGCATTGTCTTTCTGGGGCCAACAAGGGAGCAAATGGCGGCGTTTGGTCTCAAACACTCCGCACGTGCATTAGCGGAAAAAAACCAGGTACCGCTATTGCCCGGTACAGGGCTGCTCGATGATGTACAACAAGCCTTAATCCAGGCGGATCACATCGGTTACCCGGTCATGTTGAAAAGCACCGCAGGCGGTGGCGGCATCGGAATGCAGCTATGCTGGCACAGCGAGGATCTGCGCAAGAGTTATGATTCGGTGAAACGCTTGAGTGAATCAAACTTTTCCAATAGCGGGTTGTTCCTGGAAAAATTCGTTGAGCGTGCGCGCCACATTGAAGTGCAGGTGTTTGGTGACGGCAACGGTGGAGTGATTGCACTTGGCGAGCGTGATTGCAGTACGCAACGACGCAATCAAAAAGTGATTGAGGAAACACCGGCACCGAATATCCCCGATGCAGTGCGCCGACAAATGCGGGAGACCGCGAAACGGCTGTGCGCGGCGGTAAATTATCGCAGCGCCGGTACGGTTGAATATGTTTACAACCCGGACAAGGAAGAATTTTATTTTCTGGAAGTCAATACCAGGCTGCAGGTTGAACACGGTGTCACCGAGCAGTTATTTAATATGGACTTGGTTAAATGGATGATTCAACTCGGCGCCAAGGTGTTACCGCCACTGGCGACGCTCGAACAAGGCCTGCATGCCCGTGGCCACAGTATTCAGGTACGTGTTTACGCCGAGGACCCGCATAAAAATTTCCAACCCTGCGCCGGATTGCTGAGTCACGTTGCCTTTCCCGAGGCCGATGGCAAGCGACTGCGGATTGATCACTGGATCGAAGCGGGTCTGAGTGTGTCACCCAACTATGATCCCATGCTGGCCAAGATCATTGTGCATCGTGATGATCGTCAACAGGCGCTGACGGCGCTTGCCGCCGCTGTCGATCAGACCAGTATCTATGGCGTTGAAACCAATCTTGAATTCATCCAGCATATTCTGCGCACCGAAATATTCCAGCAAGGGAAGATCTATACTCGTTTTCTGAATAGCTTTGAATATACGGCAGCCACGATTGACGTGATAACGGCAGGGACACAAACCAGCATCCAGGATTATCCGGGACGAACCGGTTATTGGGATATTGGTGTACCGCCATCCGGCCCATTCGACAGCCTGTCGTTTCGAATCGGTAATCGGCTGCTAGACAATGATGAAAACTGTGCGGGACTGGAAATTACCCTAAATGGCCCAACGCTGAAATTTAATCAAGCCACCACCATCGTGTTGACGGGTGCACAGATGCAAGCAAGCCTTGATGGTGAGGAGCTATCATTTTGGCAAACCATCACCGTCACGGCGGGCCAGACATTAAAACTCGGCAAATTGAAACAGGCCGGTGCACGCAGTTATTGTTTGATCAAAGGGGGACTGCAATGTCCTAACTATCTCAACTCAAAATCCACCTTCAGCCTGGGACAGTTTGGCGGACACGCCGGGCGACAGTTGCTTTCCGGTGATGTGTTAAAAATGCATAAACCCATGACTGCCAATGCCGCCATCCTGGCAGTGACCATGCAGCCGGATATCCAACATCATTGGGATCTCCATGTTATTTACGGGCCGCATGGTGCGCCGGATTTTTTTACCACCGCTGACATTCACGCTTTTTTTGCGGCAACCTGGGAAGTGCATTACAACTCCAGCCGTACCGGTATCCGTTTGATCGGGCCCAAACCCCAGTGGGCGCGATCCGACGGCGGTGAAGCCGGTATGCATCCATCGAATATCCATGACAATGCCTATGCCATCGGCGCGATTGATTTTACCGGCGACATGCCGGTGATCCTGGGTCCCGATGGTCCCAGCCTGGGTGGTTTCGTTTGTCCGGCGACGGTGATCACTGCCGACCTGTGGAAGCTCGGCCAACTCAAGGCCGGTGACAAAGTGAAGTTTGTACCGATCAGTATCAGTGATGCGGTTAAACGCGAGGCGGCGCAATTACACTCGCTGCAAACACTGCACGCGGTTAAAACCGATATTCAACTGCTCACACCGCAAAGTACCCGGTTGAAAACCATCACGAATACCAAAGATGGGGTGGATATTGTGTACCGTCCCTGTGGTGATCATTACCTGTTGATTGAATACGGGCCACAAGTGCTAGATATCAATCTGCGTTTTCGGGTGCATGCCCTGATGGAATGGCTCAACACCCATCGTATCGATGGCATTGCGGAATTAACCCCAGGTATTCGTTCCTTGCAGATCCATTACAACAGTCAGCAGTGTTCACTCGATACCTTGTTGTCGTTATTGCAACAGGCCGAATCCGAATTAGTGAATCTCGACGATCATCAAGTGCCGGCGAGAATTGTTTATTTGCCCTTAAGCTGGGACGATGACGCCTGTCGGCTGGCGATTGAAAAATACATGCAGTCCGTGCGCAAGGACGCACCCTGGTGTCCGAGTAACCTCGAATTCATTCGCCGCATCAACGGTCTGAACAGCATAGACGATGTCAAAAACATTGTGTTTGCCGCCAGTTACGTGGTCATGGGGCTGGGTGATGTGTATCTCGGTGCACCGGTGGCGACACCGCTTGATCCGCGCCATCGCCTGGTCACCACCAAATATAATCCCGCCCGTACCTGGACCGCAGAAAACTCGGTCGGCATCGGCGGTTCGTATTTGTGTGTCTATGGGATGGAAGGACCGGGCGGTTATCAGTTTGTTGGCCGTACCTTACAGATGTGGAATCGTTACCGAAAGACCCGTGAGTTTGACCAGCCCTGGTTATTGCGCTTTTTTGATCAGATACGGTTTTACCCGGTCAGCGCCGAGGAGCTGACCCAAATACGCAAAGACTTTCCCAAAGGAAAATATCCGCTGCGTATTGAGCAGAGTTATTTTAGTTTGAAGCAATATAATCAGTACCTGCAAGAACACCAACAGGCCATCAAGGTATTCACACAAAAACGCCAACAGGCCTTTGCCGAAGAATTGCAACGTTGGATTAGCTCCGGTCAGATCAATTTTGAAACCGAACAACATGTAGGAGATGATCTCACTCTGGAAGAAGTATTAAATGATCATCAGGTTGCCATCGAAAGCCCCGTTGCCGGTAATATCTGGAAAATCCTAGTGAAGCCCGGCGATAAGGTGAAGGCAGGTCAGGCGGTGGTGGTACTTGAGTCGATGAAAATGGAAATCGAACTCCTGGCGGCAGAGGCGGGCACTATCAAATCGATCAGCAAAACCGAAGGCAGTCAGGTCTCAGCCGGGCAACGTCTTATTATTCTGGAATTAAATGCATGAATATCACCAACCTCACCATCGCCCAACTGCG
>JAYSTO010000340.1:0-3764 GCA_043719675.1 Gammaproteobacteria bacterium | reverse complement strand
GCATGTTGCCATACGGTTGCTCCACCGGTTGCAATACATGACCAAGCAATTGCAGATCAGCGGTCTCCTCCGGGCTGAATGCACCGGTTTCATAGTGGACCACATTCGGCAGATATTGATGATGGAAACGTGGCTGTGCCACAACTTGCTCCGCGCTTTGTCCGTCGATTACCCCAAGTATACCGTGCAATACCATGGTGATGATGCGGCTGCCACCGGGCGTACCTAAGATTGCAAGCTTATCTTTGCCTTCAATAAAGGTGGGACTCATGCTGGATAACATGCGTTTGCCCGGTGCAATCGCATTTGCCTGCGCGCCCACCAAGCCATACGCATTGGCCACGCCGGGTTTGGCAACAAAATCATCCATTTCATCATTGAGCAAGACACCCGTGCCCGGCACAACAAAACCCGAACCAAACGGATAATTAATACTGAGCGTGGCGGCCACGCGATTACCAGCCTTATCAAGAATGGAAAAATGGGTGGTGTGATTGCCTTGTGGTGGCGGCGCCACCGGCATCAGACTCTTGTTGTCGGTCGCATGATTAAAACTGACGGTGGCAGCCAGATCCTCCGCATGTTCACGGCTGATCAATGTTGCAACAGGCACGGCCACCACATCCGGATCACCCAGGAATTCCGCACGATCACGGTAAGCACGCCGCATGCTTTCAATTAAGATATGTTTGCGCTGGCTGGGTTCCAATTTAGTTTTATCAAATTGACTGAGCATGTTAAGGATTTGCGCCAAGGCCACACCACCGGACGAGGGCGGCGGCGCTGACACAATGCGATAACCGCGATATTCAAAAGTGATCGGTTCACGTTGCTTGATCTGATAGTTTTTTAAATCTTCAACCGTCCATATGCCACCAGCGGCGGTTACGCCTGCAACCAATTGCTGTGCTATGTCACCTTGATAAAACCCGGCGTCGGATTTTTCTGCCAGGGCTTTCAGAGTTTGTGCCAGATCCGTTTGCACAATCTTGTGACCCAAGGCTGGCACTGCATTGTTATGCAAAAAGATCGCACTGGCCGCCGGTGAGGTGCGTAACACCGCCAGACGAAACTCGGCCATCCGTTGGTAGTGTGCGGTTACTGGAAAACCTTCACGCGCAGCACGTATCGCTGGTTGCAACGATACTTTTAACGGTAATTTTCCGTAGTGCCTGGCCAAATGCGTGAGCGCCGCGGGCATACCGGGAATACCTGCCGCCAACGCGCCATCCATGGATCGTTGCGTCTGCACATTGCCTTGCGCATCAAGATACATATCGCGGTGTGCGCGACCCGGCGCGACCTCACGCCCATCGATCATCATTTGTTGGCCATCACTGGCGCGATGCAACAACCAGAAACCACCACCACCCACGCCTGAACTATACGGTTCCACGACCGCCAGGGTTGCGCTCACTGCCACCGCTGCATCAAAGGCATTACCGCCCAGGGCAAGGATTTCCATGCCCGCTGCGGTTGCCGTCGGATGCGCCGTGGCGATCGCATGTTGCGGTACGGGCTGTGGTGAACAACCAGCGATAACGAAAATAACGAGCAGCGTGGAAAGCAGGCGAAGACGCATACGGCACCTCAATTATTTAAAAATTCCGATTTTGTTGATAACAACGAATGCTCTCGCTGTGTTAAGCAGATTTGCTAATCAGGCTTTGGTATTTGAGTTGTAACTGATCTTTGGATTCAGGATGGCCGGGGTCTTTAATAATACAATCAACCGGACAGACCTCGACACATTGCGGTACAGTGAAATGTCCTACACATTCCGTGCATAAATCCGGATTGATCACATAAATTTCATCGCCTTGCGAAATGGCCCCATTCGGGCACTCTGGCTCACACACATCGCAATTGATACATTCATCGTTGATAATTAGGGACATTCACTGACCTTCGGATGACACGGTTAAACTATCAGCGAATACTAGCGCATTTTGCGCTTGAGCGCAGCTACCACATTGGCAGGAACAAACGGTGAAATATCCCCGCCCAACTTGGCCACTTCACGTACCAGGCTGGAGGAAATATAGGAGTATTGTTCGGCGGGGGTCATAAACACCGTTTCAATATCCGCATGTAAATGCCGATTCATGCTCGCTAACTGGAACTCATATTCAAAATCAGAAACGGCGCGTAGCCCACGCAGGATCACCTGCGCACCACGCTGTTTAGCAAACTCCACCAATAATATCTCAAATCCACAGACCTCGACATTCGGCAAATCCCCCAGCGATTCACGCACCAGCTCAACCCGCTCTTCCCAGGATAACACCGGACTCTTACCCGCATTTTTGGCGACAGCGACAATAACCTTGTTACACAACCGGCAGGCGCGCGCCACCAGATCACTATGGCCATTGGTGATGGGATCAAAGGTACCCGGATAGATCGCGATAGTCTGCATGTATGTCTGCCTTGTGGGGATGGTCAAAAGATAGCGGAGATTGGCTTATTTAGCCAGACGCTCCGCCAAATGATAAGCCACCTGACCCGCCTGTTTGCTGCGTTGCAATTGCCAGTTGGCTGGTAACTCATTCACAGTACCGTCACGTGTCTCCAGATAAATTCGCGCATGTTCGCGTAATACACCCTGCTGTTCCAGCGCGTGACTCACCGGCAGGAGTAACGCCGCATCATAGGGAGGATCAAGAAAAACAATATCAAACTGTTCCTTGCAATGTTGTAAATAATCAAGCGCATCCGCCTGAATAACCGTGGCATGCTCAGCCTTGAACAGCGTCGCATGTTTGCGGATATGCGCCACCACATCAGCATCACGATCCACAAACACCACCTGTGCCGCGCCACGCGATAACGCCTCCAGACCCAAAGCCCCGCTACCCGCAAACAGATCCAGGCAGCGTGCGCCTGCGATCACTGGTGCTAACCAATTAAATAACGTCTCACGTACCCGATCCGGGGTGGGACGCAATTGCACTAAATCAGGGAAATGGATCTTGCGGCTACGCCACTGCCCGGCGATGATGCGTACCGTTTGTCTACCGCCGCTCGCGGCATCACGGCTTTTTGCTGTTGGCATCCTGATTTCCGACCATGACGGTCACCATCGTGTTAGTTTGTACACGGCGCGAGAAGGCCTCTTTGATCTGCGCTGCAGTCACCGCTTCGACCTTGCTGTTAAAGGTCTTCAGATAATCCAACGGTAAATTATAAAAACCAATCATCGCCACCTGCTCGGTAATATCCTTGTTGCTGTCCAAGCGCAACGGGAAACCACCGGTGATATTTTTTTTGGCGTGTTGTAATTCTTCAACAGTGGGTCCTTCGGCTATAAATTTATTCAGCACCTCTTGCAAGACCTGTAACGCGGCTTGCGCCTGATCATTTTTTGTTTGTAATCCCATCAAGAATGGACCCTTGCGCTGCATCGGTACAAAATAACTGTAACTGCTGTATGCCAGACCACGTGATTCACGAATCTCATCAACGATCCGCGAGCCAAAGCCACTGCCCCCCAGAATGTGGTTACCCACGTACAACGGAAAATAATCCGCATCATCACGCGTCATACCGGGTTGGCCGACCCAAACATGCGTCTGACTGGAGGGATGATTCTGATTGATGATCTTGCTGGCACGCAGTGGTGGCACTTCTGCCAATGCCTCAGCGGCCTGGCCCGCCGGTAAACCGCCGACCACCAATTCTGCGATGTGTTCAGCGTCATTGCGCTTGACCGCACCGACAATCACCACCATCGCATTTTTTCCAACATAATAACGCTGGTAAAA
>JAYSTO010000339.1:0-9057 GCA_043719675.1 Gammaproteobacteria bacterium | reverse complement strand
CTTCGGGTGTGCGCAAGTCGCCCTGCTTTTGTTTGTTACCCACGAGCTTACCGGTGCTGACGTAAAAGTCGCGAACCAATTGTGGCGCGGCGTCTTGATCCTGTCGTTCAAACACATATAAACGGTGCGCGGTCTTGTCAACTAACAGTACCCGTTTAACGTTCGTCGCCATTTGCAACAGAGACAACGGCAGTTTTTGTGGATCAACGGCTTGTAAATGGGCGTGCAAACGCGCCCACGCTTCTTGTTGTAAGGCGCTGAGTTGATCCTGGGTGGCACGGTTGGTATTTGCAAATAATGGCCCTTTGCCAATGAAGGCAACGGTGTTGCTGCGCGCTGCCATAATATCGCCGCGCACCAGATGGGCGAGATGAAAATCGGGAACCAGGCGGGTTAACTCTGTCAGTTCATCCAAGGCATGCGGATTATCGCCGGTGTGAAACA
This sequence comes from Gammaproteobacteria bacterium, assembly GCA_043719675.1. Taxonomy (GTDB): domain Bacteria; phylum Pseudomonadota; class Gammaproteobacteria; order UBA6429; family Thiohalophilaceae; genus JACQBC01. The sequence continues at coordinate 8,613 of JAYSTO010000339.1, read as the reverse complement.
ATAACAAGCCCTTGAGTAAACGCGCCTCATAATCATCGCGGTATTTTTCAATTCGAGCATCGAGCCGGGTCAGCACATGTTGGGTTTGATCATTACTGAGGGAGAGGCGGTTTACCTGCGGCAGGCCTTGCGCAGGTTGGATCATGCTGGTAATCGGTTGATTATGCGGGCTTTGGCTGACGACTAAGAAACCCAAGCCAATCATCAGGAACCTATGCTTCATCTGTTTCATCCTGTGTTAGGGCAATGCGGCGATCTTACGTTCCGCAATAATACGCCAGCCATCTACTGTATAGTGTAACACGAGTTCTTTACGAATCCGGTCGCTGTACTCCTCGGATTGATATTCCTGGATGAGGCGCACATTGACCCGCTTTCCTTTCAGCGGTTTAATTTTAAAATCCTTGAGGCCTATCTTGATCCATTTGGGTTCCTGCAGACGATCCTGGCGTTGTGCCTGCCAGCTGCTGCGTGACACTCCAGGCGGGCTAAAATCATTGGCATAAAAAGAAAAATACAACTCGGCCGATTTGGCTGACCACGCCGCCGCCCAACCTTGCAGGGTCGTGATGATCTGATCGTGATCCGGACCCGCTGTGGTTTTGGCAATATCCTGCTTCGCCACAGTGGCAACAGTCTGTATCGGCGGCACAGGCGCTTGTCTGGGCTCGGTTATCGTCGGCACCACAATAGATGCAGGTTGTGCCTGAGTTGCCAGTGGTTTGGCAGGCGTGTTGTTTTGCACTGGCGGTGCAGATACTTGCTTCAGCTCAGCTTGTGCCACCGTCAATGCCGACGAATTTGGAATAAAACGTAACGCATCGAGTTGGGCAAGCTGCATTTGTTTCTTCGCCTGATCCAGGCGCAGCGCCTTGCCATAAGAATCACGCGCCAACTCCACGTACACGGCACTGAGATTCTCGTAAACAACGGCATAACTGGGGTGGGTCTTCATCGCCTTTTCCAGATTTGCTTGGGCGGCGGCAAGATCACCTTTTTTTGTTAATAAGGCGGCCAGATTATTATAGGGTTCGGGATAATTGGGCTGTTGTTTGATTAATTGTTGGTAGACAGCAATGGCCGCATCGGTCTTGTCTTGTTGTGCCAATAAACGTGCTTTTAAAAATAACGCCTGAATATCCTCCGGCTGTTTCTCCAGCAAGCTATCCAACTCGGCGAGCACGGGGCCGACCTCGCCCGCGCGTACACGTGCCTCAAGCGCACCGATGGTTGCCGCGTAAAGGGGTGAACCCGGTAAAGAAAAAACGAACAACCCGACAATAAGATTACGCATCATAAGACGACTGGGGTGAGTCCTTGGAAATATTGTTAATTACTATAGCTGGCCAAGCAGAAAGCGCAACTTTTCGCAACATTATCACACGCTTAAGCAAGATACTACTCACAACACGACCAGCCACCGTTCTTTAAATAATTTACCGATCATGTGATAAGAGGTCATCAAGCTCCCGCAAACGCTCAACGGTACCAATATCCCGCCATTGCCCCGGATAATGTTCGCCGCTCACCTGACCGGTGTCGATGGCTTGCCGCAGTAAAGGGGCTAATGGCCGCACACCGCGACTCAAGCCAGTAAATAAACGCGAATGATACACACCAATACCGCTATATGTCAGTCGCGGTTCCCCGGCGTTGGCCAGTTGATTATCGTTTAACGCAAAATCACCTTGCGGGTGATGGCCGGGATTATTCACCAGCACTATATGCGCCAGTGACGTGAGCGGATCGGGTAAACTAGCGAAGGGATAATCTGTCCAGATGTCGGCGTTGACCACCACAAATGGCGCATCACCCAATAAGGGCAAGGCTTGAATAATGCCGCCCGCGGTTTCAAATGGAATAGGTCCTTCCCGTGAATACTGGATCCGTACACCAAAACATGAACCATCCCCGAGCCATTGTTCTATCTGTTCGCCCAGCCAGGAAAGATTAATTATAATGTCGACCAGACCTGCGGTTTTTAACGCCTGCAAATGGTATTCGATCAGCGCCTGACCACCCGCACGCAACAGCGGTTTAGGGGTGTGTTCGGTCAATGGTCGCATACGCTCGCCCTTACCCGCCGCCAGAATGATCACCTTCATCGCGTTATTTGATTACCTTCGCTGTTGTTTGCTGCAACCGCATGGGAATATCGAGCTCGGTTAACAAGGCCGTAAACGGTTTGAGCTGAGGATAGTCCTGCGCAACACTGAACACATAATTCAGCGTGCGTGGAATATCTGCCAGATAACCCGGCTTACCATCCCGATAATTCAAGCGGGCAAAGATGCCGCTGGCCTTCAAATGCCGCTGGATACCCATCAGGTCAAACCACTGGCGAAAGTGATCCGCCGACACAGCGTGCAGCATACCCGCATCCTGTAATTGAGCATGATAAGACCGCACCCAACCGTCAATTTGTTCACGTGGCCAGCTGATATAACAATCCCGCAACAGAGAAACCAAATCATAGGTAATGGGCCCCTGCACCGCGTCCTGAAAATCGAGGATACCCGGATTCTTACCGACACTGCCATCACTGTACATGAGATTGCGTGAATGGTAATCACGATGCACAAAGACCCGGGGTTGCGCCAAGGCCTCCCCCTGCAAGTATTGCCAGGTACGATCAAGAATGGCGTGCTGCGGGTGTGATAACGTGAACTGCAAATGGCGGGTTAAATACCAATCACGAAACAACTGCATTTCTTTCCATAACAGCTGTTCATCATACAGCGGCAACTGACTCTGATATGGTTCGCCCTCACGTTGCAGGGTAAGCAAGGCCGCCATTGCATCACCATATAATGGCGCCACATTACTCTGGTTCAGTACCGCCAAATATTGGCTACTGCCCAGATCGCTTAATAGAAAAAATCCCTGCTGGAAATTACTTTCACGCACCAGCGGCACATTCAAACCCATTACCTGCAGCATGCCTGCAATCGTTACAAATGGCTGGCTGTTTTCCCTATCCGGTGGCGCATCCATGACAATCGCGGTTGCATCAGCGTAACGCGCGCGAAAATAACGCCGGAAACTGGCGTCAGCGGAGGCCGGTGAAATGTCGATAACATCACGTTTTAATACTTCTGTCAGCCAGGCACGCAGTGCCGCGAAACGCATATCCACTTAAAACATCTCCGCTAAAACTTGTTTAAACTCAACAGGCAGGCCAGAATACCGAAAAACCTCCAGGAATGGAATGATGTCACCTCAATCCCGTTTTGCCTTGGTTGACGCCGCGCGCGGTATCGCCATTGTCATGATGTTCAGTTTCCACTTTTGCTTTGACCTGAATTTCTTCGGTTTCACGCACTGGAACCTTTACACCGACCCCTTCTGGTTGAACTACCGGACGGTCATTGTCAGCAGTTTTTTATTTGTGATGGGGGTAAGCCTGTCTCTGGCGCACCAGCGTGAGATCCGCTGGCCTGCGTATCGTCGCCGGTTACTCATCCTGGCCCTCTGCGCCGGTTTGGTCAGCGCCTCCAGCTATTTTTTTGCGCATGAACGATTTATCTTTTTTGGCATTTTGCACTTCATCACGGTCGCGAGCCTCCTGGGTCTGCTGTTTCTGCGCCTGTATTGGGCCAATCTTGTGCTGGGCGTGGTCCTGATCGTACTGGGCAGCCAGATCAAACTGGCCTTTTTTGATCAACCCCTCTTGCAATGGTTTGGCCTGATGACTCACAAGCCAGTTACCGAAGACTATGTCCCGCTATTGCCCTGGTTCGGCGTGGTCTTGCTGGGCGTGTTCTTTGCGCGCTTTTCGCTTAACCAGCCCTTCTTTCTACCACTGTATCGCTGGCAGTCGGGCTCCCCCCTAACGCGACTATTAGGCTTGGCCGGTCGCCATTCCCTCCTTATATATATGGTGCATCAACCTCTTTTTCTGGGTATCCTTTACCTATTGCGCCAACTTATCCCTTAACCGCCGGGTATTTCGCCCTGGCAATCCACTGCACGTATAATGGGCGCCTTTATTTGCACAGGCTGATAAACTTTGCGACTTTTTGTTTTGAATAATGTATTGCCGGTTCTCGTCACCGCCGCGATGTTATTGGTCAGTATCGTCACCCACGCTGCCGAAGACCCGCTCAAAGATGAAAAACGCGAACAGCGTGCCGCGCTGTGTCCGCCGGGCTTTGTCACGCCGTTAATCAAAACCAAAAACAATAGCGATCTCAGCACCAAGGTTGACGCGGATCAGGCCCAGGTCGACAGTAATCAGGTCACCACCTTCAGCGGTACCGTAAAGATCCAACAAGGCGATACCAATATCGAGGCCGATACCATCCGTTACGACCGCCGTACTGAAGATTTTACTGCCAAGGGCCATGTCCTGTTTACCGATGACATCTGGCGCTTTGAAGGCCATGATGCGCAATTCAATTTAAAAACCAATACGGGCATTATCAATGATGGCGCCTATACTAACCAGGAAACCCTGCTGCGCGGCGATGCCAAACAGGTAGAACTGCTGGGTAAAAATAAACTGCAATTAACAGAAGCCACCTTTACCTCTTGTCCAAAAGAGGATGTGGCGTGGAAATTATCGGCCAGTACTATCACGCTTGATAATACTATTCATCAAGGTTATGCACACAATGTCACCTTGGAATTCATGAGCGTACCCTTCTTCTATTTACCCTATATGCGTTTTCCCCTTGGTGAAGATCGACTGTCCGGTTTTTTGTATCCCGGCTTTGGTACGTCCAAAAGAAATGGCAACGAATTTAATATCCCCTATTATTGGAATATCGCGCCAAATTACGATGCCACTATCAATCCCCATCTCATATCAAAACGCGGCTGGATGCTGGAAACAGAATTTCGCTATCTCACCGAAAAATCCCGAGGGAAACTAGACGTAAATTATCTGGCTAACGATAAGCTCTTTGCTGATGATCGTAGCCGCATCATCTGGAATCATGAAGGTGCACCCGAAGCAGGTTGGTCAACGCTCATCACCTATAACGGGGTCAGTGATACCCAGTACCTCAGCGATTTCAGCAACAGCCTGGCGAACAGCAGTATTACCCACTTGGATAGACGTGGCGAACTTACATATAACGCCACCCTGTACGAATTTGCCATTCAGGCGCAGGATTATCAAACCATTACCGGTTCAGAACCGTATAAACGTTTACCGCAGCTCAACGTGGCCAGCCGCTTCAATAATCAGGACAATACCTTTAACTATGACGTCAAAAGCGAATTGGTGCGGTACGAGCATCTGGATCCAGGCAAAGATGTCGGCACGCGGTTCCGGCTAAACCCGTTTGTGAGTTACCCCCTGCGTGACACACCCGGTTTTTTTATACCAAAGATTGCAGTCCATTATATACAGTACAATCTTGAGCGGGGTACCACCACCCCACCTGCTGATCCTGCCCTGCCTGATGCCCCTCATCTTGCTATCCCCGTCTATAGCATAGATTCCGGCGTATACCTGGAGAGGGAAACGCGCTGGGCTGATGTTCCGATACTGCACACGCTGGAACCACGATTATTTTATCTGTATGTGCCCTACAAAGATCAAACCACCCTGCCCAATTTTGATACTGCCCCGAGCACGTTTAATGATCTGGCGATGTTTTCCGAAAATCGATTCAGTGGCGGGGATCGCATCGGTGATGCCAATCAATTAACCGCCGCGGTCAGCACCCGGTTTTATCGGCAAGACAATGGTCATGAACTCTTTGCCGCCACCGCCGGCGAACTTTTTTATTTCAGCAGTCGCCAGGTAACATCTGCCACTGGGCAAAACATCGACACCACACCGCGTTCCAGTTTGTTCGGCACTGTCTCAATATCCCCTGACCAATACTGGCGGCTACGCGGTGACGTGCAATGGAATACCGAGCAGAGCCATACGGAAATTGGCAATACCCGCCTGCAATACAAGCCGGACAAGGACAGCATCATTAATCTCGAGTACCGCTTCTCGCGTAACACAAGCGATACCATCGACAACACCATTCGTACCTTCGGCGCCTCCACCGCCTGGCGATTCAATCCGCGCTGGCGCGTGCTCGCGGGACACCAGTTTGACGTCCAGAATGACCATAAACTGGAAAACTTTTTCGGTATACAATATGACAGTTGCTGCTGGGGTATACGCCTGATCGCCCGGGAACGTTTTGACAAACTCGATATCAACAATAACTTGGTATTCGACCAAGCGATTTATCTCACGCTCGAACTCAAGGGTTTATCCAGCATCGGTCAGCAAAGCGAAACGCGCTCCCTGTTGGAAACCCAAATTTACGGTTACACAGAATAACTTATAGGCAGAAGGTCATGAGAACACTTATTATCGTATTATCCGGTTTACTAATCTGCAATAGCGGCATCAGCGCCACTACTAAGCGTCCCGATATTACTGAATTGGACAGCATTGTTGCGATTGTTAACAAAGATGTCATTACCGGCGTTGAACTCAACAAACGCATCGAACAAGTAAAAAAACAAATGCAGGGTAACTCGGCGAGCTTACCGCCGGAAGCCGTATTGCGCCGGCAGATACTGGATCGTTTAATCATTGAGGAACTACAGTTACAATTGGCCAAGATCAGCGGCATCCGTGTTGATGATGAACAACTCAATCTGGTCATTACCAATATTGCCAAGGATAACCGCCTGACACTTGAGCAGTTTCGCGAAGTACTCGCCAAAGACGGCATCACCTTCAGTGAATTCCGCGAACAAATGCGCAATGAAATGATCACCACACAATTGCGGCGCCAACGGGTTGATAACAGCATCAGCATTACCGAACAAGAAGTCGATAATCAGGTTGAACGTCAGGGAAACGCACAAACCGAGAATGAATTTCGTGTCGCACACATTTTAATTGCTGTACCAGAAGCCGCATCGCCCGAAGTCGTCGAGACAGCTGATAAAAAAGCACAAGACCTGCTCAAAAAATTGCGCAGCGGTGCGGATTTCAACCAAACTGCCATGTCGGTCTCCTCCGCGCCACAGGCCCTGCAAGGCGGCGATCTAGGCTGGCTCAAACAAGGTCAATTGCCAACCATACTGGCGGATACCGTGCCTGCACTTAAGGTCGGCGACATCACCGGACCGCTGCGCAGTGCAAGTGGCTTTCATATTGCCAAACTCATGGATAAACGCAGTAGCCAGATTAAACACGTGATAGAACAAACCCTGGCGCGTCACATCCTGATTAAAACTGATCAAGTCACGACCGATAGCGTTGCGCGTGAGCGGCTTGAGCGTATTCGGCAACGTATCCTGGCCGGTGACGATTTTTCACAACTTGCACGCGCAGGTTCCTCGGACATCAGTTCCGCCTCCGAGGGTGGCAACCTGGGATGGATAAGCCCTGGCGTCATGGTGCCGGAATTCGAGGAAATCATGAGCAAAATAAAACCCGGTGACATCAGCGCACCCTTTCAAACACGTTATGGCTGGCATATCGTGCAGGTGATGTCACGCCGGACGCATGATGATTCCAAGGAACACCTGCGCCAACAGGCGCGGCAATTAATTTTGCAGCGTAAGACTGCTGAAGAAACCGAAAACTGGTTGCGGCGTTTACGTGCGGAAGCCTTTGTCGAAATTCGGCTCGGTGAATAACCCCCGCGAAAGCGATACGTCAACATGAGCACACTGCATCCTTGTCTGGCACTCACGGCAGGCGAACCTGCCGGGATCGGCCCTGATATCATTATTCAATACGCTCAGCAGCAGCAAACCATTCCCTGGGTGGTGATTGCCGATAAAAACCTATTCCGCGAACGTGCCGGGCACCTCAAACTACCACTGCAGATACATGACTATGCTGCAACAACCACGGCAACGGTATTACCCGCCGGACATATTTATATTTTACATACGCCACTTGCAACCCCTTGTCTCCCCAGTCAACTTAATCCTGACAACGCGTCCTATGTGTTGCGCACATTGCAGCTGGCAGTGACGGAATGTATGACTAAGCGTTTTTCAGGTTTAGTCACCGGCCCCGTGCACAAAGCAGTAATAAACGATGCCGGTATCGCCTTCACTGGTCACACCGAATATTTGGCCGAATTAACTCACACCGATACGGTGGTGATGATGCTGGCAACACCAGGGCTGCGCGTGGCGTTGGCAACCACGCACTTACCTCTTGCCCGGGTGAGTGCGGCGATCACACCAACATTATTAGAAAATATCCTGCGCGTGTTACGCCAGGATCTACAAACAAAGTTTGCTATAACCCAACCGCGCATTGCGGTGTGCGGGCTCAATCCTCATGCCGGTGAAAACGGCCATCTTGGCGGCGAAGAAATCGAGATCATCATCCCGGTACTCACAAAATTACGTAACGAAGGTTTTCTTCTGCATGGTCCCTTGCCCGCCGATACCGCGTTTGTCCCTGCGATCCTGCAACAAACCGATGCCTATCTGGCGATGTATCATGATCAGGGCTTGCCGGTATTAAAATACGCAGGCTTTGGTCATGCGGTAAATATTACCTTAGGCCTGCCCTTTATCCGCACCTCGGTTGATCACGGCACAGCGTTGGAACTGGCGGGTAGCGGCAGGGCCGAGATCAACAGCCTTGTTTATGCTATCGATGTGGCGAAGGAAATGATGGGG
>JAYSTO010000338.1:0-9113 GCA_043719675.1 Gammaproteobacteria bacterium | reverse complement strand
CAGATGCGAGATAAAACCAATTTTAGGCAAGCGCCGTTGTAATGGCATTTGGCCACCTTCAAAGCCCACTTTGTGGAATCCACCGGCACGTGCAGATTGACCTTTATGGCCACGTCCGCAGGTTTTACCCAGTCCTGAACCAATACCGCGACCAACGCGTTTCTTCGTTGGCTTCGAACCTGCCGCAGGTTTCAATGTATTGAGCCGCATATGCATTACTCCTGAACCTTGACCATGTAAGACACCTTGTTAATCATGCCACGTGTGCATGGGGTGTCTTCAACTTCAACTATTTGGTTTATGCGACGCAAACCAAGCCCTAAAACACAGGCCTTGTGAGCTGCCACACACTTGTTTGTACTACGTACTAATGTAACTTTAATGACATTCTTTGAGCTCATGGTCTTATTCCAAAATCTCTTCAATCGTTTTACCGCGTTTAGCCGCTACTTGCTCCGGCGCGGACATACCACCCAGACCTTTGATCGTGGCACGGACAACGTTAATAGGGTTGCTTGAGCCGATACATTTGGCCAATACATCATGGATACCCACCACATCAAATACCGCACGCATCGGTCCACCCGCGATAACACCGGTACCGGTAGATGCAGGCTGCATGTACACCTTGGACGATCCATGTGAGGAATTCACTGGATGCTGTAATGTTCCGTTGGTCAATGCAACATGTACCATATTTCGGCGTGCATGTTCCATTGCCTTGGAGATTGCACTGGGTACTTCACGTGCCTTGCCCATACCAAAGCCGACACGACCCTGGCCATCACCCACCACGGTGAGTGCGGAAAAACTCATAATACGACCGCCTTTTACAACTTTTGTTACTCGGCGCACCGCGATCAGGCGTTCTTGCAAACCATCCTGTACGCTGGTGGTCGTAACACCTTCTTTTCCTGCATTTGCCTGGGGGGCATTACTCATATTTAGAACTCCAATCCAGCTTGACGTGCGGCATCAGCCAATGCCTTCACACGTCCGTGATATTTAAACCCTGAACGATCAAACGCGACTACCGAGATGCCGGCAGCCTTTGCTTTTTCTGCGATCGCTTTACCAACTATTGCGGCAGCTTCTGCATTGCCGGAATTTTTTACCGCGTTACGAATTTCTTCTTGCAGTGTTGACGCTGCCGCCAGCACTTGACCACCATTCGGCGCGATAATTTGCGCATAAATATGCTGTGGCGTGCGGTGAACCGTCAACCGATTAACACCCAACTCGCGAATCTTAGCGCGGGTACGGGTTGCACGACGCAAACGAGTAATTTTCTTGTCCATTGCTGTATTACCTGCTATTTCTTCTTCGCTTCTTTGAGAATGATCTTTTCGCCCGCATACTTCACACCCTTACCTTTGTAAGGTTCTGGCGGACGAAAACCACGAATATCTGCCGCTACCTGGCCAACCGCATGTTTATCCACACCTTTGACAATAATTTCCGTTTGGGTTGGCGTTTCTACAGTGATACCTTCTGGCACGATGTAGTTAACGGGGTGGGAATAACCTAAGGTCAGATTCAGTTTTTTACCTTGAGCCGCAGCGCGATAACCTACGCCCACCAGCTCCAACTTCTTCTCATAACCCATGTGCACACCTTGCATTAGATTACGCATAACAGCACGCGTTGTCCCTGCATGCATCGCCGAACCAACATGGCCATTCGGTGTGAAGCTTAACGCGTTATCACTTTGTTCCAGCTTGACGGTGGTATGAACCTTAAATTGCAACGTTCCTTTTGCACCTTTTACGCTCACGCTCTGCCCGTTAATGGTGACCTGCACACCGCTTGGAATCGCTATTGGAGTTAATCTGGCCATGACTGCTTATACCTATTTATTACTGTACGTAACACAGAACTTCGCCACCTTCACCGAGTTTGCGTGCGGCACGATCCGTCATTACGCCTTTTGACGTAGAGATTATCGCCACACCCAAACCACCCATAACCTTCGGCAGTTCATCCTTCGATTTATACACACGCAACCCGGGGGAACTGACTCGGCGAATCTTTTCGATTACCGGTTTGCCCAGGTAATATTTGAGATCCACGTTTAACACAGCCTTGCCATCCACTGTTTCAGCAGTAAAACCGGCAATATAGCCTTCGTCTTTCAATACTTGTGCAACTGCTACTTTTTGTGTCGAGTGCGGCATCCGTACGACTTTTTTATTCGCAGTAAGCGCGTTACGAACCCGGGTCAACATGTCTGCAATTGGATCATTTAACATTGTTTAGTTACTCCTAAAATATCCGCTCTACCAGCTTGACTTGACTAAGCCGGGGGCTTCGCCGCGCATCGCAACTTCACGCAGTTTATTACGGCACAACCCAAATTTACGGTAAACCGCATGTGGGCGGCCGGTTAAGCGACAACGCCGTTGCACGCGACTTGGCGATGCATTACGCGGCATTTTCTGTAATTGGCGTAACGCCTCTTCTCGCTCATCATCCGAGGTCTTCGGACTCTTAATTTTTGCTTTAAGCATTTTACGCTTTGTCGCGCAACGTTTTACCGTGGCGATACGCTTCGTTTCACGCTCAATCATGGAAGTTTTTGCCATGGGTCTGCGCTCCTTATGCCCTGCCCTTGAGGGGTAAATTAAATGCTTCTAATAACGCACGCGCTTCTTCGTCGGTTTTCGCTGTTGTGGTGATGGTAATATCCATACCACGGATTGCATCGATCTTGTCGTATTCAATCTCAGGGAAAATGATTTGTTCACGCACGCCCATGCTGTAATTGCCACGTCCATCAAACGAACGGGAATTCAAACCACGAAAATCACGAATACGTGGAATCGCAACGCTGATCAGGCGGTCCAGAAATTCATACATACGCTCGCGACGCAGCGTCACTTTACAGCCAATCGGATACCCATCACGTACTTTGAAACTGGCTACGGATTTGCGTGTTTTAGTGATCACCGGCTTCTGCCCGGCAATCTTGGTCATATCCGCCACGGCATTATCTATCATCTTACGATCCGCCGTTGCCTCACCCACACCCATATTCAGGGTGACCTTGGTAATACGCGGCACTTCCATCACCGACTTGTAGCCAAACTTCTCTACCATTTGCTTGGTGATGGTATCTTTATACTGATCATGTAAACGGGCCATTGTCTGTTTCCTACTCAATTAAGTGTCGAGCACTTCATTGTTTGATTTTAAAATACGTACCTTGCGGCCATCCTGTAAGGTCTTGAAACCCACGCGATCCGGTTTACCGGTTGCGGGGTTATAGATCGCCACATTCGAAACATGAATCGACATCTCAAGGTCAATAATGCCACCGGCCACACCAAGATTCGGATTGGGGCGCTGATGTTTCTTAACGATGTTCACGTTTTCAACGATCACGCGATCCTGTTCAGTGAGAATCTTTGTCACCAAACCACGTTTGCCCCGATCCTTGCCGATGAGGACCACCACTTCGTCGCCTTTGCGAATTTTGCTTGCCATTGCCTTTTGCCTTACAACACTTCAGGTGCTAAAGAAATAATTTTCATGAAACTTTCGGTACGTAACTCACGCGTTACCGGCCCGAAAATACGTGTGCCGATCGGTTCCAGTTTGTTATTCAACAAAACTGCGGCATTACCGTCGAAACGAATTAATGATCCATCGGCGCGGCGTACACCTTTTCTGGTGCGTACTACCACCGCGTTCATTACCTCGCCCTTCTTTACTTTGCCGCGTGGAATTGCTTCCTTGATACTGACTTTAATGACATCGCCAATACCCGCGTAGCGACGCTTTGAGCCACCCAATACTTTAATGCACAGGACACGCCGAGCACCGCTATTGTCCGCTACATCCAAAACTGTACTCATCTGAATCATGGTTTACTCCGCTGCTTATGCAGTGCTTATATCTCTGTTGCCCGTTGCACGATCTCCACCAGACTCCATGCCTTGGTTTTAGAGATTGGACGACCCTCGGCGATGATCACGAGATCACCCTGGTTACATTCATTATTGGCATCATGCGCATGAATTTTGCTGGTCTTGCGCACAAACTTGCCATACACCGGATGTGGAACCCGCCGTTCAACCAAGACGGTGATGGTTTTATCCATTTTATTACTGACAACACGACCTTCGAAGGTACGTTGCTTTTTCTTCTGATCACTCATCCGGCCTTACCTGCTTTTTCACGCAAAATAGTCTTAACGCGTGCAATGTTGCGACGCACCTGTTGAACATGGTGTGGACGCGATAACTGCCCGGAACTTTTTTGCATACGCAAATTAAATTGTTCACGTTGCAGATCGGATAGCTCTTTGCTGAGCTCGTCTACATTTTTGCTACGTAAATCTGTAGTATTCATTACATTACCGTCCGTTTTACAAACGTGGTCAATATCGGCAACTTGGTAGCCGCAAGGCGAAAGGCTTCGCGCGCCACCTCTTCCGTCACCCCTTCCATCTCATATAACATGCGCCCTGGCTGAATTACGGCTACCCAATATTCAACATTCCCTTTACCACTACCCATCCGCACTTCAAGCGGCTTCTGGCTGATAGGTTTGTCAGGGAAAATCCGAATCCACACCTTACCACCACGTTTGACGAAACGCGTCATGGCACGGCGGGCTGCTTCAATCTGTCGCTGGCTGATACGGCCACGCGTAATTGCCTTTAAACCGTATTCACCGAAACTTACTTTATTACCGACTTGCGCAAGACCACGATTGCGCATCTTCATTTGTTTGCGGTATTTGGTACGTTTTGGCTGCAGCATACTACTTACTCCTCAACTATTATTGACTGGCTGCAGCTTTGGCAGGCGCAGCTTCCGCTTCGCCTTTCTTGCCAATGACTTCGCCTTTAAAAATCCACACCTTCACGCCAATGACACCATAGGTGGTCTTGGCTTCGGCAAAACCATAATCGATATCCGCGCGTAGCGTATGCAAAGGTACACGGCCTTCACGATTCCACTCGGCACGAGCAATCTCAGCGCCATTAAGACGGCCAGCGACATTGACCTTAATCCCTAAAGCACCAAGGCGCATGGAATTCTGCACTGCTCGCTTCATTGCGCGTCGATACATAATGCGTCGTTCCAGCTGCTGCGCAATGCCTTCGGCGACCAGGTAGGCATCCAGTTCGGGTTTACGAATTTCTTCAATATTGATGTGTACCTTAGGTAACGCCATCAGTTTGGTGACTTCTTGGCGCAACCGTTCAATGTCCTCACCTTTTTTACCAATCACCAAGCCCGGTCGAGCCGTATGGATTGTAATATTGGCATTACCGGCGGTACGTTCGATTAATATCTTGCTCACCGAGGCGGTCGCCAACTTGTTACGCAGAAACGCCCGCACTGCAATGTCGGCATTCAGATATTTCTGATAATTCTTAGTATCGGCATACCACCTTGAGGTGTGCTCGGTAACAATACCAAGCCGTATTCCAGTAGGATGAACTTTATGGCCCATTGCAAACTCTCTTTAATTATCCGACAACATGATCGTTATGTGACTCGTGCGCTTGGTAATAGTATTCACACGACCCTTGGCGCGTGGCATCCAACGTGAAAAGCTGGGGCCCTCGTCAACAAAAATGGTTTGCACCTTCAACTCATCAATATCAGCGCCTTCATTGTGTTCGGCATTGGCAACAGCCGATTCCAAAACCTTCTTAACAATCTCTGCACCCTTTTTCGGGGTGAACGCTAAAATCTGTAACGCCTGCTCAACGGGTTTACCGCGCACCAAGTCCGCAACTAAACGGCACTTCTGTGGCGAAATCCTTACATGACGTAATCTGGCAGCAACTTGCATCTTTTAATCCTCTCTTACGCAGCCGAACTAGCCGTCTTTTTATCGCCGGTATGACCTTTAAAGGTTCGAGTTGGAGAAAACTCACCCAACTTGTGGCCCACCATATTTTCAGTAACCAAAACTGGAACGTGTTGACGACCGTTATGTACGGCAATCGTCATCCCAATCATCTCAGGAATAATCATCGAACGTCGCGACCAGGTTTTAATTGGTTTTTTCGACGGCGCTTTTTGTGCTGCATGTATCTTTTGCAACAAATGCAAATCTACAAACGGCCCTTTTAATACTGAACGTGGCATGTCCTACCCTCTATTTCGCATGACGACGGCGCACAATCATGTTATCTGTGCGCTTGTTGTTACGAGTCTTATAACCCTTGGTCGGCTGACCCCATGGGGTGGTTGGGTGTTTACCAAAATTACGACCTTCACCACCACCGTGTGGGTGATCCACCGGATTCATTGCAGTACCACGCACCGTTGGGCGGATACCGCGCCAGCGTTTTGCACCCGCCTTACCATACTTACGCAAATTATTCTCTGTATTACTGACTTCACCAATAGTCGCACGGCAATCAATGTGCACACGACGCAGTTCACCCGAACGCAAGCGGACCGAGGCATGCTGGCCTTCACGCGCTACCAGTTGCACTGACGCGCCAGCGCTACGCGCCAGCTGTGCACCCTTACCTGGGCGCATCTCAATACAATGGACAGTGGAACCGACGGGGATATACCGCAACGGCATGCAATTGCCTTCTTTAATCTGCACATCAACACCGGACATCACCTCATCACCTGCCCGCAGATTCTTCGGCGCAATGATGTAGCGGCGTTCACCATCTGCATATAACACCAAGGCTATATGGGCAGTGCGATTTGGATCGTATTCGATACGTTCGACACGAGCGGGGATCTTGTCTTTGTTCCGCTTAAAATCAATGAGCCGGTACATCTGTTTGTGCCCACCACCCTGGTGACGCGTCGTGATACGGCCATTGTTATTGCGGCCACCGTTATTCGCCTTTTTTTCAATTAAAGGGAAATGCGGATCGCCTTTGTGCAAATGTTCGTGCTTAGGCCGCAGTACAAAGCGTGCGCCTGGTGACGTGGGTTTTGATTTAAACAGTGCCATGATTAATTACTCTTTACCAACCAAATTAATATCCTGACCTTCCTGCAACCGCACATAGGCCTTTTTCGTGTGATTGCGCCGACCAACACCAACCTTGGTGCGCTTCTCTTTACCACTGGTGTTAACAACATTCACGGATTTAACCGTTACTTCAAACAGCTTTTCAACCGCCTGTTTGATTTCAGCTTTTGTTGCATTCGGTAACACTTTAAATACAATCTGGTTACCTGCCTCAGCGGCACGGGTGCTCTTTTCAGAGATAAGCGGCCCCAGCAACACCTTCATCAGTCGTTCCTGGTTCATGCGAACATCTCCTCTAATTTTTTCAGCGCCGCAACACTTACCAATACTTTTTCAAAGCGCAGCAAGCTGACCGGATCAATAGCGCTTACATCAATAACATCGACTCGCGACAAATTACGCGCAGCCAACATCACCTTGTTGTCGTTTTGCTCCAGCACTATGGTAACACTGGGCAAACTCATTGCCGCCAAAGTCTCGATCAACTGTTTGGTCTTGGCCTGACTTAATTCAAATTTGTCGACCACCACCAAGCGTTCCTGCCGTACCAACTCAGACAATATCGACTGCATCGCTGCACGATACATTTTTTTATTGAGCTTCTGTGACCAGTTCTGTGGCCGCGCCGCAAATATCTTACCACCGCCACGCCACAATGGACTGCGGATCGTACCCGCACGCGCACGGCCGGTACCTTTTTGTTTCCAAGGTTTAGCACCACCACCACGCACATCAGAACGGGTTTTTTGCGATACCGTACCAGATCGGCCAGCCGCTAAATAGGCGGTCACCGCCTGATGGACCAAACCTTCATTAAACTCACGTCCGAAGGTGATATCCGAAACACTGACAGTACCGGAGGATTTACCGGATGCAGTTGTTAATGATATATCCATTAGCCTGCCCCCTTCTTATTCTTGGTTTTTACCGCTGGCATTACAATCACATCGCCGCCTTTGGAACCGGGAACCGCACCCTTGATTAACAGCAAGTTGCGCTCAGTATCAATGCGCACTACCTCTAACGTTTGTGCAGTACGCGTAACCGCACCTAAGTGGCCGGACATGCGCTTACCTTTAAATACACGGCCTGGCGTTTGCCGTTGACCGATCGATCCAGGTGCGCGATGCGACAACGAGTTACCGTGCGTTGCATCTTGTGTTCTGAAATGATGGCGCTTCACGACACCCGCAAACCCTTTACCGATGCTGGTGCCTTGGACATCTACTTTTTGTCCGGGCGCAAAGATATCAACTTTGATTTCTGAGTTGGGCTGTAAATCCGTGCCTTCACCGTCTTCCAGGCGAAACTCCCATAGACCACGACCAGCCTCAGTACCTGCCTTGGCGTAATGTCCTGCTTGTGGCTTCTTAACACGCGACGCCTTACGAATGCCTGTCGTGATTTGAATCGCCCGGTAACCATCATCCTCAATTGTTTTTAATTGAGTAATGCGATTGGGTGCAACTTCAATCACAGTAACGGGCACTGTCACGCCAGCGTCAGTGAAAACGCGCGTCATACCCACCTTGCGACCTACTAAACCTATCGTCATATTCTTTATTCCTAGCTACTTATCACTGGCTACTGAAGTTTAATCTGTACATCAACACCAGCGGCGAGATCCAATTTCATTAACGCATCTACTGTTTTGTCCGTAGGCGCGATAATATCCAACAACCGTTTATGCGTACGAATTTCATACTGATCGCGTGCAATTTTATCTGCATGTGGCGACACCAGGATGGTGTAATGTTCCTTCTTGGTCGGCAACGGAATCGGACCCTTCACGACCGCGCCTGTGCGTTTGGCAGTATCAACGATCTCGCGCGCGGACCGATCAATTAAACGATGATCAAACGCCTTCAAACGAATGCGAATATTTTGATTCTTAGCTGCCATTTTTAAACCTCAGTTACGGACGTAGGCCGGGCGCATGCCCGACAGATTGTCGGCCCAAAGGGCCGACCTACCATTATTCCAATATCTTCGCCACGACCCCGGCGCCCACGGTCTTGCCGCCTTCGCGGATCGCAAACCGTAAGCCATCCTCCATCGCAATGGGGTTGATCAACGTCACCACCATCTTGATGTTGTCCCCGGGCATCACCATTTCCACGCCTTCGGGTAATTCCACCGCACCGGTCACG
>JAYSTO010000337.1:0-9154 GCA_043719675.1 Gammaproteobacteria bacterium | reverse complement strand
ACAGGGATTCGGGCGTCGTGACTAATATATGGGGGGCTTGGCGGCGCATGCGTTGCCGTTCCGCCTGCGAGGTGTCACCGGTGCGCACCCAGGCCTGGATCGGTACATCGGCCAGGCCTGATTCCAGTAGTTGATCACGAATGCCATTGAGCGGCAGTTGCAGGTTTTTTTGTATGTCGTTGGATAAGGCCTTGAGCGGCGAGATGTATAACACATGGGTTTGTTGCGCCAGTTGACCCTGAATACCCAACTGCAATAACTCGTTGATGATCGCCAGAAAAGCCGCCAGAGTTTTGCCGGAACCCGTCGGCGCGGCAATCAAAGTGGTTTGGTGGGCAGCGATCGCCGCCCAGGCTGCACACTGCACGGTGGTGGGTTCACCGACATAGCGGGTAAACCACTGCTGGATTGCCGGGTGAAACAGCGTGAGTTCTGCAGTGTGTGAGGATGGTGTGTGCATGCCTGTATTCTAGCAGTTTAGGGTGAGCACAATGGAGCCGTAATTCGGGTTGCTGGGCAGATAAACAAAGGTTGTGGTTACAGCGGGGATACAACAGAAAAAACGGGTATACTCCTGTCCACTTATGCCTGACTTCAACGCTTGGTACCGGACCGCTCGCCTCGGTCTACATAAACTGATCACCAACCGGTATTTTATCTTATTGTGTGTGTTATACCTGTTTGGCTGGCTGAGTACAGCCATGGGTGGATTTGCCAATCAGCACCTGCACACACAATGGTTGGAACTGGTATTAATACTTTATATATATACCTTGTTCTATTATGTGCTGCGCCCCAGCCGTTGGCGCGCACTGCTGGCCGGTGTGCCGATTATCTTGTTTTACCTGGTACACGATCTTTTCTTTTTGGCCTACAGCAAGGTGTTCCGGTGGATCAATGTCAACGAATTACCCGAACTGTTTCACGTATTACCGCTGAGTTATGACATTGTCATCGCGATTGTATTTTTTGTTCCCTTGTTGGCGGTGATCGCGTCCATTCATCCTCGGCAAAATCGTCATACCGTACTGTTAAGTCTACCCGCGATGAGTGTGATGGTGCTGTTGTTCGTTTTTCCCACGACGTTTGCTGCCGTGTTTCACTCTGTCGCCAATGGTATTATTATTTATTCCGACGCTAAAAGTGTCGAACGCAATGGTCGTTTCGCCGTGAGTTTGTTACGTGAGGCGGAACGCCTGGAGATCAGCCGCGCAATTGCGCCGTATCGCCAGCGTGCCGCCTATGATCTACAAGCGCAGCAACGCGCTGAATATTTAAATAAACATGGCAATAAGCACAACGTCCATCTCATCGTGCTGGAGAGCTTTTTAGACCCGACGCTGTTTCATGCCGCGAAATTTTCCCAACCGCCGACGCATCCGGATTTCAGTCAATATTTTGCAGATGCGCCGGGCTTGTCGATCGCGCCGATGTTTGGTGGCGCCACTTCCCAATCGGAATTTGAAGTGTTATGTGGTATGCCGGGCTTTGAAAAATTATCCAGCGTGGAATTCAATGTGTTCACCGGTGCGCAGGCGCACTGTCTGCCCGGCATCCTGCAACAAAGCGGTTATCGCACCATTGGTGCCAATGCCTACAAGCCCAATTTCTTTAACGTCATAACCGCCTACAAAGGTATCGGTTTTAGCGAGGTCAATTTCCCGCGTGAATTTTATAACGGCGCAACCTATATCATCGCCGGTGATACCGAGGTGGAAGAATTTCAGTTCGACGCGGAACTCTTTACCCAAAACCTGGCGATGCTACGTCGTGTCAAACAGGAAACACCCGATAAACCGGTGTTCAATTATCTGATGACCATTTACGGCCACACCCCACACCTATTGGATCCCAAACAGCGGCCGGAATTTATCAAAATGCTGCATAGCTATGAGGATGATCACCTGGCGCGCAGCACCAATCAGTTTTATTACCGCACTAAAGCCATCACCGATTACGTCAAGCAACTGGTGGCAATGGATAAACACAGCCTGATTATTCTGACTGCTGACCATGTGCCGCCGCTGCGCAACGGTCCCAACACCTTCAAGGCCTTGCAATATCTGGATAACCGGGAGGGCAGTTATTTTCATAACCGCATTATGATCGTGCAAGATGGCGTGCCGACGCATTATCCCTTGTTACGTCACCACGACATGCCGGACGTTATTCAGAATTACCTGACGGACGGGCAACACTGTAAACAAAAGTCCTGTGGCTATTTGTTCGGGGAACTACGACCTTCGCGTGATGTCCTACTCGAGGAGTATTTGCGGCTACTGGCGCATGCTTCAGAATAGCGGCTTCCACAGGTATCTTGTAACGTGGAGCGGCCAGATCGACCGTTTTGTTGGCAGCAAAGTCTGCTAAATCTGCGAGTTGTTAAATAAATCACATGAAAATGCTCATCACCACAGCGAATTATTCAAGTCTGCCTGGCAAATACGTTAGAATGTGCGCCCACTTTAAGTTAACAACCAACGTATTCAGGCAGGCACCACATCCATGAGTCGCATTAATCTACTGATTGCCATCGCCGTGGCCGTCGTGACGATCAGCTTGTGGGCTTATGCCAATCAACCCTCGCAACATCCCCCCTGGCCGCAAAAGGTCAAGGGTTTTTCCTTTTCACCCTTTCAAGCCAATCAGGATGCAATCAAACAAATCCTCCCTTCGGAGGCAGAGATTGATGCCGATTTAGCATTGCTGGCCGGCAAGACCCACGCAGTACGCACCTATACCACCGACGGCACCATTGCCGAGGTACCGCGTCTGGCAAAGAAATACAATATCAACGTCACGGTCGGTGCGTGGATTGATGAT
Organism: Gammaproteobacteria bacterium; assembly: GCA_043719675.1. Lineage (GTDB taxonomy): Bacteria > Pseudomonadota > Gammaproteobacteria > UBA6429 > Thiohalophilaceae > JACQBC01. The sequence goes on along the minus strand of JAYSTO010000337.1, from coordinate 6,331 downwards.
GACCTGGAGCGGAACGAACGCGAGATCGCCAAGTTAATCGAGGTGGCCAATGCCAACCGCAATGTGGTGCGTGTCATCGTTGGCAACGAAGTGGTTTTACATAATTACATCCCGACAGAAAAATTAATCGAATATATTGACCGAGTGCGCAAGGCCGTCAATGTCCCGGTCAGTACCGCAGATACGCATGAGGTCTGGCGGGTACACCCAGAGCTGGTGGAACACGTCGATTACATTGCGGTGCACATGTTGCCGTATTGGGAAAAGCAAAAGATCGAAGACGCAGTAGACTATATAAACGGCAAAATGGAGATGTTGTCAGACCTGTATCCGGAAACACGCATCATCATCGGTGAAGTGGGTTGGCCGAGTAATGGTCGCAGCTACGGCGGTGCAGTGGCTAGTGTCGCGAATCAGGCGACGTTTCTACGCGAGTTTCTTAAAAACGCGGAAAAAGAAAATTATACTTATTACATCATGGAGGCCTTTGATCAACCGTGGAAGCGCAGCACGGATGAAGGGGCGATTGGTGCGTATTGGGGTGTGTATGATGTCTATCGCCAGGCAAAGTTCTCTTTGACCGAACCAGTTGTCGACATCCCGCATTGGCATGTATTGGCGGGTATATCGGTAATTCTCGCGGTGATTGTATTTGCGGTGTTGCTCACCGACAGTAAACATTTGGGTATGCATGGCCGCAGCTTTCTGGCGATCATCGCCTACTTGGTGGCAACGGTTGCTGTGTGGGTGGGATATGATTATTCCAAACAATACCTGACAACGCTGAGTATTGTAGTGGGTTTATTATTGGTGATCGGAATGATCGGTGTGTTCGTGGTATTACTCGCCGAAGCGCATGAGTGGGCGGAGTTGCATTGGAGTAAGTTTCGTCGGCGTCCCTTTGTCCCTCTGTTGGTTCCTGCCGCAGAATTACCTTTTGTCTCGATTCATGTGCCTTGTTACAACGAACCGCCGCAAATGATGATTCAGACCTTGAATGCGTTGGCCAAACTCGATTATCCGTATTATGAAGTCATTGTGATCGATAACAACACCAGGGACCCGACGATATGGCAGCCGGTACAGGCGCATTGTCAGACACTTGGCGCACAGTTTTGTTTTTATCATGAATCGCCCTTAGCGGGTTTTAAAGCAGGCGCGTTAAATTTTGCATTGCGTCAGACCGCCGAAGAGGCAGAAGTCATTGCCGTAATCGATAGTGATTACCTTGTACACCCTTTATGGCTGCATGATCTGGCACCGCAATTTGTCAATCCACAGATTGCGATTGTGCAGGCGCCACAGGACTATCACGACGGCGAAGAAAATATCTTCAAGTCGATGTGTTATAGCGAGTATCGCGGCTTCTTTTATATCGGCATGGTCACACGCAATGAACGCAATGCGATCATTCAACACGGTACCATGACCATGATTCGTCGCAACGTATTGCAAGAGATCGGTGGTTGGGCGGAGTGGTGTATCACCGAAGATGCCGAACTGGGTCTGCGCGTTTTCGAACATGGTTATGAAGCCGTGTATATCCCCAAGAGTTATGGCCAGGGTTTAATGCCGGATACCTTCATTGATTATAAGAAGCAACGTTTTCGTTGGGCCTTTGGTGCAATTCAAATATTACGCGGCCATGCCAAACAACTAATGGGTCGTGTGCAAACCAAGCTGACAGTGGGTCAACGTTATCACTTTTTTGCTGGTTGGTTGCCGTGGCTGGCGGATGGTTTGAATTTGATTTTTAATGTGGCCGCATTAGGCTGGTCGTTAGCGATGATCCTGATGCCAAAACAGGTCGATCCCCCCTTGTTAATATTTTCGTTGTTACCGTTGGCGTTGTTCAGTTTTAAAACGGCGAAACAGTTTTATTTGTACCAGACACATGTGAATGCAGGTGTCTGGCAGACCTTGTCGGCAACGGTGGCGGGGCTTGCCTTATCGCATACGATCTCGCGGGCGATCTTGGCAGGATTTTTCATTAAAGAAAAAGCCTTCTTCCGGACGCCAAAACTTGCGGATCGATTATCGTTCGGCTCCGCGCTGGTGGTGGTCTATGAAGAAGCCATCTTGGGTTTATTGTTTATCGCGGCTGTGACGGGAATTATATTGGGAAACCTCTCAGAGGCTGTCGTACTTAAAGGGCAGGGAAATGATACCCCCGATATGTTACTGTGGATCATCGTCTTGTGTATCCAGACTATTCCTTATTTAGCTGCCGTTGCAATGTCGTTATTGGGTGCTCAGGCACATGGTGCCAAGATGACCGTGGCGGAAGTTAATTAGGCTTGCAAAATATTCCTTGTCATTTCGAGTCGTGAACAACGTGACGCGAGGTTCGAGAAATCTGCGGTGTTGAAGGTTGGTATCCTTCATCCGTCAGCGACGAAGATTTCCCGGCAACTGCTCCATGCGTTGCGCTACCTCCTGCCTCCATGCAGTCGTCCCCCACTCACTGTGTTCGGGACTCGAAATGACAAAGGGTAAATAGCATTCGAGAGTCGAAACCAGACGGTCTCTGAACAGAGTGGATGACAAACTTTTTGAAATAAAAAAATGTAATTTGATCAGTTAAAGACTATAACTCCTCACGATTCACCTGTTGTTGGATAGCGCGGCCCCGTAACGACAGCATGAATTCATCCAGGCTGAATAAATCGAGACAGGGCATCGCACCGATTTGTTTGATCTTGCCACGTGCCAGTTTCTGGGCAATGACCACCGCCGCGCTGCAAGGAATTTCCGGGCCGTCATTTTGTTGTGCGATCACTTGCCAGGTGATTCGTAACGGGCGCTGATGATGATCGACCCCACTGAGTTCCACATGCATGCCACCGATATCAGAACCAAATGGCAATAATAAGTTACTCAGCGAATATAACAGCTTGGCATAAGGTGGCCAATGTTTGACGATTCGCCAACGTGTCAGCCAGGACAGTAACCAAATGCCGAGTTGAATTACGCTTAACTCCATGCCGGCACGAAAGATAACGTCTCGCACAGCAGGATACCGTTCCGGAAATAAAACAAGATCCGGCACGTCGCAATAACTTAGCCAGCGCGTGTGCATTGGCTTGGCATATCGTCGCCGGGTCAAACCTTGCCAGCCATACACGGGTTGCCATGAACCTTGGCGAAATTGTAAGAAGGGTTTGCCACAGTAACTCAATACCGCACGTATCGTCGCCAAACCGCGTGGCGCACGATTGCCGGGACTAATACCAATATCTATTGAAGTGATTTGAGCGAACTCGGTAAAATAGTGATCAATCACAACGGCGGATAACCCCGGTAAGGTACTCACGCCAGTCAACGCGAGCACCTTATGTGTTCGCGCCAGCTCATCGAGTTGTTTGAAACGGTAAACATAGTCGCGCGCATCCGCCAGATCCAGATAATGCACACCAGCCGTGATCACGGTTTCGGCGACACGGTAATCATGTTCCTGGAACGGGCCAACCGTATTGATCACCAGCTGACATTGCGTTTGATGGATTGTCGCAAGCAAGGCGGAAGGTTGTTGCACGTCACAGGTTATCGATGTTGCGCGGGCATGTGGCACCTCGCTATTGAGTTGTTCCGCATAGGCGCTTGCCTGCCTGGTATTTTTTCCGGCGATAATAACTTCGATCATCGCGTCATGAGCAAGGCGACGGGCAATACGTGCACCAAAATTACCATAACCACCCAAAATCAGAACACGAAAGGACATGACGGTTTCTTTATGGTTTATTACCACATCGGTTTGTAAATGGCCAACCAGAATACACTCAGGATGGTTGGTGGTAACAGGATCAGCGCCACTGGCACAAAACGCTGGTGATAGTCATGCAACAACGCTGATTCCTGTTTGTTGTATGGGCGCGAAGGATGTCGCGCAGCAAATACGCCGGGAAGTTTGTAATGACTAAACCAGATATCGAATAGCTCCACCGGGATAATAATCACCAGCAACAGCATTAATTTAAACCACAACCAAGGTTGTGGCAGCGCAGGGCTTAACCACACCATGCCCGCGCCGCTGATCAAGAGCAACACAAAGGCAAAATGCTCAACACGTAATAGATGTAAAAAACTGACATATAAAAATTGGCTGATCATGCTGGGTTCGCCGAACTGGCGATTGGCCAGACGCAACATCCACCAGGCGCCGAGGGTGGGACCCAGCCAGGCGATCAGACTGCCGAGGTGAATCACTTTGATAATAAAGTAGAGATAGTCAGTGTGCATGTGCGCTCACCGTGTATTCAGTGGGATGAGTAAACACCAATACGCCAATCAAAAATATCCAAATCACATTCCACACCATGGAAACGGCAGTGAAAGGTACGGCCAGCGTCATATTGTCGATAATCACTGCGTAACTTAAGCCAAATCCGATCAACCAGGAGGGCAAGCCAATCAGCACCACGACGCGCGGTAATGCGTGATTGCGCAACAACAATAGATTCAGTAGCAATCCACCCAGACAATAAGCGCCATTGGCGAAGATGCCTGTTAACAATTGCCCTATCTGTTCAAGCAAGACATAGTGTGCAGGGGCAGAGGTAAATTTGGGTAAGGCAAAGGCAAACAGAATTTCCGCTGAGATGTCCGGTATCACACCGAAGGCGACGATGCCCATGGCAAAATATTTGAGTGGATGCGCTGGGATGTAATCTAACAGTAACAAGCAAAACAAAAATAAACTGAGCGAACTCGCCATCCAACTGGCCCATCCCCATTGCCATATTCCGGTGTGTTGTTCAACAAATGCCATACGCATGGTGAGCTCAGTGGTAGTGGGTAAGCCGGGGGTAAGGGCAAAGGCCATCAGCACGCATGCCGTGGTGATGATGGCGACGGTACCGAGTGTCAGGTAGACCGGCAGGCGTGTGTAACCAGTGGTTTGTGACATGGCTGCTCTCCGTGTACTGCCTAGACGACAAGCGGGTTAATGATGCGATGTTGATTTCGATATTTCTGTATTAACAGAAATATAAGAAACAAACCAGGAGAAGTCAAGTAAACCGGGGCTTGCTACTGCATGGGGGATAGATGTGGGCCTGGACGTCAGCAGGGCAACGTGTTGATTGTAAATCAGGTATTTTTTCTTGATGCCGCTGTTATGTATAAGTATTTTCTAATATACTCGGCACCATTCATTGTTAATTGCCAATAACCCAGAGGTATTCCATGGATAAGACCTGTCATTTGTCCTTTCAGCAGCGCAGTCTGGTTCAGCAAGGTTATCAACGTTATACCCCCGCAGAGCTCAAGCAGCTGGAATGGGGCCTGCGCTTCACCCCGGCCACCTGCTCCTTGATTGCCGCCTATGGGCTGTACACCCAGCAACCCTTTATTTTATTTGCCGTAGCGCTGCTAGGGATTTTGGCTTTTTTCTTTCCTGCCGGTCACCCCATGGATTTGATATACAACCACCTCATTCGGCCCGTGGTTGGTGCCGTCAAATTACCCGCAAACCCATTCCAACGTCGGTTAGCCTGTCTTTCCGCAGGTTTGATGAATATCGCCGCCGGTGTTTTATTCATGGTCGGGATGCCGTTGGCGGCGATCGTGGTGGGGGTCAGTCTGTTGGTGTTACAGGCCATCGTCATCTTCACCCATTTTTGCACCTTGTCCTGGATGTATGAAGGGGTGATGCGCTTGTTTGGCAAGTGGCAGGTACCGGTCGCGCCGGATCATGCCAAACAATTACTCAACCGTGGTGCGCTGCTGGTGGATGTGCGTAGCCAAAATGAGTTTGCTCGGGAGACCCTGCCGGGCGCATTAAATTTGCCACTGGAAGAATTACCGCAGCATCTGGAGCAATTTAAACAAGGGGCCTGTTTATTATTTTGTAACAGCGGTACCCGAAGCCACATGGCCACGGAAAAACTCAAATCGCAAGGGCTGACGAATATTTATAATTTAGGCGATTTTAATCGCGCCAAGTTAATCAGCGCGGCGGCACGATAAGCTTATTTAGTTGTGAAGGTGTCGAGATGGGGCGCAAAGTTGCGCCCCTTTTTTTTGTCTACCAACTACGTCGTTTGCCTAAAACTGAAAGTGACTGATTAAGGGATCGTGATCCGAACTGCGTAAAGGCGTGGTGGGGTCTTGTTCAAAAAAATCAGGATAACTTGCATTGATGTGTAATAGCCGTGCACCACGAAGACGCGTCTGCATTGCCGGGCTTAGCAACATATGATCCAATAGTTGTGCATTACCGTGATGAATATAACTGAAACGCTCAGCCGGAATGATCGCCTCCACCACGTGAGTAAATTTTATTTCAGCAGGGCCACCCGTCAGGATGGCCAGAGGGTGATCGGCACCTTCG
>JAYSTO010000336.1:0-3809 GCA_043719675.1 Gammaproteobacteria bacterium | reverse complement strand
GATCCACGGCTTCCTTGTGGCCTGCGACAACGACCTGTCCAGGTGAATTGAAGTTGACGGCTTGTACAATTTGGTTTTGCGCAGCTTGGCGACAGACTTCGATCACTATTGCATCATCGAGGCCTAAAATCGCGGCCATGGCACCCGTGCCTGCGGGCACAGCGTCTTGCATATACCGGCCTCGTGCCGTAACCAATTTAATTGCATCAGTGAATAATAAACTACCGGCACAGACCAGCGCACTGTATTCGCCCAGGCTATGACCTGCCAGCATCGTCGGCTGTTTGCCATTAAGAGCTTGCCAAACACGCCATGTCGCGACATCTGCAGCCAGCATCGCGGGTTGTGTTACATCGGTACTGTTTACGCGTGCTTCCGGTCCCGTTTGTACAACCTGCCATAAGTCATATCCCAGGACATGGGATGCTTCAGCGAAGGTGGCGTTGACCTCACGATGTCGCTCCGCCAGCTCTTTGAGCATGCCAATCGATTGTGAACCTTGACCTGGAAATACAAATGCTAAACTCATCACACACCTGTTATTTAATCCGTTAATACGTAGAGTATACAGATTGCGAATGTCAAAATTGTATCAGCGCTGAACCCCAAGTAAAGCCACCACCAAACGCCTCAAGCAGCACTATCTCGCCCGGTTTAATTCGACCATCGCGTACTGCTTCGTTTAATGCCAATGGAATAGATGCAGCCGAAGTATTGCCGTGCTCGTGTACGGTAACCACCACATGGTCCATGTCCATTTTCAATTTCTTGGCAGTGGCGTTGATAATGCGAATGTTTGCCTGGTGAGGTACCAGCCAGTCAATATCAGATTGCTGCAAATTATTCGCGGCAAGTGTTTCATCAACAATGCGACCCAGGGTGTTCACTGCCATTTTGAATACTTCGTTACCCTGCATGGTCACAAATGCCTTGCCAGCTTTAATGAGTTCAGGATGTTCCGAGATACCTGCAGGCACTGTCAGTAGTTCTTTATACGCACCATCGGCATGTAAATGTGTCGATAATATTCCTGGCTCAGCGCTTGCTTGCAGAATGACTGCGCCCGCGCCATCTCCGAATAGAACACAAGTGGAGCGATCAGTCCAATCAATGATACGCGACAAAGTTTCTGCACCAACCACCAATGCGCACTGAGCCGCATTGGTACGAATAAATTTATCGGCAACTGACAACGCATAGACAAAACCAGTACATACCGCTTGAATGTCAAAGGCAGCGCAGCCATGAATATCCAGGCGATCCTGTAATAAACAGGCAGTGCTGGGAAAAATGCGATCGGGCGTTGTCGTTGCCACAATAATAAGGTCGATATCCGCAGGATTGATCCCGGCCGCTGTAATGGCCTGACGCGCGGCCTTTTCAGCTAAATCACAGGTAGTTTCGTTGTCGAGTGCAATATGCCGTTTTTTAATACCGGTTCGATCCGTGATCCACTCATCCGAGGTATCAACCATTTTTTCCAGGTCATGATTAGTCAGTACCTTTTCCGGTAAATAACCACCCGTACCGACAATCTTTGCGTATTTCAACTGACCTTCCTTTTTTGCAGCGCTTCTTGCAAACGCTGGCTAATTAGTGTTGGTACATTTTTAATGACTTCCGCACGTGCTTCAAGGATGGCGTTGCCATAAGCATAACTATCTGCACCGCCATGGCTTTTAATCACAATACCTTGTAGACCTAATAAACTAGCGCCGTTATAGGCACGGGGATCGATGCGTTTGCGAAAGGCACGCAACACCGGCATGGCGATCAATCCCGAGAGCTTGGTTAACCAGTTACGTTTAAACTCCTGCTTCATGTAATGACTGATCATCTTGGCCACACCTTCTGTGGTCTTCAGCATGACATTGCCGACGAATCCATCACACACAATTACGTCTGCATGACCTAAGTAAATACCATCACCTTCAACAAAACCGATGTAATTGAGATCGCTGGCCTGCAATAGCTGTGCGGCTTCTTTTACTTGTTCATTACCTTTGATGTCTTCAGAACCTATATTCAGTAACCCAACCGTCGGTCGTGGGTTATTGTCCACAGCATTGGTTAGTACTGACCCCATCACGGCAAATTCAAACAAGTGGTTGGCGCTTGAATCGACATTCGCGCCAAGATCTAATACATGCACATGACCTGAGATGGTCGGTAATGACGTACAAATGGCAGGACGATCAATACCCGGCAGGGTTTTTAACACAAACCGCGAGGTTGCCATCAGGGCCCCGGTGTTACCGGCACTGATACATGCATGCGCGACACCCTCTTTCACCAGATTGATTGCCACTCGCATGGACGAATCTTTTTTACTGCGTAATGCATGTGCAGCCGATTCATCCATACCGACTACCTGCGAGGTATGATGAACACGCAGCCGGTCATTTTCCGGTGTTTTATTTTCGGCCAGTGTCACTTCCAATTGCGTCCGATCACCTACCAGGATCAAACTCAAATCAGCGTATTTTTTCAGGATGTGAATTGCCGCTGGCACTGTGCTGGCTGGACCGTGATCACCACCCATGGCATCTAAGGCAATAACAATCTGATCAGGTCGTGTAAGGTTTGACATAGGCGGGCGGGGATGCGTAATAATTTTTTACTCAACATAAAAAACGACGGGACATGTTAGACATGTCCCGTAATTCAATAATAAGTTGTTACACATCGCTACTGCGATGTTGTAACAGACTAGTCTTTCTTTGCCGTGTCGAGCACCTTACGTCCACGATAATAACCATCGGGAGTAATATGGTGACGCAAGTGTGTTTCACCGCTGGTTGAATCGATGGAAAGCGCTTTTGTGGTTAACGCGTCGTGTGCACGGCGCATACCACGCTTGGAAGATGTCTTTCTGTTCTGCTGGACTGCCATAGGATTGCCTCGTTTACTCTTTAGAAATTGTCTTTAGTTTAGCCAGTATTGCAAATGGATTCTCACGTACTGGTGCGTCTTGTTGCTCCGTTTTACTTACTTTTGATCTCAGGCTGGCTATGCATTCACTTTCAGTATGCACTGGCACCTGAGGTATCGCCAGCAATAATTCCTCTTCAATTACATCATTCAATATTAACGGTACTGCTTCGACAAGATACGGTTCATAACGCGATGGTAACTTGTCAATATCCGTCGCCGAACGTACCCATGCCAGTGCTATCTCTTGCGCAACTTGATAAGGAAACACCTCAAGGCAACGTTGACAGGTTAACTGCAGTTCCGCCTCTATCTTGCCGTAAGCACACGGCACACCTAATTCGTCAATGTCAAAGCGCAGCTCTACCTGAACCTGGCCTGCATCCTTCGCTATTACTTCGCTGAGGCGCCGCAGCTGATTCAGGGGGATACGCCCTTCAATCACTATTCCCATCTCGGCTAAGCGAAATGGGTCGAGCTGGTGCGGCAGCCGATTATGCTGCTTTGACATAGGCCGCGAATTTTAACGATCTGGAGGCCAACCTGTCAAAAATATGTAGTAAATTTCGCAAATTCTGTCGAACTCATGACCCACGGATGCCTGGGTATCCCCTTCAGTGGACATTCTCACCCGTCTGAATCTATTTTGACGCGATAACATAGAAACCGTATTATAAATATGATTATACGAAAATACCAATAATGTCGCAGTACCAGGGGCAATATACGTCAAAATACGTGGAAGGAAAAAAATTAATGAAGGAGTTTCAATGATAACCATCCCTCCGCCACCGATTCCACTCGTCCTGGCCTCAACATCCCCCTACCGTAAAGTCATTTTGGCCAAACTTGGTTTGCCTTTTGAGGTGGTAGCGCCT
>JAYSTO010000335.1:0-9183 GCA_043719675.1 Gammaproteobacteria bacterium | reverse complement strand
CCCAGTGATGTCGAAATCATCCAGACCTTATTGAACCGGCATCGTACCTCGTCCAGCCCCTGCTGGTGGTGGACAAAGTGGCCAAGGGACAAACCATTCATGCAATAAAAGAGTTTCAAACCCGCGTAGTGAAAATGCCGCACCCGGATGGCCGAGTCGACCCTATAAAAGGTCACACCCTCGAATTTTTATATACCTCACCCACCTGGATCAGCGTGCAAAGCACGGTGGCGTACCTCAACACCTTGGTGGCCAGCATGGAGGCCGCCGCGAAAAGAATCACGACGAGCAGCGTATTTCCGATCAATATGTTCTCACAACATAAACAAATCGCCTGGGGCGCGAAAGTCTCCCCGGAGTTTAAGGCCAAGGTGATTAAGATAGCTAAAAACCTGGATATATCCCCGGATTTTCTGATGACGTGTATGGCGTTTGAGACGGGGGGGTCGTTTAGCCCGAAAGAACCGAACAAAGCTGGGAGCAGTGGTATAGGGTTAATACAGTTTATGGAAGAAACAGCAGAAGCATTTGAAACGAGTACGAAAGAATTGGCGGCCATGTCTGCTGTGAAACAACTGGATTATGTTGAAAAATATTTCAAAGACGCATTACGCGTGTATAAACATTTAAACTCGTTAGAAGATGTTTGCTTTGCTATTCTATATCCAGGAGGTATAGGAAAAAAAGACGACGTGGTTCTGTTTAAAGACGGAACTAGAGAGTACAAAGGCAATAAGGGTCTGGATAAAAACAAAGATAAGCAAGTCACCGTTGGAGAAGTGGTTGTGAAGATAAGAAAGATGTATGAAAAAGGATTGAAGCAAGGGTATCTTGGTTAATTGGGCGAGACTCCTGAGGATATGAGAATGAAATTGTTACGTTATATGGTATTGAGTATTGGGATGATAGTGTCTGCGTGTATGGCCGACGATGCTGTTAACCCATGGTATGGAGAGTATTTTTATGAAACGGCCGGGGGTCATACCGCTGGAGGGTCGCCTATTGTGATGGAGTTAATGTTAACCATAAAAAAATCCGGGTTAGGTGAATCTTGCTTGTTTCAGGCTGTTGGATTTCAAACATATAAAAAAATGGTTTGTACTCTAACAGGCAACAATGACAAACTCGAGGTACGGTTTAAAAAATATGAGGAAGGTACACTTTTAAAAAAATATAAAGAAGGTGAAGTTTTATTCACGCTCGAGAAAGTGGAAGGAAAAGATAATAAAATACACTATGTGCCACAATGGGCCTCTTATAAACCATTTGGAAAAAACTCAGATATCGCCAATGAAGGTAACTTTGAGAAAACCAAGTAATTCTTTCCCAGGTAATACAAGATCATTCAGACTGCTAATGGCGATGATGTTCCATCGCATCAAATTTTACCGATTGCTGCGGCCGTTGCACACCCTTGGCAATGAGCACATCCAATACGGCCTGGGTCTGGGCGAGTGATTCTTGCTTATTGCGCATGGGGTGGCTGGCCTGTCCCGTTTTATGAACGTGGTGCGCATCGGGTTGTTCATGCATATCTAACGCGGCCTCACGCATTCTCTGCGCAATGCTCCACGGTGTGGTACCCATTGCGGTTACCACATCCACCTCGGCCCCTCGTGCGATCAATAATTTTAAAGTATCGGCATCGCTGCGAAGGGTGGCGTGTGTTAGCGCCGTGTGGCCACGGTGATCCTTGACGTTGATCTGTGCACCGCTATCAAGTAATAGTTTGACCATACGCGGATCTCGCCGCACCACCGCCCTTATTAGAGGTGTTATCCCATCGACGTCAGCAACGTTTACCTCGGCACCACGTGCCACCAGCAATTTCACCATGTCGAAATCAAGTTCGGCGGCCACCTGTAATGGGGTTAACCGCCAAAGCGGGTGCAAGGTATTGACGTTTGCACCGGACTTCAGCAATGCCTCCACACGGGTGGTTTGTCCTTGCCCGACAGCAATCAACAAATTGCGATCAGCGGGTGTGATAACACTAACGGCGGCGGCATTGGCCGTAGCCAGGTTAAACAAAAAAAACAGCAACATGATAAAGCGGGTATAAGAATGCATATATTATATTCCTTGTGTGAGGAGGAGTTTTTCCCACGTGTGTTACCCCCCTTTTTCAAAGGGGGAAATAGTTCGTTGATGTCGCCATCCTGCAAATTGTTCAGAGGTATGTTTACATTTTCTATGCATCAAGGCTGGCTTACATCGCAACCAGCCGCTTCGGTTAGTGGACACCATTATGAGGAACAGTTATTTAGGTCACGATGATCACTGAACGAATCGAACCAATCTGGTTCAGTGTGCCGCTGACCGCACGGTAGTTAAAAAAAGTAATATCAACGGGGAACGTACCGGCAGTCGTTGGTTTGATGATGAACTCATAACGTTCCGCCGCTGTCATGGATACCGAACCACCCGCCGCCAGCGTTTGTGCAGACGTTAATGGCCGACCATCTTCAGCAATGATCGTGACCGCACCAATACCCGTGGGAAACTTCACGCGCTGCGGCACGTAACCGGCCATGATGTAACGTAACAGCAGTGTTTGGCCACGCGGTACGGTAATTGCGACCCCTGGATTGACGTTGGTGGGTGTATTGGACGCAAAGTTTGACCCAATCCCATTAATACAAAAAAGCGTGGGGTTGAAGTTGTTGAGCCGTGCATCGCCACCGCACAGCGCGGCATTCCACGGCAAACAATGCCAGGCGAGATCGATATCATCGACCGCCCAGATGGCCTCAACATTATAAGCAGGACCACCGACGAATGAAGTACCCGGGCCGGTGGGCGGATCAACAATCAGCGCACCGTACATACCCATTTCTGCGTGCAACACGGTGTTGACGTGACAATGATAAAAATACGTGCCTGCCTGTGAGGCGCGCCATTGATAGGTATAGTTACCCAGAACATCGAAAGAGAAATGTCCAACACCATCGTTAAACGTGGAAGGCTCGATACCGTGATGATGAATCGTGTGCGGTGCCATCATCATCATGGCATTCAGATGGGTATGGACAATCTGGCCTTGTCGCACGCGTATCGGCGGTGACGGTAGTCCGCCACCCATGCCGCCACCACCACCACCCATGCCGCCGCCACCACCACCGTTATCGTTAAATCCCCATATGGGTACGTTGACGCCGTTGATGAGCTGATTGCCCATCATGAACGTCGTGCGAAAGAACTCAATATCCGGAGTCACTCTGCCGGGTGTCGCCGGTGCATCAGGGGTCAAGCCGCAGTTGCCGACGATACCCGCCGCACATCCTGCACCACCACCCATCCCGCCGCCCATTCCACCACCCATTCCACCCATGCCCTGCTGCTTTACAGAGGAGTTATCGCCAAATAGTTTTACCATAAAATTCACATCCTTTATTTTGGTGAGGCTGTTCTTGCAAAACAGCAATAAAAATTAATATTTGAGTCATACGCTCCCTCACGGAAGCTGCGCCACGCCCTGCGTCAAAGCAGATTCATCGTGCGGTGCTTCACCCAATACAAGTGCGCAGTGCATACCTTTCGGATACGAGCCACCACCCGCCGTCTGCGACATCTCCGAGTGACAGTGCATGGGATAATGCTGCACCGCCGTGGTAATAACCGGCCATGCATCCGGTGGTCGCTTGAATGGAAAGATGACGTCGCGGCAGTCAAGTGGGTACATCGAGACAATGTCTTTGAGTTTACGGTTGCTGCTGAAGTTGGTTCGATTGATGCTGCATATCTCGACGTGATTACCGTGAAAGTGCGGTGAATGCACCATGCCTCCGGCATTCATGAGACGTACCAACGCCGGCTCATCGTATAAACCATAGAGATCGGTGTTTGGTTCGTGAGTGAGAGCAAAGCTATTACCATTCATGGTGAAGTAACGCGGTAAAAAACTGGAAGGAACAATGGTACGGACAGACGCATCGCCACCCGCCTTGACTGCCGCGCCCCACACGGGATCAACATTGCCAAGCAACCATTTGAATTGCCGTGTAAATGTCGGGCCGTTTGCAAATGCCCGGTTTTTTATAGCAGCTGGCATCACCACTAATGAGCCGTGCAATCCCATGACACGGTTGACGCCGAGATTCTGATCGTCGCAATACAAATAACTGCCGGGTGCGGGTACTGCAAAGGCGAATTGCATTGAACCACGCGCGGGAGCGGTTATTTTAATCCCGGTGCCAGGCACGGCGAAAACAACAGGGGTATTCAGTGCATTACTCAAGGTAAGCAGAACAGAATCACCGGCCTGACAAATGATCGTCGGACCAGGTACGGTCAACACCCCGGTGTTGCTGAAGCCGAACATGAATGCAGTAGTACCATCAATTTGCGTGACATCGCCGCTCATCGCCGTCAAGTTAACGACATAGGTTTGTGCTGCTGAGGCACGCGGTGCCCACGACAACAGGCCTGTAGTTCCGGCAACTGTTGCGCCAATGGCACCGGCGCGCCGTAAAAATTCCCGTCTTTTGATTTTCATAACACATGCTCCAAGGCTAGGCATAAAATAAAGTGGGGTACTATAATGCTGCGGTTTTTTTTTATTCTGTCGCAATTCGGACATATTTGAATTTAAAAGCTACACTACATGGTACATCTCGGATAGTTACCCAAGGAGCGACGGGCCCACGCTAGGATGCTTTCATTATTTATACTATGGTATTTAGTAATAAGGAGCACTGAATGGCAGATCCGCAACACGCAATGGGCGCTCACATTAATTTTTTGGCGCAACTACAAGAGTTTGACAAAGAGGAACTCTATCGCATTGGCAAATCCCGCATCTACGCCAAGAACGATTTTATTTTCACGGCGGGGGAAATCGATATTAATATCTGTGTTCTGAAACGTGGGCGTATCAAAATATTCAGAAGCTCAGTCGATGGACGTGATGCGTTACTCTGGTTCTCTCTCGCGGGAGAAGTGTTCTGTTTGGCTGAATGTTTGCAAAATAAACCAAGATTAATCTCTGCACAAGCAGTAATGCCGTGTGAAGTGTTATTCATTGATTGCAGTAAATTTGCGACGTGGCTTGTTGGCAGACCGGAAACGGCCATTCCCCTGATGAAGATCATGGCGCAGCGAATTCTTGATATCGGGCAACGTTTTTTAAGTCTTGCGAATGGCAATATCCAAATGGAAATCGCGCAGCTGCTCATACATCTCAGCAACACCCATGGTATGTTGAGCGGTGAGTACATTCAGATTGGCATTCCGCTGACCACACAGGATGTCGCGGATATGGTGGGCTCGCGTCGCCAGGGTGTGAGTTCCTGTCTGGCTGAGATGAAGCGTAGAGACGTTATTGATATTGTGCATCATTTTATCGTTGTGAAAAAGCCAGATGAGCTGCGCCAGATTGCAAATGGGATTGACGGTACCCTCATTACTGATCGTAGGGCGAAAGAACGGCGGACAGCAAACTGCGAAAGTGTGGGTTGATATTTATAATCATCGGGGCGGGTTTGGAACCCGCCCCTACGCTTCGATCAATCGCAGGTTGTTGGTCGACGTAGCCACCGGCTGGTGTGCATATTTATCCACGTAGAGGTGATGGAGTATCTGCGTGGTAAGAACAGTGAACAGCACCCACTCAATCTGCATGAGCCGGTAACCCACCTGCATGTCGATGGGCGCTGAGATGGATTGTAATTCCCGCTGTAATGCGTTAACTCGATCCGGATCGAACAGATCTGTTTTGATCAGCGCCTCGCGCGAAAGATAGGGTGCCAGCTCGTCCATGCGCCGGGGGGTAAAAAACCAGGCGCCGATGGGTGTGTAGAAGCCGCGTTTTTTGTACGCGTGTGACACATCCGGCAGTCGCGGTGCCATACTCTTCTTCAAAATATATTTCTCATCCAGGCCATGGAGTTTCATCTGCGGTGGCATGCGCGCGATCAATTCAACCAAGGGATGATCAAGAAAGGGGACGCGCGCCTCCACACCATGCGCCATACTGAGGCGATCACTTTTCCATAATATCCATCCCGGCAGGCGGGTTTTCATCTCAAAATACAAAGACTGATTGAGTGCGTCGCGTCCGGCGAGTTGCGGCTGCATACCTGCAACCAGTGCAGCCATCTGCGCTTCGGCGTTAATTGAGGCGTCTTCCCGCATGATACCAACACGCTGTTGGCGTGTGATGTGCCAGAAGTCATGCCATGCCGGATAAAAACCAAAGCGATCCCTGGTTTGCCGTTGTGCGCGGCGCGAGTGCAACTCCAGCAGCAGGCGCATATGCTCGCCTGCAAAATAGCGGGTATACGAATGCTGGTAGCGCCAGCGCCGTAACAGGCTTTTTAATAGACCATTTGACCACACACGCATCTTGTCCTGACGAAAACAATCGTATCCCGCCAATATCTCATCGGCGCCATCACCGGTATAGACCACTTTATAATTTTTCTCCCGCACCAATCCGGATAAAAGATAATGTGGGATGTCGACCGCCATGCGCTGCGGCTGCTCAAGATGATAAATACACTGCACCAGATCATCGAGGAAACCTTGCGGCCTATCATCCTGTATGCGTAATTCCGCATTCGCGACGTTCATAGACTTTGCTATCGCACTATAGTGTGGTGACTCGTCATAGTCGGCATTGCCGAAACCGATAGAAAAAGTCTGCACCTGCGGCTGTATATCCGCCAGCAGCCGGGTGATACTGCACGAGTCGATGCCGCCGGAAAGATAGCTGCCGATCGGCACCTCGCCGATGGTGTGGCTGGCTACCGCGTTTTGGAATGCGTCAGTAAATTGCTGGGTCCAGTAATCTTCATCCCTACTTTCATAGTCACCGGCGTGTGGAAAGTGTATGTCCCAGTAACGTTCCAGCCGTGGTGGTGCACCGGCAGTGATGCGCAGCGTGTGCGCGGGCGGTAATTCATAAATGTGGCTAAACGCCGTGTGCGGCGCGATGGCAAACTGATAGGTGAAATAGTTTTTTATCGAGGCACGATCCAATTCCGGTTTGACCAGGCCGGAGGCGAATATTGCCTTGATCTCGGAGGCGGCAACAAATACGTGATCATCGTTGTAATAATAAAGCGGTTTTATACCTAACCGGTCGCGCGCCATGAACAATTCACCAGAAACACGATCATGGATAGCGAAGGCAAACATGCCACGCAGCTTGGCCAGTGCAGATATGCTGAATTCCCGATACGCGTTCAGCACAACCTCGGTGTCCGACTGAGTACGGAACTGTACACCGCGCGCGATCAATGATTGGCGCAGTGGTTGATAATTGTAAATTTCGCCATTGTAAGTAATGGCAAGTTGACCATCGGCCGTTTGCATTGGCTGAGTGCCACCCTGAATATCGACGATGCTCAACCGTGCATGTGCCAAGGCAACAGCGGGACGTAACAATACATTGGCCGCGTCGGGTCCGCGATGCGCCAGCGCAACATGCATGGCACGCGCACGCCATGCCTCCGGCGTGCCGCCATTGTGGTAGAGAATAATTGCAATTCCGCACATAATAAAAAACGGCACCCGAGGGTGCCGTCATTTGAAGCAGTGTGAGGGCCGTGTAATCAGCCCTCGCACGGATTACATGCCGCCGCCCATACCGCCGCCGCCCATGCCACCACCCATGCCGCCACCGCCCATACCACCACCACCCATTCCACCACCCATAAATACCTCCTGGTTAAGTTAACGATTTCAGCAAATCCACATGGACTACTGAGCGAGGCGCTACGTTACAAGAACACTTCATGCGGAATCTGTCTGGTTTCGGACAGTCCTGAAATTTTCATCAGGTATGATCGTGCTACAGTTCGCAGAACCAGTAAACAACATTACAAATAAGGAAATAGCAGCATTACATGTTCAGAAACAATTTTCATCAGCAACGATCTACACGTTAATAATTTTTCCAGAGGAGTTTTTGATGCATTTTTTGTTTGCCGCCAGTTTTCTTGTTCTCTCCGGCATTGCCAGTTTGACATATCAAGTGACATGGGTGAGGCTGCTTGGCTTGAGCATGGGTTCCACCAGCGCCTCAATCAGTACCGTGCTGGCGGCGTTTTTTTTCGGCATGGCAATGGGTAGTTACCTGGCGGAGCGTATCACCCGCAATTGTATTAACAGTTTAAAACCCTATATTATTCTGGAATTATGCATTGGCATTAGCGGTTTGGCCTTGTTGCCGATCCTGCTGCACCTGGATGGTTTGCTCGCGATGGTTCCGGCGATGGGTACCGAACTCAGTCTTAAGTTTGTCGTGGCGCTGGTGTTGTTATCCATTCCGACCTTGTGTATGGGCGCCACCTTTCCGGTTATGGCCTCGATATTAATTCGCCATCACCACAACATCGGTTTGCGCATGAGTCAACTCTACAGTCTGAATACTGCCGGTGCCGTATTAGGCGCCGCGCTGACGGGTTTTGTCTTTATTCCAAACTGGGGCTTGGACGGTTCGATCTATATTGCCTTCATGCTGAATATGATCATCGTGCTGGTGGCGATTTACGCCAGTCGCGTCTGGGTATTGCCGCCCATCGAAGTGGCACTTGCGCCGCTATCAACTGATCTGGCGGCAAACAGTGAAGAAAGAAAATACCGACGACGTGCCATGCTGGTCCTGGCCGCGACCGGGTTTGTCGCCATTGCCACGCAGGTTGGCTGGACCAAGTATCTCGCTATTTTTACCGGCACCACGATTTATGGCTTCGCGGCGATCTTAACGGCATTTTTGAGTGGCATTGCGGCGGGTTCCTGGGCCATCAAGTCGCAGCTTGAAAAAATCCGCGCACCGCAAGGGTGGATGGCGGCGGGCTTGTTGTTACTGGGGATTGCCTTAATTGCAACACGCGCCGGTTTTAGTGTGCTGCCGCAGATTTACGAAACCGTTAATCATTTCAAAACCACGCCGCTACTCCAGCACTTGACGAAATATGCCATTGTGTTTGCCTTGTTGTTTATCCCGACCTTCATACTCGGCGCCTTGTTTCCGCTGAATCTCAAATTGTATTGCGGCAGCTTACAGGCCGTGCGTACCCGCATCGGCAAGGCCTATTCGATCAATACTGTGGCCAGTATTTTCGGTGCCATCTTCGCCGGGTTTTGGTTTATTCCGCAGTACGGTACCGACCAGCTCTTGACACTCATGGCGGTGGTAATCCTGTTACTCTCACTTATTTTTGTAGGCACGCTGCAACG
>JAYSTO010000334.1:0-3827 GCA_043719675.1 Gammaproteobacteria bacterium | reverse complement strand
CTTTTACCGGTGACGAAGTTTTGCAGCAATCCGCATGCGCAAGGCATTTAACTTAATAAACCCTTCCGCGTCTTTCTGATTATATGCTCCTGCATCATCTTCAAATGTCGCAATATTAGCGTCAAATAAACTGTCTGTCTCTGACTTACGACCCACGACCATCACATTGCCTTTGTATAATTTAAGCCGCACAACACCATTCACTGTTGCTTGCGAGGCATCGATCATGCCCTGAAGCATCTGACGTTCCGGCGACCACCAGTAACCGTTGTAAATCATGCTTGCGTAACGCGGCATTAAATCATCTTTCAGGTGCGCCATTTCTCGATCCAGGGTAATCGATTCGATTGCACGATGCGCCTTAAGTAACACGGTACCGCCGGGTGTTTCATAGGCGCCGCGGGATTTCATGCCGACATAACGATTCTCAACAATATCCGCACGGCCAATACCATTGGCGCCGGCAACTTTATTGAGGTGCGATAAAACTTGGGCGGGAGTCAGGCGCTTACCGTCAATCGCGACAACATCGCCTTTTTCATAACTCAGCTCCACAACAGTCGCTTTATCCGGTGCATGCTCCGCCGCAACACTCCAACGCCACATGTCTTCCTCCGGCTCCGACCACGGATCTTCCAATACGCCACCTTCATAAGAAATGTGCAGCAAATTAGCATCCATCGAATACGGCGATTTTTTGCCTTTCTTAAAATCGATAGGAATACCACGCTTTTCTGCATAATCCATTAACTTTTCGCGTGAAGTGAGATCCCACAAACGCCAAGGTGCGATAACTTTGACATCGGGCATGAGTGCGTAGGCCCCCAATTCGAAACGCACCTGATCATTACCTTTACCCGTTGCACCGTGTGAGATCGCATCCGCACCGGTCAGCTTGGCGATTTCCACTAGACGTTTGGCAATGAGCGGTCGGGCAATCGAAGTGCCGAGTAAATATTCCCCTTCATATAGGGTATTGGCGCGAAACATAGGGAATACAAAATCCCGGACAAATTCTTCTTTGAGGTCTTCAATGTGGATTTCCTTGACGCCCATTTTCAACGCCTTGGCACGTGCCGGCTCCACTTCTTCACCTTGGCCGATGTCGGCGGTAAATGTCACAACCTCACATTGATAGGTTTCCTCCAGCCATTTCAAAATAATGGACGTGTCCAGACCGCCCGAATAGGCTAATACTACTTTCTTGATTGCTGACATAGGCCGCACCTCGTTGCCAAAATAATTGCAGGTGCACATTATAGCGGAAGTCGCGAAAAGTTAAGAATTATTTTCGACCAGTACCGTAAGCTTAACGGATATCCTGCTTGAAGACCCCACCGGAATTTATTAACTGCGTTTTTTCTTATCGCTGCGATGCAAGACAATTTGCACCTGATCCGGTTTGACACCAAGCTCTTCCAGCTTGGTTTTTTTCTGCGTATGTATCTTGATTTTCACCTTCTCTTCGTCAATGCCTTTTTGCATCAAATAATCCCGTACTGCCTGCGCCCGCCGCGTGGCCAGACGAAAATTATATTGCACCAATTCCTTGGTTAACGTATAAATCTCGATCTCAATTAACTTGATACCTGCATCGGCTTGCAGAATCTCCACGACTTCATCCAATTGTTTATGCGATGGTTTAAGAATCCTGGAACTGTCCGTGTTAAAATTCAACACGGTAATATGAAACCTGTCGAATTCGTACCGTAACAATTGAGCATGACACGCCTTAAATTTTTCCAACCCGGATTTAAAGTCGTGCGCAGACAAGCTAATCTTAATATCATTCTGCGCCTCCGCACTGTCCCAGTAACGTAACGTCGGCTGCATTCCCTGGCTCAAATCGAACATCATCCGCCGCGCCCAATCCGACGAAGCGGTTACCGCGTTCTCCCCTGACTCTATTTCGATAATACCTAAGTCCGTGGCCTTGGTATAATGCGTCCATATCGGTGGTTCACTACTCAAATGTGCCATGCCCGTACCGGCCGGTGGATTATCTACATATAAAACAAAATCCAGTGGCTGACCCACCCCTTGGCGAAACTCGACCCGGCCGTGCATCGGTATTTTTTGTATGAGCGTGCATAACATTCGCGAGCTTTTCACTTCCCATTGTCCGTTGTACCCTGACTCGAAATATTGCACGCCACCCTGTTGCAAAATAGTGGGAGCACGTTGGTGATGGTTCTTGGTTGGAACCAAGCTATCGCTGGCTTTGAATGTTGTTTCTTTCGGTGGCTCGTATTTTTGGTCGCTAAACGCACTCCAACGGCGCGGCGGCTTGCTTTCCTCAACGGCTTGTTCACGTGGAACTTTGGCGGTCGTCACTTGAGATTCATCTTTTGAGCTTGGGACCACGGTTGATGTGAGTGGGGCAGTAGACGCCGTCCCCGTGGTCAATGGCTCTGTCTCTGTGTTGGAGGCCTCCACGGCACCTGCATTTGCTGCCGGACCGCTGACTTCGCTGAAACGTGGCGGTGCGGCAACGCTAGTCGCTACCATCGCGGTGAGTAAGATCAACAGGGCGTAACGAATAGGGGCAGTCATGCCCAATGAGATAGCAATATCAGTGCCAGAGAAGCCGGGACGAGCGCGTTGGTAACTCCCTCGCCCTTTCGACCTTGTTACTTCTTTTTAGCCGTACGCCTCAAGCGCGAGGCTAGGCGCCGGGCCAGATCACCAAACAACTCCGTCTGGGTCGGGTGCGGGTGAATCGCTTGCCCCACCTGCTCCAGCGTCATATTACCAGCCACCATCATCACCGCCTCGCCAATCAAAGTGTCGGCGTGGTCGGCCAGAAAATGTACCCCTATCACACGATGGCTGGTCTTATCGGCGACCAGCTTGATAAGACCATGGGTTTCGTTATTAATCATGGCCTTGGCGTCAATTTGCATCGGTACCTTGATTTCAACGGCATCAATACCTTTCAGCTTGGCTTGATCCACCGATAGCCCCACGAAGGCGGCTTGTGGCCGGGTAAAAATAACCCCGCAATCCTTATCCTGATCATAGGCCTGTGCCACGCCGCTGATATTGTCAGCTGCGACACGGCCTTGCTGGGCGGCGGTATGAGCAAGCATATACCCGCCGATCACATCGCCCACTGCAAAGATATGTGGCGCACTGGTGCGGCAAAAACTGTCCGCCTTGATGACACCTTTTTCCGTTACGACCGCTACCTTATCGAGCTGCAGCGGCTCAAGCACCGGTCGTTTACCCGTCGCCATGATCACGTAATCACAGCTATAGGTTTTATTCTTGCCTTGGGCATCCTGGTAGACCAGCTTCATCTCACCGGCCTTGCCCTTAATCTCGATCACCTTCGCTGAGGTCTCGATGGTCATGCGTGGATCGCTATTGAGTACGGCCGTTAACTGGCTCGCCACTTCTTTTTCCACTTCCGCCAGGATGCGTTCCTGACCTTCGAGCAGGAGCACCTTGCTGCCAAAGTCCTGGAAGATCTGTGCCATTTCCACACCGATTGCACCGCCACCGATGATGCCGATTTTTGTCGGCACCTCGGTTAATTGCCAGACGGTATCGGAGGTGAGCACACCACCGTTTTTCAGACCCACATCCGCGCCCTTGATCGGGGGTACAAACGGCGGCGCACCCGTGGCGATGACGGCGGCGCCGAAGGTAATGCTCTTACCTTTCTTGCCATTACCAGGGATGGCGCGGCTATGCGGATCTTTGTTGTTACCACCGGTATCAACAAACACCGTATGCGCATCGACAAAACGGCCAAAGCCCTGGATCACCTCGATCCGTACACCTTTATCGGTCTTCAACGCCATGTCACCACGCGTTTCTAATAC
>JAYSTO010000333.1:0-9248 GCA_043719675.1 Gammaproteobacteria bacterium | reverse complement strand
CGGTTGATCACGGCACAGCGTTGGAACTGGCGGGTAGCGGCAGGGCCGAGATCAACAGCCTTGTTTATGCTATCGATGTGGCGAAGGAAATGATGGGGAACAACACGCCGACAGCATGAAGTGTTATTAAATAACGGGGACAAGATTTGTCCTGCCCCCGTTATTATATCGAATACAATTATTTTAATTTACTGCCGAGAAAATTAATCGTTTTATCCATTGCCTCTGCGGTATGTTCATATAAGCCGTGGGTTCCACCAGGTATAATGACCAAAACATGTTCTAAACCCTGATTTTTACAGGCGCGATCAAAAGCCTTGGCAACTTCTACTGGCACGGTTTCATCATCTGTACCATGGATGGTAATAATGGATGGGTCATCCGTACTTACGTGGTTGATGGGTGAAGCACTGTAGTAATTGTCAGGACGCGTGTAAGGCGTACCACCAAGCAGTTCTTCTAAGTAGAATTGTGTCGAAGAAACCTTTTCGTAGTTATACCCCAGATCCTGTGGCCCGAACCAGCTCACTACCGCAGCGACAGAGCTGTCCACGGTAAGGTACTGGCCATTTTGGTCCTGCCGTGCATCGCGATTAACTCCAGTCATGGTTGCCAAATGGGCGCCCGCCGACGTGCCAAACGTTGCAATTCGATTCGGATCAATACCATATTGATCAGCCTTCGTTTTTAAATAACGCACCGCGCATTTCACGTCTTGAATCATTTCATTGTATTTGACGCCCGCTTTCATGGGATCGCGGCCAGCCGCTATATATTGAGTTAACCGGTAATCAATAGTGGCAGCAAAGTATCCTTGGTTGGCGAGTTCCTCAGCTTTCTCCATCATTCCACCGCGCACCCCCCCACGCCATGATCCGCCGTGTATCAGAATTACCGCAGGGAGCAATGGTTGAGCCGTCGTGGTGGTTGGATAGACGATATCCATCAGTAACGGTATTCCATCTCCCTTACAGTATTCAATAGCAGTTTCTTTTACGGTTGTTTGCGCATAAGTGGCGGTGATGACTGAAAGTAACGCAATTACGCTGACAATTTTCAAGTTGACATTCATAATAACTCCTTAAGTTATACATTCTTAGTTATGCTCGATGAGCTGTGTCGTGCAAAGCAACATTCCTATACTTAACAAAGCTTCGTATAGAAATTTAGCCCGTCAGTATCTAACGCATAGGCAATTGAACGGTTGACAGCAGGGAAGAAGTTTTCTGAATTTCCTGTGGCCAGCAAGTGGCCAAGGTCAGATTCCAAATTTACGAACCTAGCTCTTATTAGTAAAATCATCTATTACATCGCAACGATAGTACGCCCGTGTTTATCACTGGCCAGCAGCGAAACGTGAAATCAGCATTCAGAGAAATTGTGCATCGCTGGATGCCCTACCTGTTTCAACCAATATCAATCAGCCTGTAAATAAACATTTTTATTGACAGGATGAGAACATATATGATCTACTATGGTTTATGGTAGCCTTGGGTTAAATCAAAAAAGGAGTTTTAAATGAATTGTTTTAAAAAAGTAATGTTTACTATAGCTTTCATCACTTCATTTAACCTGCGGTTTTCTTATGCTGTTGACAATTCATTTATAATTTCACCCATTAATAGTGAAGAGAAAAAACAAATTTCTGCACTGTTTAAAACATATGAAACGAAATGGGTTTCAGCCAAAGAATTGAAAGACCAGCCTGGTGTTTACTGGCAGGATGATTTGAAAGAACAAAGCTTTAAAATCAGCTCAAATCAGCTTTCATTGGAAGATGTCTATTTTGTGCCTATTCAGGCAGATTATAAAAATGAGATTCATCCGAATAAAGACTGGTCGCAAAATCTTTCTCTCTTGCTCATTGATCGAAAAAGCCAGGCCATTAAAGAACTTCCGAAGCATCCCGTATTAACATGGAATTTTTTTGAAATTAAAACTGTAGCTTTTCGAGATTTGCAAGGGGATGGCAAGAGATGCATTATTGTTAATGCCGCAGGCATGACAGGCGCAGGTCCTGAAGGTGCGCATCCATTTGATGTCTACGCAATCTATATTCCAGAACAAAATGGAACCTGGAGGACGGATGAAAAATTGCACGCTATTATCGCCGACAAACTGTACCGCAAATGTAAAGATGAAAAATGCAGAAATTTGAACGAGGTTATTAAAGTTTCAAAAAGATATTTTAGAGAATAAAAAACAACATCTTTCCACTAAAATTAAATGTGTGAATTTTTGCCCGACTAAATTATTTATGATATTGAAAGCAAACTAACCCTGATAGATTTTATTGCGAGAATAGCTGATGAATACCCCTGTTTTATCCCAACAACAACTCTTTGCACTGTCACTCACCGCGCCGATTCTCGTATCGTGGCGGACTCCTCAATATACTGCCTTAACGACCGGCCAGTCGGCTGAAGTGGGTAATATGTTACAAAGTTGGTGGGATGTGACATCGGAGCAAAGTCTGCGCGAGATGATAACATGGTTGGAAAAGGATGGTGGGCATACAGTATATTTTATCCGGTGGATAAGAAAATTTGAAACGATGACATTTATGCAGCGCCGTGACTTAATTGCGCACTTAAAAGAAACCGACCGAGATGAATATGTTCGGGCGAAACTAGTCGAGCATTATCGACTGGATCTGGGACAGTATACGATATTAGCGTTCGATATTGCTCGCATTACTTTACTGGTGAGATCCGGCTATGATATGGGATGGATTCCTGAAGACGAGGCATGGGAAATTTTGCTGCGCCAAGCAGATAGGATCGTCCAACAACGCATGTGGACGTCACATTTTGATTACTTGTATTCATATATAGTAGGACGCACGTTTGGCATGCGTAAAGACGTAGCGGGAATCCTCGAATCAATTGAAAACGCCCATAGACTGATCACAGACTACAGTTCTCCCTGGTTAAGTTATGCACCATGGCCTGCCTTCGATGAAGCAAAGCCTGTAGAGACACGTTCAGTGCATTAATGATAAATTATCGAGGGTCATTATGAGTGATGAATTAAATGAAATAGTAACTGCCGCATCCAGGTTTCTCGAAAATAAGGAGTATGCGCAGCTGGATTCATTGATTGACGAAGGTGTTCTGCAGCGATTTCAACAAGCCGTATTATATTACTTTAAATGTATTGCACGCCATGAAATGAATTCAGATGGGCAGGACATTTTACGCTATGTCTACCAGGGTTTACAGATAAACGAGAAACATAAAAATCTGCTGGAGATTCACTATATTTACGCTATGCGGCTTGAACTGCCGGAAGGCGCACTGCTGAGCAGCAGTCGCTTATGTGAGTCCTATCCGGATAATTACAACTATCAGTTTTGGTATGCGGAGGCTTTGCAGAAAAATGGCGCACAAGCCGATGCAGCACGGGCCTTCTCCAAAGCGCATTGTCTGATTTCGATATTGCATACGCAAAATGGTGACCTGCAGAAGGCTATTATTGAAATTGACAAGTCGATTCAGTTTGACTCCAACCATCATTTTGCCGTCTTTAATAAAGCAAAAATATTGTATTATCAGGACGAAATAGAATCTGCTATCGAGTTATTGTCGTCACTGCAAGATTGCGCAGACATCCAGGTCGATGTTGCTGAACTCCAATGCAAGATTGCAGAATATTATAACGATGCCGATGCAATGTTAAATTTCAGCTATCGCATTTTATCCATCGTACCTGATCATCCCTATGGATTGCGTGTCGGGATTAAGGCGGCTCGTTTACGAAGGGCTATAATACCGCTGTTTGATTCCATTGATAAGGTATTGTCATATCATGAGGACGATATATGGAGTCACTTGATTAGGTTTTCCTTTGCCAAACATTTAGCGGATGATGATGGATTTTTTCTCGCCAGCCATGATTCAGATGTATTATACCGCAGCATCGATATCTTCATGCAAAGCGGTATGTATGACGCCGCTGTTAATCGTATTCTTGCTTTTCCCGCAACAGATACACGTTTTGTGGTGTTAATTGAAAAGGCGGCGTGGCAGCTTTGGCGATATAATCAGTTTGCTTTGATGAAAGACGTAATGCAATATGCTTTGCAACAAACACAGCCCAGTGCGGCGTTTTATGGTTTACTTGCAGAGTCTGTGTCATGTACGGAATCAATGGGCAAAGGTCTCGAAATTATTCAACAGGGCGAGCAATTCGATCCTTATGACACAACCTTAGGCTACTTTAAAGCCGTTATCCTGTCTGCTTTATGGTTAAACAAAGAATCATTGCCTATTCCACTGGAATATACGGATACGTTACGCCGTGTGTTAATGGAATACTTAGGCCAGCATCCGCATGACAGCCGTGCGCTCTATGCCATGGCGGGGATATGTTACTCGATCACTGATTACTCGGATGCAAAGCGCTATATTGAGCAGGCGATGGACGATGGGATTAGTAATGTATATGTCTATTACTGGTCGGCGAGAATACTGCACAAGTGCGGCGATTTACAGGGCGCACTGGAAGCCTTTGAGCAGAAATTTGAGATGCGTTCTTCCATGAGTCAGCGTAAATTCAAACACTATCTTACCAAGGCAGAAATTCTTGCTGATTTAGGGGATACCGAATTATTGCAGAGAACAATTGATTTTATTAAACAGCAATGGCCAGCACAATTGGACGTTGATTATCGACAGCAGCTTGAAAACTGGCGACACCTATTACAGCCAGAGAGCAATTAAAGCTGTCATCAGGCAACACCTCTCTGGTACGTGACTTTTCCTGAACAGATCACCTGTGTACACAGCTGATTTATTTAACCAAAAATATCGCCGCCAGCCCAAGGAAAATAAAAAAACCCATGCTGTCGGTGGTGGCGGTGATCAGGATACTGGAACCCAGGGCGGGATCGCGGCCGAGGCGATGCAAAGTGTAAGGCACAAATAATCCCACACACGCGGCGATCAGTAAATTCAAGATCAATGCCGCGGCGATCACGATCGCCAAGGCTATGTTGGAATAAAACAGCCAGGCGAACAACGCCACGATGCTGCCAAGAAACAAGCCGTTGATAATGCTCACGCCTAATTCGCGGCGACTGAGCATGGCAAAGTTATTCGTGGTTAATTGTCCCAGCGCCAGCGTGCGGATCACCAGGGCCGTGGTTTGATTGCCGGTATTGCCGCCAACACTGGCGACAATCGGCATGAGCGTCGCCAGCGCAATCAGCTCCACTATACTGGCTTCAAAAAATCCAATCACCCGCGAAGCGACAAACGCCGTCATTAAATTGATCAATAACCACGGCCAACGATTACGCGCACCCTGCCAGATGGTGGCAAATAAATCTTCATCGCGCCGCAAACCCGCCAGGGCCAGCAATTCCTTGCTATTGCGATCACGTAAATAATCCATCATCACATCCACCGTCAAGCGGCCGATGACCTTGCCGCGATCATTCACTACCGGTGCGGACACCAGGCCATAGCGTTCAAACGCCAGTGCCGCATCACGCGCACTGTCTTCGGGACCGAAACGCACCACGTCTTTGGCCATTACATCGATCACCTTGGCAACAGGGGCCTGGCGTAACACACTCTGGATAGTTAGCACGCCGCGCAACACACCGCGTCGATCACAGACAAATAATTTATCCAACTGATCGGGAAACTCATCCACCTCGCGCAATTTTGTCAGTACCTCAGCCACTGCATCAGACTCATGCACTATAACCATCTCATTGCTCATCAAGGAGCCGACACTGTGCTCGGCATACGAAATGGAGGATGTAAAAAAATCACGTTCCTGTTCGGACATACCCTGTAAGCAGGCCTGCAACACCTCCGGCGGGAGTTCCTCGGCAAGGTACGCCAGATCATCGGTATCCAGCTGCGCGAGTTGCGTTATGAGTTTTTGTGGATCGGTGGCTGCCAACAATGGCCCACGCAAACCATCGGAGACTTCCAACAGCACATCACCAGCCTGATCATCACGCACAGGCTGCCAGACCAGCAAGCGATCCTCCGGTGGCAGATTTTCCAGGATATAGGCAATGTCCGCCGCGTGCATGCGCTGCACCCGGTTTTCCAGTTCCGCCAGGCTCTGCCGCCGCACCAAGGCCTCCACCAATTCGTGACGTGGCTGCGCCTGGCTGTGGACCATGTGCTCAACAACACGTTGCTTGTCCAACAACTCACGCACGATGTCAAACTGGTGCTGGATAATATGACGGGTGTTTTGCGTTTCCATCTCACGCCTCTGCGCAGGTTAGGCTTTGTGGTATTCTACGCCATTGTATAACTCTCACGGCATCACAATAAAGTACCGCTCATGACTCATCGCCTGCGCAAACGTTTCGGTCAGCATTTTTTGCATGACCCGCGCGTGATTCAAAATATCCTGCAGGCCATTGACCCCAAAGCCGCGCAACACCTGGTGGAGATCGGCCCGGGCCAGGGCGCCATTACCTTTCCCTTGCTCAAACACCTCAACCGGTTAGAGGTCGTAGAAATCGACCGCGACTTGATTCATGCCTTGCAGCACAGTGGCCATGCCAACCTGATTGTGCATGCCGCCGATGCCCTGCGTTTTGATTTTTGTTCACTGTGTCAGGGCAATGATGATAAATTGCGGCTGATCGGCAATCTACCCTACAATATTTCCACCCCGTTATTATTTCACCTGTTTCGCATGAGTCACTGCATTGCCGACATGCATTTTATGCTGCAAAAAGAGGTGGTGGACCGCATGCTCGCTCCGCCCGGCGACAAGACCTACGGCCGCTTGAGTGTGATGGTGCAGTATTATTGCAACGTGATCGAATTATTTGATATTGGCCCCGGCGCGTTTACCCCGCCCCCCAAGGTCCACTCGGCCATCGTGCGTTTAATTCCGCATGCCACACCCCCGGTATCCTGCACACCTGAGCGATTATACGCGGTGGTGAACCAGGCCTTTTCGCAGCGACGCAAGACCCTGCGCAATGCCGTACACCGCTGGCTGAGCGCCGAACAAATCCAGGCCTTGGACATCGATCCGGGTCTGCGACCCGAGCGCCTGTCGCTCAGCGACTTTGCCAAACTGGCTAATGCCATCACCTTCGACACGGACACAACAGCCGATCCCAGCCAAAATTCCGGGGATTGATCTCAATGTCGGTGCTGTCAGTGACGCTAACTCCAGGAGAGGAGCGTCTGCTTAATACGGTATCGCCATGGCTGAAGTCAACAACAATGCCCTGCTGTTATTCCAGGTAGGGCCGGTTCTATGCTGCGCACCCACCCAGCGGGTCGCGGCGATCATTGAACCGCGGCCACTGACCCGTCCGCCCGGTGCCTCGCCCAGTCAACCCGGTATCTTCAAACATGCAGGCAACATTGTCACTACCCGCAATTTGCGTTATCACTTTGGGGTGACGCAACAGAATTGGAAAATCCCCGGCCGTATTATCATTGCCACGCTAGCGCAAGGCAGTAGCGGGTTTTTTGTTGACGAGATTACTGCTGTCATCTCAATGCCGAGCACCGGTTGGGGGACATTACCGACGCTGATCCCTCACAGCGTGTTCAGCCGTACATTGTTGCTCAATGAAAAAATGTATCTGTACACGGATTTTGACAAACTCGATACCCTCCGGGAACAAGGCTGCTTGCGTTTATACCTGCAACAGCTACAGGCACAACAGGAAAAATCCTCTGTACCCGAGTTGCCTGCCCGCGCCGAAGCCACTATCAATATGCCTTCAACCAGGCAGCCCAGGCAGACGGTCATTACCGTACCCGTTATTGCGGCAACTACAGCAACCATCGTACCGATCACCACACACACACGCGCAGCCACCACCAGACCAATACGTTCTGTCATCGATGAGCGCAGAAAGGCGGCGGCGCAGCCCTTTATTGTCACCGGCCAGCGCGACGACAAGCCTATCCAAAAGATAATGCCTACGCCCCAAGTAGCACCCAGCAAACCAACACGCCATACTGCGACACAAGCGGAGACTGAATTTGCCGTGCCATCCAACCGCTTATTGAAAAATGCCGCACTGGCTGGAAGTTCTTTAAACCGAACACCGTCGGATGCCGGAAGCCTATTAATAGACCTGGATTCCGGCTCGCACGGCGTTTGGCCGGAACGACGAAACGGGGTCGAGTTTCGAGTTGTTCAACAAACTGCCAAGCAACACACGGACAAGGTAACAATGGCACCACCTACCCACCCGCCTGCCACACAACAAAACACGCGCGTGCTATTTGCCGTGATCATCTTGGCGTTAATCGGTGGCATGGTGTCGCTGTTTTTTATATCAACAACGACGACACCGTCACTTAGCACAAACACAAAATCTGTCGTAATAGAATCTGGCGTTACTCCATCACAACCCTCACCTGATAATGCATCGATACCAGACAAAGTAACGACCACACCCGCCAGCATCAATGCCGCGCCTTATCAAGCAACGATCCTAAAAGATAACAGCGGCATTACCATTGTGCTCAGCGCCCCCACGCAAGAGCCGGTCTTCACCGCGAATGAACATGCCATACCGTCTGTGCTAACCTCGGTCGCGACAACATCAACAAAGGCCCTGCCCCAGCAAACGGAGATAATACATATTGTCACTAAAGGTGATACGCTCTGGCACATCGCCAAACAGTACGTGCACAATCCATTTCGTTACCCCGAGCTGGCACGGCTGTCCAACATTAAAAACCCGGACTTGATCTACCCTGGCAACCGCGTGCGGATAATTCATCGAGAGTGAAACCGATATGTCAGCCCCCATCACACGTTGCGATACCCTCGGCTTTGACCCGCTGCGGACATTACTGGCACGATATGGGTTGGCAGTCGTAGAAATCCCGGCGGATTCCCCAATCCCCGGCACTTTTTGGGGTGAGCCGGAAGCAGGGTTACTCGGTGATCAACTTTATCTGCGTAGCGATACCCCGGTTCACTCCGCCCTGCACGAGGCCTGTCACTACATCTGTATGGACAACCAGCGCCGCAACGGGCTGCATACCAATGCTGGCGGGGATTATGATGAAGAAAATGCCGTCTGTTACCTGCAAATCCTGCTCGCGGATTATCTGCCGCCACTCAATAAATCCCGGCTAATGGCCGATATGGATAGCTGGGGTTATAGTTTTCGACTGGGTTCCGCCCATGCCTGGTTTAACCAGGATGCCGACGATGCCCGGCAATGGCTGGCACGGGAAGGCCTACTCGGCCCAGACGGCCAGCCCAGCTGGCAACGGCGGGCATAAGGT
>JAYSTO010000332.1:0-9307 GCA_043719675.1 Gammaproteobacteria bacterium | reverse complement strand
CGACGGGCATGGCCTGGCAGTTGTGTGCAAAGGCAATACTACCTTTGTTATCAATTACGATCACGCCGGCTTGACGGCGGGTGTCGGTGGTAAATTGTGCAATAATCTGTTGTACGGCGGCGCTTGCCGATACATGGTGACGCAAGGCATCGACGGTGGTTTTGGCAAGCACGCTACGAATGATCGCCTCACCAATACCCGTACAGGATACCGCGCCGTCGGTGTTGGCATACGTGCCGCAGCCAATTAACGCTGAATCGCTGATACGCCCAGGTAATTTATCAAACAGACCACCGGTAGACGTGCCAGCGGCAAGCTGGCCTTGCGTATCCATCGCAACGCAACCTACTGTACCGTGTTTACTCTGCCATTGTGTTACGCGTTTTGCCACGCGCAGGCTTGCCGAATCGCAACGGCTACATTGTTGTGTTTGCGCGAACGCTTCCGCACCCTCACCTGCAAGCAGAACATGACGCCCATCAGCCATGACTTTACGCGCTAATTGAATGGGGTTTTTGTAGTGTTTAATTACAGCGACTGCGCCAGCAGCATGGCGTGCACCATCCATGATAGACGCGTCCATTTCAATCTCGCCCTGTTGATTAAGGCAGGAACCGGTGCCGGCATTAAACAAGGGGTTGTCTTCTAGCGCGACTATTGCTGCTTCCACCGCATCCAGCGCCGAGCCGCCGTTATTTAATATCGTCCATCCCAATTGTGCGGCGGCCTGACAACCAATCTTGGCGGCGGGTAATTCAATCTCCGGCCACGCGCCTGCCCCTCCGTGAACCATGATCGCGAACGGGTAAATCATGATATGAATGATCGCACGGAGTTTGCCAGACCAAGTGGTTGTCGAGCTGGCAAACAGATCAAGTTATTTGATCAGACGCAAGGCCACCGGATAACGAAACGGCTCGCCATTGGCGGATTTGACAGCGGCAATGATGCACAGGATTAGGTTAGCAAGCATGACAAACGGCAACAGATAAATGCCAATGATGAAGGAAAGAAAAATGGCGGCGATGGCGGTAATGATCACGGTAATTTGGAAATTCAAGGCTTCAATGGCCTGGTCAACAACAAATCCACCCTGATCTTTTTTTACCAGCCATACAATCAAACTGGGTAAGAAGCTAAAAAAAACGCCGCCCACATGAGTAAGGGCAGCGATGGTATTGTTATTCGATGCGGATTGATTCATGGCAATGCTCCTGGGCTGTTATTCATTATACTCATAGAAAATTCAATCAGTGTTTATATTTGCAGCCCAACTATAACCATTTATTCGTTTTTATGATACAGGCCTTGTGGCGTGTGGCCGATGAAGTGGAAAAAATGTCATTGCTGAGACCAGTGCTGCCAGTGGCAGTCGCGGCTAGTGCCACGACTTTTATTCCTGTTGTGCAGCGTGTGCTATTTGTGCCGCGACAATAAATCAAAGGCAATCGTGGCATATTCGCAAAAGTGGCTGAAGGTCTGAAATTCATTTTCCGTGAGTGTGCGGCCGCTGTATTTGCAGTCGGCGTAGATAATGCCTTTGCCTTTATTGCCGATCCAGATCGGTGCGACAAAAAATTCCATCACACCGAGGCATTGGCGTATCTCGCTGCTGATGCTTGGCTCTAGTTGTTTGCGGGTTTGCTTGTTTAACCAGATGGCATTTTTTTGCTTGAGTGTGTACGAGAAAAAATCCTGACCATGCTCACTCACGGCAAAATCAAAGCAGCGTTTTAATTTACCTCTCTCATCGCCAAGAATATATTTTGCCTTGAGGTGAGCGGTTTCCGGGGCAATAAATGCGATGATCGTCCGCTCCATGCCTAGTGCACGATAAACACCTTCCATGATCGTTCCCAGCATGGCATTTAGGTCGACACGTTCATGTAGCATGGAGGTGAGTTCACGCAGAATACTCATCTGTAATTGCAGGTCGGGTTGTTGAGCAGTGTGTTTTGTTGCCGCAAAGTCCGCCACACTATCGGCTAAATCAGGTAGTGGAATGTGTTTGCTGGCTATCTCTGCCCCATATTCTCTGGCGGTTGCTGCCGCTTTATAGGCATTTTGTTGGACCATCTCCAACGTTGCTTCATATGACAATTCAACACGGTCGGCGATGAGCTCTATCATTTGTTTAGTCTTGATGCTGCCCCAACCTCCCTCCACCGCTAACACGAGGTCATAGGCTTGGGTTAAGTCGCGGGCCTGGTTATCACTATCTGGCTGTCTTAAGGCTTGCGCTAAGAGTGGACTTAAATGCCACTCTTCGCTCAGGGCGATGGTGAGATGCCGCAAGGTAAAGCCCAATACCTCCTGCTCGGCCTTTTCAGGTTCGTCCCATTGTTGATAGGCATGATCAAGCGCCTTGGCCATGCCATACGGGAAACACCAAAAAGTGATGTGACCCAGGCGACAGAGCAAGGCAGCGATAAATACCTCCTCAATGTCCCCCGCACCACGGGCTAGGGCTATTGACCTTGCCTGGATAGCGGCGTGGAAGGCACGCGCCATTTCCAGCACCACATGGTCATGCTGCAGACCTTTTAACAGAGGTTCGATGATGGCAATGGTTAACGCCATGCTCCGCACGACGTTAAATCCTAATAAAACGATCGCCCGGCTGATGGTATTGATGGGGCGGCTGGATGGATTGTAGTACACGCTATTGGCTAATCGCAGAATACGTACTGTCATGGAACTATCCTGCAAGATCAAGTGTGCCAGTTCGGCAATCGGCGTATCTACGCCCTTGGACGCTGCTGCAATCTGGCGTGCGGTATGGGCAAAGACAGGTATTTCTTCTTCGCTGATGCGGCGCACCCACTCTTTGATAGAGATGTTTTTGTCGTTATCGGTCATGGCTCGTTCTTTCGTCCGCAGTGGCTATTATGCATATATCGTATAACTGATAAAAATGATGAGCCCAATCAGGGTGGCCAGGCTTTTTTTGTAATAGAAAAGAGCACTAGCGTGGCTGCAATGGTTTTTTATTGGTACGCCGCACCAATCGTATCCCTGGGTGTGACATAATCGGCGCTAATATATCCATGGAACTATGGGTGCAACACACACCGTCAGGCGATGACACAATCAACAAGGACGTGGGGAAGACTATGCTGACACAAGAATTGATCGAAATTATCAATGAACCCGAACCAGGCATGATCACCGCAACAGGGGATGTGGTGCGGGAGCTGGGGGTCTTGCAAAAATCGAGGCATTTCCATCTCAATGCAAGCCGTTTTTGCCATCTACAACGCATCTGTAGCTACTCAACCGGACGTGGCCGATTAATCATTGCGATAGAAAAAACCGGCGCGGCGACCTATTTGTTGCAACTTACGCCTGATGCTATCACCGCCGATGAGTTTGAAGCGTTGCGCAGCTCAGCTGAATTGTCAGGGGGCATCTGCCGCATTGATCAGGGTGTATTAATCATCTCCCTGCAACCCGGTTGTTTGTTAGAACAACTGACAGGTGAAAATGGTTCGGTATTTACAGTGACATCACCGACGAACCGTATGCAGGCGTGACGACGACTATTCTGCCAACAACTCCTCCCCATCCCGGCGTAACCTCTGCGTGATTCCCCTCAGCTTCAACAATGTATTTCTGTGTAAATTTGTTAAAGAATGTAAACGTCTATTGACGTTGCGACGATTTACGCCTAGTTATTTGGGTAGACATCATCACAACGGGAGTTTCAGCCATGAACGCCAGAATACAAGCACCTATTGAGAAACGTCAGTTTAAACGTGTGCGTTATGGGCGTAGCATCGAAGCTCGAACTACAGAGGGAGCGATGCTGTCGCTGGAGGTGATGGATTATTCATTAGGCGGCGTGTGTCTGGTGAGCAAGATGCCACTCCTGATTGGCGAAACCATTGAATTGGAGCGTATTACCGCGCTGACCGGCGAACAACGGCCACTCGGTTTAATGGGTGAAGTTCGGCATGTACAAGAACAATATCAAGAATATGCCATTGGGGTGCAATTTCTTTAAAAACAAATTTGGATATCAAAAAAAATGACAATTTGATTTTATGTGGTAATCTCAGCTTACAAAAAATAAAAACATCCAACGCCTAGCTAAAAATCATCAGTATCGTGGTATGAATGGATGGGTCAGGTGAGGTGCTCAACAATATGGGGAGGGTAGGGTATATAACGCGTGATTGACAAGCTTATCGAACGCCGTGGTTTTCCTCGAATTCCGGTTCAAGCACGCATCCGCATTAGTAACGCCTACATTGGCATTATTGAAGGGTATTCGCGCGATATTTCCAACTCCGGGCTATTTATCTACACCAACCCCGTGCCACCGGTGGCGCGAGGTGCTTACCTGGGGTTGAATATGCTGGACTCGGCAAACCCCACCATCCTATTTAATACCCGGGTGATTCGTGCCACCGCAAAGGGGGTGGCGCTAACATTGGTCGATTATGAGATTGAAGGTCGCCGTTATACACTGGGAGAATTACGTCGCCAGTGGAAAGTCACCTCGTCTGATATTAAAGACTCTAAATCCAGAAATTAACCAACTTGAGTATCATCGCGGTGTGGCAGATACTGTTATTTGTTGGGGTTTGAACTATAGTATTCCTAAATACGAAAACTGGGGTTGTTGTTGGATAAAGAAAGGAAGTGTTATGGCATCACAACCTGATACGCGCTCCCAGGAACGACGTACCTTTAGCCGCCGTTTAGTGAATTCCCGTGTGAAGTTGCAACACGGTACGATTGGCTCGATCCTGGCGCGAACCCGTGATATTTCCGACAGTGGGGTGTTTGTCGAATGTTATCCGGTACCGAAATTACCGGTGGGTTCGCACATCAAAATGCAATTGCTGGACTCTTCCGACCCGCGCATTGCTTTTAATATGAAAGTCATTCGTACCGGCCGCGATGGCGTGGCGATGCTTTTTATTGATTATGAACTTGAGGGCGAGCGTTATGGGATGGAAGTATTACGCAAGCAGTGGGCCAAGAAGGCAAAAAGAAAGAAATAGTGTCAGGATCGCACCGTCATTCCAGTGTAACCCGATTCGGTAGTTAACTGTACCATCACCTGTGACCATATATGCATCCCGCATTTTGCGTGGGAAGTTTCCATGCCATCGCGGGATGCTGAATAAATCAGGCGAGTCAATACAAAACCGGGGTGGCGTTGTTCACGCCACCCCGGTTTTGTATTGATGGCGATAGGCCGCTACGCGGCGGCGTGAATAGAAGCATCGTTGACGTTGATGTGCTCTGCGGTTTCTTCGTGTATTGCAGCCAGGGTAATTGCGTCCAGTTGCCCGAAAATCTTATTTTCCAACAGGCCCCACGCCACCATGGTCGCGGATTGTAGTCGGCCGTGATTATTCGCCGAGGTTTTACGGTTTACGTCGATCGCCATGATGATGTCCGCGACCGTAATAGCTTCGGTGGGTTTACCTAATACATAACCGCCGCCGGGACCACGTACGCCTTTAACCAGCTGGTTTTGGCGCAGCAGGGCAAAGATTTGTTCCAAATAGGATAGGGAGATATCGAGTTTTTTTGCCAAGGCGGTAAGCGAAACCGGATTGGGCATTTGAAAAGCCAGATTCAACATGCCTTTGATTGCATAATGCGCACGCGAGGAAATAGTCATAATTGATGCTTCCTTAAAAGTTGCAGAGATTTATTGCCTGTCCATAGAGAGAGCCTCTTGCTTCGTCCGTGATATTGGCGGAGGCGGCAGATCGCAATCCATGGATACCCTGACAGTAAAAGTAGAAATTTATCCTTAGTTATACAATGTGTTATTTGTAAATATTTGTAAAATCTTTGCCGAAAAGGCAAAAGCGCCCTTAATTAGCCTTTTTAATAATAATGACTTTAGACAAAAACAGTATTTGCCTTGGGGTGGGGCAAATACGTTACAGTGAGGCCTGGCCATGCGGGCAAGGTCTCTTGGCATGATGGCAATGAGCGGTTTAATTTGGACACGGCGGATGCTGACGAAGAAAAAGGTATTTAGTGGTTGGCGTACCGGGCTGTTTCTGCTGGCGACGTCGTTGTTGTGCGCGTGTGAAACACAGCTCACTAAACCGTCTGAACAAGGTGCGGAACTCAATATCGATACAAAAGCAAAGAAATCGAATTCATCACAAATTGTTCGCGACAAGCTTGCGCGATTGAGCGACGCTGATCCCGTTGAGCGCGCCTTGGCGGCCCACCAGCTCGGTAAATTCGGTCCGGGTGCGGCTGAGGCAATCAAACCATTGATGCAATTATTAACGGACGATACCGCTGTATTGTTGTCGAGTTATCTGGGTGGTGGATACCGTTCCAGTGATGCCACCACCCCGGGTGAGGAGGCCGCGCAGGCGTTAGCGAAGATAGGTCACGCCGCCGCCGCAGAGCTGATTCAGGGTTTAAAAGACCCGAATCCAACCGTGCGGCGCCTAGCCGCTAAGGCGTTAGGACAGCTGGGTGATCTTAAGTCCATCCCGATTTTGCTCAAATTATTAGAAGACAGTGATCGTCAGGTACGCGCGGCGGCAGCGATCAGCCTGGGCAGTTATCATCACCCGCTGGCTGCGCAAACAATCCTGGATGCCCTACCCAATGCCCAACCTGCGGTGCGCGCTGGCATGGTGTATGCCCTGGCACAGATTAATGATGTTATTGTGGTACCTGCTTTGTTGACGCGCGCGGCGAGTGAAGAACTTGAAGTGCGTGCTGCCATTATGTATGCGCTCGGACGTTTACGGGATGCCCGGGGAATCGATGTCTTGCTGCAAGGCCTGAAGGATGACGATGAATTTGTACGCGCCAACGCAGCGTTTGCCCTGCATGCGTATTTCAGTCCACGGACAGTGGAGGCCTTGCTGGGTGCCTTGGAGGATAAATCAGATCGGGTGCGCGAAGCGGCACAAGAGGCTTTACAACTCAACAGTGGTATTCAACAAACCCGAGACAGCCAAGCATGGCGCGTCTGGTGGTTGCAGCAACAGCAAAAGATGATCACACCCTCCAGTACCAATCCAAAAGAGCCGTAACTGGCACTGACAACTTTTCCCCGCCAAGCCCTTTTTGCCCCTTGACCCTGACCTATACTCTAGGGTTTATAGTCCGGGCTGCGAGGTGTGGGATGACAGGATACACGATTGGTCAGATTGCCAAACAAACCGGTGTGACGGTTGAGGCAATTCGTTTTTACGAAAAGCAGGGTCTGTTGGTTAAACCAGCGCGCAGTTCATCAGGTTATCGTGTGTATGACGGTGACGTTGTGCGGCGTGTCCAGTTTATTCAACGTGCCAAGCTATTGGGTTTTTCACTCAAAGAGATCGCGGAGTTATTAAATTTGCGGCGTACGCGCACGACCACATGTGCGGATGTGAAACAGGTAGTGGAAATAAAAATTACCCATATCGATCACAAACTTCAGGAGTTAGAGCATATGCGCACGGCGCTTACTGCGTTGGCTGCGCAGTGTGAAGTGTTAGCCGAATTAACGGATTGCCCGATTCTGGATGCGCTTGAACATGCCAGTGCAAAACAGCCGGAATTAACCCGGAGTATTCGTGATCATTGAATTAATTTACGAAAAGACCTGTCCGAATATTGTTGCTGCGCGTGAACAGTTGCTGTGTGCCTTTAACGCGGTAGGTCTTGCGTCGATCTGGACTGAATGGGAGCGTAGCGATCCCGCTATGCCCGGTTATGCCCACGGGTATGGCTCACCGACAATTTTAGTGAACGGTAAAGATGTGCTCGGTGCTACGCCTGGGACTGGTGCGTCACATTGTCGTGTGTATGCCAGTGGTCAAGCACAAAATCAAGGGGTACCGCCGTTAGAACAAATCACGCAGGCCTTGCAACAAGCCGGTCAGGAGGAGAATGTAACATTACCCGGCAAAGGTAAAACAATTTTTGGTTTGAATCTTAGCATTTTGCCCGCTGTTGGCATGGCATTGTTACCGAAAATATTTTGCCCGGCGTGTTGGCCTGCCTATGCAGGTTTATTGAGTTCGCTGGGCGTAGGATTTTTTGATTATACCCCGTACTTATTGCCGACAATGTTGATCTTTATCGTGGTTGCCTTGGTCGCATTGGTTTATCGGGCAAGGGCGCGCCGTGGCTACCAACCTTTTTATTTAGGATTGGTCGCAAGTAGTGTATTACTCAGTAGTAAATTTTATTGGGATAGCGATCCGCTTATGTGGATGGGGCTGATTATATTGA
The DNA here is from genome assembly GCA_043719675.1 of Gammaproteobacteria bacterium. GTDB lineage: Bacteria > Pseudomonadota > Gammaproteobacteria > UBA6429 > Thiohalophilaceae > JACQBC01. The sequence continues at coordinate 1,090 of JAYSTO010000332.1, read as the reverse complement.
TCGCTGCATCATTGTGGAACAGCTGGCCAAAAAAGAATGTGGCTGGTCACTGTCCGGCGTGTCAGCCAGTGAGCTAAGTTGTCACTGTTTTTTATGTAAGGGGCATGTCCTGACGATTAAACAGGGCCACCACCCACGGGCGGCTGAGCACGATTAAAGTAAAAATACTCAATAACGTGCCATAGGGAATGAATAACAGATTGGGAATGGCTACGATAATGATAAACAGACGGTGTTTGCGTTGTTTGATAAAGTTACCGGCGATGATTTGCGCGATGCCGTACATTATTCCCAAGGTTATGATTGCGCCAAAAATATAAATAAAGATTGATATAAAATCAGCTGGCGAAACCCCGTTCATTTGCGCTTGTGTTGATTGCTTGAACTGTGGATTATTCACTATCATGCTGATCATCAGCAGGTACAAAATAAATATCGATGAAAATACGATGGCCAACCCACCGGAAATGTAATGAAACAATGTCAGCAGGCGTAGCTGTTCTGTATTAATCAGGTACTCGTTTGTCTGTGGTTGCTCCATCGTGCACCCCTTGCCAAATTCTTGACTTATTCGCGTTTACTGTATTGTTCCAATAAAATAACGGCACGTTGTGCCCGGTCGGCACAGGCAGGAAATTTTTTATGTTGTTGCTCAATCTTGGCGGCTGTGATTAGATTCTCAAGTTGTAAGGCTTCCTCTTTATCGAGTTTATTCCGCAACGCGGCAAGTTGCTGCTGGGCAATCTTCAGTGATTGTGCGCAGGTGACATCAAGAGGTTCTTCATATGTCTTACGCATACAAGCGCTTTGGCTGAATAGGATAAATAAGCACAACAATTCTGTAATGATAAGAGTACGGCGCATGTGTTATCCTGATTTGCTGTTCTTTAGTATGAAAGATAGTCCAGGTACGCCAAAATGAAAGCTTTATTAATTGTTGCCCACGGCAGTCGCCGCGCTGAATCCAACGACGAAGTGCGTGAGCTGACTGCACAAATGCGCCTGCGTGCGGGCAGCGAGTATAGCGATGTCCGTTGTGCCTTTCTGGAGTTGGCGGAGCCATCCATTCCTGATGGGATTGTCCAGTGCG
>JAYSTO010000331.1:0-30010 GCA_043719675.1 Gammaproteobacteria bacterium | reverse complement strand
CGCATCGCCCCGGCCCTGGTATCACGCTTAAAGTTAATGGCCGGCCTGAATATCGCCGAACGACGCATCCCGCAGGACGGCAGATTTAATATTCGCGTGCGTGATCGCAGTGTCGATGTGCGCGTCTCGACCATGCCGATCCAGGCAGGCGAATCGGTGGTGATGCGGCTGTTGGATCAATCCGGCAGCATGTTAAATCTGGAACAACTGGGCATGAGCGCCTATGTATTGGAACGATTCCGGCGCAACATTCATCGCCCACACGGCATGGTGCTGGTCACCGGCCCCACCGGCAGCGGTAAAACCACCACCTTGTATTCTGCACTTAGCGAACTCAATGATGCCAAGTCGAAGATCATTACCATTGAAGACCCGGTTGAATACCGCCTGCCACGTATCAACCAGGTTCAAGTCAACACCAAGATCGGCTTGACCTTTGCCGGGGTGTTACGCTCCGCCTTGCGCCAGGATCCCGATGTTGTATTGATCGGTGAAATGCGCGACAAGGAAACCGCCGAGATTGGTCTGCGCGCCGCGATGACCGGACACCTGGTGTTATCCACCTTGCACACCAATGATTCGATCTCCACCGTGCATCGTTTGATTGATATGGGTGCCGAAGGTTATCTGGTTGCCACCGCCCTGCGCGCCATCATTGCGCAGCGTCTGGTACGTAAAATATGCGAAAGTTGCCGCGTCACCTATTCACCCGAGGCGCAGGACATGGCCTGGCTGAAAGCCATGTTGAGTGAAATACAACAACGTGACTTGAAGTTTTACCATGGCCCAGGCTGTTCTCACTGTAATAATACCGGCTATCACGGCCGTATCGGCGTCTTTGAATTTCTTGAATTCGATAATGCATTGACCGATGCCTTGCGCCGGGAAGATCATGTGTTGTTTGCGCAAGTAGCGAAGAAAAGCCCTGGTTTCAAGCCTTTTTTCCATCATGCGTTAGAATATGCCATGAAAGGAGTGACCTCGCTTGAAGAGGTGATTCGCGTGTCTGGCGCACTCGATCAAGAAGACATTATTGCGGCGACTACGCCAGCCGCGCCGGAGCAGTAACAAACGTGGCCCAATTTCACTACAAAGCACGCAATGCCAAAGGCGATGCGGTTGATGGCCTGCTTGATGCTGCATCGGAACAGGCTGTCGCCACACAGTTAGTAAACAACGGCATCACACCGATTGAAATTCTCGCCGCCCGTGTCCAGGTCTCTTCCGTCGATCAACTGCGCAAATTATTAACCCGGCGCCAACCCAAGCTGGGTGACATTATTTTTTTCACGCGCCAATTACACACCTTGTTGCATGCCGGTGTGCCGATTATTCGTGCCTTTAACGGCTTGGCTGAAAATATCAACAACCCGGTCTTAGCCGAGGTCTTGCACGATGTCGCGACAACCCTCGAGGGTGGCCGCGACATGGCCAGTTCACTGGCGCGTCATCCGAAGATTTTTAATAACCTGATGATCAGTATGATCCAGGTCGGCGAACAATCCGGTGACCTGGACGGCGCTTTGTTAAAATTGTCACAATACCTCGAGCGTGAAAAAGACACGCGTGATCGAATTAAACAAGCGATGCGTTATCCGATCATGGTGATCGGCGCCATCTCGGTGGCGATGGTGGTGATCAACATCTGGGTCATGCCGACCTTCAGCAAGATCTTTTCCAAATTTAAAACTGAGTTACCCTGGCAAACCAAAATGCTAATCGGCTTTTCGGATTTCATGCTGCACTATTGGCCGCTGTTGCTCGTTATGTTAATCGGCGCCACTATTGGCACGCGCCGTTACATCAACACACCGCAGGGTCGTTTTAACTGGGATCGCTTTAAGCTGCGCCTGCCGGTGGTGGGCATCTTGTTATATGAAGCATTGTTGGCGCGCTTCGCCACCTCCTTTGCCTTGACCCTGCGCAGTGGTGTACCGCTGATTCAAGGATTAAATGTGGTTGCCAATGCGGTGGATAATGCCTACGTCGGCGACAAGATACGGCAAATGCGCAACGGCATCGAACGCGGCGACACCTTGACCCGTACCGCCGCCAATACCCAATTGTTTTCACCGTTGACGATCCAAATGCTCAGTGTCGGTGAAGAAACCGGGATGGTCGATGACATGCTGGAAAACGTCGCCAGTTATTACGATCGGGAAGTGGATTACAAATTAAAAAACTTAAGTAGCGCCATTGAACCGATTCTGATCGTCATCATCGGCGCGATGGTCTTGATCCTGGCATTGGGCGTGTTCCTGCCAATGTGGGAGTTAACGAGTGTGGTCCGCAAATAACATGCGTGTCTCTTTACGTGCCGCGCGGGGCTTTACTTATCTGGAGCTGGTGATTGTTATTATTATCATCAGCACCTTGCTGTACTTTGCCGTTGATCGCCTGTTGCGTCTGGAAGTCGAGGCAGAACGGACCTCGATGCAGCAAGTTATCGGCATTATGCAAAGTGCCATGGCCTTGGCCATGGCCGAGCACATCGCTAAGGGTGACATCCCCGGCCTGAAAAAATACGTCAACACCAACCCGATGAACTTACTCGCCCAACAACCGGAGAATTATCACGGTGCCCATAAAACCGAACCGGATTCGTTACCCGGTGGCAGCTGGTATTTCCATACGCCGTCCAAGTCTTTGATCTATCGGGTTCGTAATCAAACCTATTTTGTCACGGCCAGTAACCGGCATGACCGTGCTGAATTAAAGATCCTGCCGGTATATGACGATAACAACCGTAATGGACGGTTTGACGCAGGTGACACCTTGAAGGGCTTACGCTTACAAGCGGTTGAGACCTATCAATGGTTGAGTGAACCCCTCGACCCTAAACAGTTTCAGCGTGCGCAAGCACAGTAACAACAGGATTTAACGAGGTAACTTATGCAAACACAACGCGGCTTTACATTAATTGAATTGGTCGTGGTCATTGTTATTCTTGGCCTGCTCGCCGCCACTGCTTTACCCAAATTTATCGACGTCACCACTAACGCGCGTGCAGCGAGTGTGCAAGGGGTGGCAGGGGGCTTGCGTGCAGCAGCGGCACTTGCCCAGTCACAATATATCGTCAACGGCAATAAAGCCGCCGCCACGATCAACATGAGCGGCACAAGTGTCGCTGTACTGGTTGAAAATACAAACGTTGGCATGGGTGGCCGACCGACCTGTGCCGGTATCCAGGTTGCAGTTCCCAACCCCGATGGTTATACCATTACTGCGCCTTGTGCAACCGTTACCGGTACGGTGACTTATGTACCTCAAGGTGGGAATGCCACGGACTGCCGTGTGATATATACACCCAATGCCGCAGACCCGGTCAGTGCAGTTGTTACAGGTGTCACGGGCTGTTAACACCATCATCAAATAATTATCAACAAAAGGCGGCTCATGCCGCCTTTTGTTTTTTCTCTTGCTACGTATCTACATATTTGTTTCAACGCTAATGTGCTTTTACACGCTTGGTCAAGGTATCCGCCACACGCGTTAATTCTTTGGATTGAAACACCGGCAGTGAACAACGATCGTCGGTACAGACAAAGGCCGCTGGTTTATCCAGTGCCGGATATTGCACGTCCGGGTTCGGCATGGCGCCTTCACGTGGATCCCACCATTCGATACGGCGAAAAACCGACGGGTACGCCAGTGCCGTTTTAAACAAGACCAAGGCTTGTGGTTGATCTTTATGGCCGACGATGGTCAAGTGGCTGGGGTCGTTACTGAGTTCGATCTCTGCAAGTAATACCCCTACTTCAGTCAACCGTGACAAAGCAATCTCGGGCGTGACCAGATAACGCAGCGCATACTCGGCCATTTGTTTGTAACGCAGCTCACCACTGTAGTGATGAAGACGCACCAGTACACGGGCAAGCGGGATGTTTTCATCGATAGTAGTCACCGGTGCGAGCAGGCCTGTTTTTGCTGCACTGTTAAAGCCGGGCTTGCTGACATCACGGAAGGTCTTGTCGATGAAATCCGCCACCTCACGCGCCTGCGCCAGATACAAACGTTCACCGGTTACTGTGTACAAAGCCAGTGTCGCGCGTAACACCGCGAGATTGTCGGCCAGATACGGACCTGCCTGATCATTTTCGTCGTGGCCGAATCCGCCGCCCTGTAAACGCCGATGCTGCACTATCCAGGTAAAGGCACGTTGTGCGTCGTGCAAATAGTGTTGCTCACCGGTCACGCTGTACAGTGTTGCCAGCGCCTCCACCATCAAGGCGTTTTCCTTACTGTATTGATGTTTGTCAACGCGTGGTATGCCGCGTTGCCGACGTGCCTTGTCGTTGAGTTTGAAATAGTCGTGCGCCTTCTGGCCCTGTTTTAGATCGGCATCCTGTGAGACATAATACACACCGTCGCTACTGCGCAGGAAACGATTGCTGTAACGATAGATGGACTTTGCCGCGTCCAGGTAACGCGGATCACGCAACGCGCCGTACGCCAACGCGTACAGCCGCAAATAGTCGGCTTGAATGAAACCAAGTTTTTCATAATGCGCATGCCGCCAATCGCCGTGCGTGGAATACTGGTACACCCCGCCCCACACCGGATCAATCAGCGCCAGGGCAGCGGTTAAATCTTTACGCGCTATTTTTTCGGCCTGCTGGTCACCGCGCAAGGCGAGCAGGAGCGCGTACTCGGCGGTGTCACGCTCCAGATATTTCTGACCGTGCTCCAGGCCACCCAATTCATTGTCGTGGGTTGTGATAAAGCGTTGTTGTAATTCGCGCCGTGTGTTGTCATCGAGCAAGGGGTTGCTGGCATACTGTTTTGGTGCGATTGTCGAATCGATCTCTTCCGGCACTGGATTTTCAATGAGCTTTCGCAATAAGGCCTGCATCGCTACCGGTTCAATATAACCGGCACGTTTCACCAGCTCACGGCCTTGGCTATCAAATATGATCGTCGCCGGCCAACCAAAGTCACGATAACGCTCGGCCAGATCCGGACGGGCATCGTGATCGACCTTCACGGTAATAAAATGCTGATGCAACAATTCCGTGACCGCCGGATCGCGATAGGTAGTCTGATCCATCACATGACACCAGTGGCACCACACCGCCTCAAGGTCCAGCAAAATTAATTTCTGTTCGACCCGCGCCGTGTCGAATTGCGCGTCTGCCCAGTTTCGCCAGGTGATCGGCGATGTCGCCGCCCCCGCGTAGGACAGACTCGCGCTGCTGAGCAATGCTGCCAGAATAATAGCCTTCACTGGTGCTCTCCTTACCTAACATGAGTTTGACCTGCCAACACTACGCAACAAACGGCTAACTGGATGTTTAACGTCATGAGCAGGTCGGCCTAAAAAGCAGGCTGGCCTCTCATGAAGCATCGATAAATCAATATCTTGGGCCAATTTCCTGGCATCACCGTCACGGTGTATGGACCGGTTAGCCGGTTGTCGACCCGGATCGGCGGCTGCTGTGTCTCTGCTAAAGTTAACTCGTTGATTTGTCGATAAATGACGGTATTGCGTGCCATTCTGCCGTCCGCCTGCGCACGCAACACCAACTGGACCTACGATGCCACGTATGAAGGTATGCCTCCTGCCACGCGCTCAGACAGTGCAACTCGGCTTCACGCTGGTGGAGCTGGTTACTGTGATTACTATCTTGGGTATTCTCTCCGCCTTTACCTTGCCACGATTTTTGCAAACCAGTCCGTTTGAATCGCGCACCATCCAGGATCAACTGCTGCGTGCCGCACAAGAGGCACAACAATTGGCGATGCACAAAGGCGTCGGCGCGAATGTGCAATTACAAGTGGATAACGGTAACAAACGGATTCGCATTCAATACAGCGACAGCGGTCTGCAAGTCCGCGACACCGCCATCCCCAGTGACATCACCCTCAGCAACGTCACGATCAGTTACAACACCTTGGGTGACGCAACCCCCGCCAGCACGATCGTGATCACCAGCGACAGCACGCGGCAGGTGTGCATCGAGACCACTGGCTATGCACACACCTGCTAACCATCGCAAAAAAGCAAAAAAAGACGCCCCCTTTTTTGAACGTGGCTTCACTTTGATTGAAATCGTTGTGGTGATCGTCGTACTCGCAGTTGCCCTCACCGGTGTAACCCTGGTGATCAATCAGGCGGTACGGCAAAGCCCGGAGGGATTAATTCAAACCCGCGCGATGGAATTGGCGCAGGCCTATTTAGATGAAATACTCACAAAACGTTTCGATCAAAATTCCGGCCAGGGTGGCACGCCGCGTTGTGACTCTACCGACAGCGGTGCACTACCTTGCACGGCAACCATTCCCGCCGCCGATCCGGGTGAGATAAGCCGCGCCAACTTTAATGATGTTGATGATTACGACGGCCTGAATGAGTCGCCGCCGATCTCATTGACCACCGGGTTCGCCTCGACACTGTATGACGGTTATGGCGTGCAAGTCCGCGTCGCCTATGCCGGTAGCGAGCTGGGTTTGGGCAGCAATCAACAAGCCAAACGCATTACGGTCACGATCACCACCCCGCTGGGCAACAGTATCCCGGTGAGTGCGTACCGAGTGAATTATTAACGATGAAAACTAATGACAGTTTTGAAATGGTGGCACGAAACACTTCCCCCTTTAAAAAAGGGGGACTGAGGGGAATTTGTATATTCGGTGCAGTCCAAATCCCCCCTAACCCTCCTTTTACTAAGGGGGGATCATGGCGGCCAGTGATTGGTGAAAAAGCAGGAATCTATCTTATTGATATTCTGGATCCCCGTTTCGGCTTTGGCGTACTGCCTCGCTCTACCGCCTACTTCCCTGTAGGCGTTCGCGGTAACGGCGAAAAGATGAATTACCGGAAACGCTTTATAAAAGATCACGATTCGTTGAGTGAGACTTTTAGATGAAACAGCAGCGCGGTTTTAGTTTAATTGAGTTGGTCGTGGTGATCACGGTATTGGGTATTATCATGGCCGGTACCGCCTCGTACATTACCCAAGGCATGACCGCCTACACTGATACCGTGCGCCGCGAAGAATTAGCCAATGTCGGCCGCGCCACGGTAGAGCGTATCGCGCGCGAATTACGCACCGCATTGCCTAACAGCATTCGTGTCAGTAATGACTGCCTGGAGTTTCAACCCATTGTCGCGGGCTCGGCGTACCTGACCTTACCCATTGATGCCCCGAGCAATACCATGAATGCTGCGGCATTTAATTTACCTGCTGGCGGTGGCAATCGGTATGTGGTTGTGTACCCCTATACCACCAGCGCGTTATACACCATCAGCAACCCAGGGCCCATTGTTGGTTTTAATTCGGCAGGCGGTACTCCCACTGCAACGGTCACCTTCAGTACCACACACCGATTTAATCTGGCTTCACCGTATCAGCGCTTTTTCATCGTTAGTGATCCGGTGAGTTTTTGTGTGGTCGGTACCGAGTTGCGTCGCTATAGCAATTATGGACTCAACACCGTGCAAGCCGCTCCACCGGCAAGCGGCAACGCCTTGTTAGCAGAAAATATTCAGACCGTTGACAACAGCGTCACCGTCACGCCTTTTACATACAGCCCCGGCACCTTGAAACGCAACGCCATTGTCGACCTGGATCTGCGTTATTTTATTGATGGTGAATGGATTCGGCTGACTCATGAGGTTCAAGTTCGCAATGTGTTGTGACACCCTCATCATCATTCATTCGCAACGTGGCTTCAGTCTTCCCGTTGCCATTTTTATTTTAGTGATCATGGCTTTGATCGGCAGTGCCTTGGTCAATCTCTCACAAAGCAGCCACCAAGCCTTAAGCCAGGAGGTGATGTCCACCCGCGCCTTTTATGCCGCTGAGAGCGGTGCGCAAACTGCGTTGGGCCAACTGTTTCCACTCAATGGCGCCGCGGCAACGTGTTCCGCGCCTTATCCCACCGTCACATTGTCAGCAATGGGCTTGGATGGTTGCACCGCCGTGGTCAATTGCAGCAGCAATACCATCGGCACCAACACCTACTACACCTTGACCAGCACCGGCAATTGCAGCTTCGTGACGACCAGTGCCACACGACAAATTGAATTAATGGCGAAAAGTCCATGAGGTCTTATGTTTACCTTTAATAGATTGACGACATCCTACACCCTGCTGGGCTTATTCTTTTTTTGCAGTGCGCCCCTACTTCTGCACGCGGCAAGTTATAGCGCCAGCACCGGCACTTTCGCCTGGATCGATCCTGCCACGCATACCAATGTTGTCTGGACGGCGGCGCCGGGCGGACCGGCAAATCAATGTACTGGCGGTGCATCGGCAAATAATGATGACATCACCGCGACAATTCCTCTGGGTTTTAATTTCAGCCTTGGTGGGATCAACTACAACAGCGCACGCATCATGACCAATGGCCGGCTGCAATTTAATAATACCTTTTGCGCACCGGGCACTGCCGCTAACGGACCACCGCGCACCTATCGCTATCCCATGCCTGATACGCGCCTGCTGCGCACATTGCGTGTCTATGGCGCCGATTTGAATCCGGGCGCGGGTGGCACAGTGCGTTACGCGAGCCTGGGCACTGCACCCAATCGTTATTTTGTTGCGACCTGGAGCAATGTACCGGAATTTAACAGCGCTGGTAGTAGTTTCAATCTGCAGGTGATCCTGTATGAGAACGGCCAATTCATGTTTCAATACGGCGCCATTACCAATCCATCACAAGGTCATGCGCAGATTGGTTGGGAGATCAACACCGCCGATTACGAACTTTATATTTACAATAACACCGCCTCCCTGCAAAACACCGCAATTCGTTTTAGTGCGGACAATCCGACGGCGCTGAGCTACTACGCCATGGATGAAAACACCTGGAGTGGTGCAGCAGGTGAGATCATTGACGGCAGCGGTAACGGTTATCACGGCCAGGCGCTGGGCGGCGCGGTACCCATCAACCCGGGTTATGTATGTAACGGCGGTAACATGCCCGTGGCCAACGCCGGAATGAGTACGCCGGTTAACGTTCGCAGCGTGGTCGGCAGCCGTGGCACAGTGACGTTCTGGTATCGTAATGCCTCTGCCTGGAATTCAGGTAATACCATGATTGCTGACGCCTCGGCCAACCTCGGTAATGATGCGGCGGATAAATATTTTTTCCTGGTTAAGCCCGCTAACGGCAGGTTACGATTTCGCCTTGAAGACAGCGTGGATGCGGACTTACAGGTCGAAACGTCCAACAACAGTTACGCCGCCAACACCTGGCATCATGTCGCCATCAGTTGGGACGTTGCTGAAGACGCTGATTATTTGCAAATCTATATCGACGGGACACGCCGTGCGACCAGTCGTGGCAACCTTACTACGCCACTCACTATCACTGGCGTCCTCGGCAATATTGATACGCTGTTTTTAGGTGTACGACGCACCGCGGGTGTCAGCGGCAATGGTTATACCAATACCGGCGCAACCGGCACCTTCGACGAGGTACGTATTTACAACGAGGTTCTTTCCGGCACACAGGTCAACACGGATCGTGTTCAGACGCATGCATGTGTCTTCAGTCAGTGGAACATGGACGAGTTAACCTGGAACGGCACGGCCAATGAAGTCATCGACAGTTCAGGGGGCGGTTATCACGGTACGGCGGTGAATGGTGCATCGACTGCCAATGTGACTGCTGCGATTGCCGGTTCACCCGGCACTTGTTCTTACGGCAGATTTGACGGCAGCAACGATTACGTTGCCTTGAATACCTTCCCGAATCTTACCGGCAGTTTCACGATTACCGCCTGGATCAACCCCACGCGAATCACGGGTGATCAACGCATTTTTGCCGATGACCAGAGCAACAGTGGCGGCTATGCCTTCAGCCTCGGTGACGGTGGTGCTGGCCGGTTGCGATTTTTCTCGCGTGCGATAAGCCCGGTAATTTTGGACAGCAACGCGGTGATCACCGCCAACACCTGGTATCACGTCGCCGCCGTGCATAATGCCACTACAAAGACCCGCCAACTGTTTGTTAATGGTGCCGCCGTGACTACGGCGCAAACCTATACCGGCAACTGGAGTATCGACAATGGTGCCACCAGCATCGGGGGCGAGAATAATAGTGCAGCGGGGGGTGAAGCGGTCGCGCAATGGCGCTTCAGTGGCAGCATCGATGAAACACGTGTGTATGCACGTACGCTGACCGGCGCGGAACTTACCAGCGTGATGAACGAAACCAGACCTTGTGCTATTGCACTCCACCATTTTCAGATCGAACACGACGGTACCGCACTGACCTGCAATCCAGACAGCATTACTGTGCGCGCCTGCGCGAACAGCAGTTGCAGCAGTTTATATGGCGGCAGTGTCAATGTGACTTTGTCGCCGAGCGGCTGGGTCGGTGGCGACACACAAACGATCAGTGGTGGTGTTGCTACCTTGCAACTACGGCAAAACACCGCACAAACTGTCACGCTCGGCGCCAGCAGCTCAGCGCCCGCCGCCAGCAGTGCGGTAACCTGTCTGAACACGGCAACGGCGACAACCAGCTGTGCGTTGACCTATTACGACACGGGTTTTATTTATACGCTACCTGCACAAACCTCCTGCGCTACGTCCAACGCCATCACCGTCAGTGCGGTACGGCTGGACAACACCTCGCAACTTTGTGTCCCGTCATTTCAGAATCGCAGTGCCAATGTCAATTTCTGGACCACCTATGCCAACCCAAGCAGCGGTACACGAACCTTAACCCTGAACAACGGTACGACAAATTATTTGCTGGCAACGGCATTACCCGGCACCAGTGTGCCACTGAGTTTTAATGGCAGCGGCCAGGCCACTATTACGCTCAACTATACCGATGCCGGTCAACTCGCCTTGAACAGCCGCTTCACCGGTAGCGGTACGGAAAGCGGTTTGATCATGAATGGCGCCAGCAGTTATGTCACTGCGCCGTATAAGCTTTATGTCTTCAGTGACGATGCCAATGCCGATTGCGCTGGCGCATCAGCAACGTGTAGCGCCTTCAAACGTGCGGGTGAAAACTTTAATTTAAAAATCCGCGCAGCCTGCGCGGATAATTCCGTGACACCGAATTTTCAATTAACCGGGCTCAGCGTGAGCCACGTCAATGTCGCGCCTGCGATTGCCCAGGGTACCTTGGGTGTGGCCAATTTTAATTTTGTTGCGGCAGACAATGGCGAGCACGTGATCAGCACACAGACCGTGTCGGAAGTGGGATCATTTAGGTTTACGGCAGCCACCCCCATCACGGGTTATTTTGGCCAAGCCATTGGCACGGCGGTGCTAAACACCAGCGCGGATATCGGCCGGTTTTTTCCTGATCACTTTTGTTTGCTGAGTAGTTCACTGACGAACCGCACCGACAGCAACACCGCCGCCGGTTGCACCGATGGCTTTAATTACCTGGATGAGAATTTGGATCTGCGCTTCTCTCTCAAGGCCCAGGCCATGGGGCAAGTCTGTACAGCCGGAAGCAGCACACAAAACTACACCTCAACATGGTCGAAAATGAATACGCCATTCACTGAAAATACCACGCTGCCCAACGAGGCCGGCAAATGGAATTTGGCCGCGGTAAATGATCCCTCGGGTACGCCGACCAATTTGAATGCCAGGATTGAAATCAATACTGCCAGCAGTACACCGGCCAGCGGTCAATTTACCAACGGCCAGATCGATGTACTGGTACGACTAGATATTGATCGCCTGGGCAGCACACCCAGCTACACCGCGGAAACACCGTATACCCAGGTTGCGCTTGGCATTAACCCAACCGATACCGACAATGTCCGCATTGATACGACTAATTTAACGATTGGCGTTGATAACTATCGGCAAGCGGCAACCACCGCATTGTATTTTGGGCGCATCACCGCCGACAATGCTTATGGTCCTGAAACCACCGCGCTATCGATGTGGGTACAGACACAATACTGCAATGCACTCTCTGCGGGTCAATGCAGTATCTGGCTCACGAAAACCGATGACAGTTGCACGCTGTATAGCGTCACTGCGCCTGCGGGTACTGCACTGGGGAACGCCACGGCGAGTGACGGGCAAGGTTATTATTATCGTGCCGCACCGGCGGTGAACAGCGGTACCTTTAATTACACAGCAACCAGCGGTCGTGTCCATGTACCTGATTCCCTCGGCCACGGCGCCGGCTGGAAATTATTTTACACCGCCGGTGGCAATGGCGATGATTACTTGATTCCGTTTGCAACCCATCCTTATTTACGCATTAATAACGGCACCGCTTCCTTTGGCCAATTCCGCGGTGATGATCGGATTATTTACTGGCGTGAGTTATTTCAATAGCATTCAAAAATCAATATGACAAAATAATAATTAAGCAGAGCCCCTTAAAAATATTGTTTGCCAAACTTGGCATAGACAAAACCGATAATTGCGCCACCGGCACCTTGCTCAAGTAATGCCCACGCCGTGTCAAAGAGTAATGCCTTAACCGGAAATTGATACGCGCCATGTAACACCAGGCTGTACGGCAATAACCAGACAATACCAAACAACATGCCGTAGCCCAGGCCGCGCCGCGCTGAGTACGCCCCTTCTTTAACAAAACGCGGGTAGAGATACACCATCAGCAGCGAAAGCAACACGTAACCCGACATAATGAATGCCATGTTGGGCGGTGTACGCAACAAGTCCGGCTTAATATTCGCGACAACAAAATCATGAATCAATACCGTATTGAACACACCTGCCAGGCCAAACATCACGCCAAAGGCGAGCAGCCAGGCTATTGAGAATTTTTTCATTTGCTTATCACACCACACGCCACTCGCGCACCGCCGCCACCCAAGGGTTTGGGCTGATCGGAATAATTGTCACCGCCTTCATGGATCATCACCGAGCGCCCTTGGATATCTGCAACTTTAAGGCGCGGCACCAGCATGAGCTTGTTTGCTGTACCATCCGCCGCAACATCCAACGCGGGTAAATCACCCAGGTGGCCCTTGCCATGCGGGCCTTCATGTTTGTCTGCCTTAGCCGGATCAAAATGTCCGCCTGCCGCCAACCCGGCCGTCATCTTGCCGTCTTTTTCTTTTACACCACAATCAGGATTTTGGTGAAGATGAAAGCCATGCACGCCCGCAACCAACCCTTTGAGATTGGGTGTCACCGCCATGCCTTTGTCGGTATCGGCAAACTGGATGGTACCGATTGTCTCACCAACACCTTTTTCATTCACCTTATGCATCATGACTGTAATCTCGGCGGCATACGCAGGCAGTGAGAAGCAAAGCGCGACAGCGCCACTGAAGATGGTTTTTGTTACATGCATATAGACACTCCCTTTTGATGGTTGATGTACGGTGGGCAGCAAACCCGGCCAAATCATACCTGCACGCCGCCCACTTTACCTGACATATTATCAATTCTCCGCACCCTAGAAAGGACCGAAACGATCAATGATCACACGCGTAAATTAAAAAACACCATTTGTTGACGCAATGAGGAAAAGGGGTTATATATTCAGCGTATTTGTGATGCACTTCTCAAAATCATTACAGAGCCTGTCACATTTTTTGATTTGAGTACTTAAGGAGAATACGGATGTTAGCCCGCCCTTTTATTGAGTTTTTGGCCATTTTTACTATGACCATCAGCATTTTTCTCATGGTTTTCTTCCCCAGCGGCAGTGCCCTCGCCGCCGGTGGCAGCCTGATCCTCGCCAGCTCCGCCTTGTTAGTGGGCCATTACTTGCTTGGCACCGAGCCGGATTCTCTGGGGTTAGGTGAAGATAAGAACGACGCTGTGCAGTTTTAGTCGGTAATAACCGCCCCTGCCGAGCAGGGGCATTTTGTTCGTACTGTTTCTTTTCATTGTCTCCTTCAAGTAGACTAGTCACCGTTTCGCCTATGTTACGTCCATATTACGACTTGGCTCGCAGAATCGATCGGGGCGTAGGTACAGAATAAAGTGCGTTATTTCCCTTGGGGGCTCTTGTGAAAATACTTCATCATTCGCTGATTGTTTTATTCGTCCTTGTGATTACTGGCTGTGGCGGTCCTCCTGCCCCCGCCGAACCACCCGTATTAACTTGTCCGGCAGCGCCTACCGGCGCGATGGTGACAATATCAGGCACCACTACCTATGATTTTGTTCCGCATTCGACTAATGCTAATGAGTTCGGTCTCAATTATAACGCTATCCAACAAAGACCCGTGCGCGGCGTTACTGTACAAGCACTCAATTCCTCTAATAACGCCGTCATCTCGAGTACAACAAGCACGAGTAGCGGTGGCTACAGCTTATCAGTACCCAATAACACGAACGTGACTATCCGCGTCTTGGCTGAGTTACGACAGACATCACCCATTTCGACCTTCCGCCTCGTCGATAACACAGCAGGTAATGCGCAATGGGCCATGCAAGGTGCGCAGGCGTGTACAGGCACAACAGCTCAAACTAGAAACTTGAATGCTGCATCCGGTTGGGATGGATCTGTCTATGCTCGCCCACGCAGCGCTGCGCCGTTTGCCATTTTGGACGCCGTGTACGATGCCGTATCCCTTATTCGCACGAGTGCGCCAACTACCAACTTTCCTGCGTTGGACTTAAATTGGAGTCCGAACAATATTCCTTCCGGGAACAATAATGCCGTCGGCCAAATTGGTACCTCGCATTATAATGGCACAGGCATCTACATCTTAGGTGCGGCTAACATCGATACCGATGAATATGATCGACACGTGATTATCCATGAATTCGGTCATTATTTTGAAGATATGTTTTCGCGTTCGGATTCGATTGGTGGCTCACACTCCGCCACTGAACGTCTTGATATGCGCCTTGCCTTCGGTGAAGGTTTTGGCAATGCCTTTTCCGCAATGGTCAGCGGTGACCCAAGTTATAAGGATACCATCGGTCCAAATCAATCTGGTGGTTTTGGTTTTAGCCTTGAAACAAACCCGTCAGCTAATATCGGTTGGTTTAACGAAGGGTCGGTACAGTCAATTCTGTATGATTTGTATGATATCCCCAGTGACGGGGCGGATACCGTGTCGATGGGATTTACCCCGCTCTATACTGTGTTAGTCAATCAACAAAGAACCACACCGGCACTCACCAGCATTTTCACCTTTATTACCGCACTCAAGGCTAATAACCTTGGCCAAGCAACCGCGATTGATCAGTTGGTCTCCGCCCAGGTTATCGTCAGCGCCACTATGGACGCCTATGGTACAACTGAAACAAATACGGGCGGATTGGCGACAGGTGGCGCATTGCCTATTTACACCCCGATTACTGTTGGCGGTACTACCACAGCCCCCCTTTGTACCACAGCCACTATCACTAACGGCATACCCGAGGTACCTAACAAGTTGGGAAATCGGCGTTTTTTACGTTTGAATATTACTACCGCTGGAGAGCGTACAGTTATAGTCATCGGAGAACCGGGATCCGATCCTGACATATTTTTATACGCTAATGGTATCCTTCTTCAACCTGCGATAGCTGTAGGGACAACTGATTCACTTGTACGTAATTTGCCAGTTGGTGATTATGTTATAGAAGTCTATGATGATAATTTATTGTCTGGTACGCGCGCTGGTCCATCCTGTTTTACCGTCACGATTAATTAGGAAACCTATTTATGAAATTATTTACCCTGTTTTTTATTGGCACATCGTCGCTGCTGTTTGCTTGCAATAGCGCAAATAACTCCAACACAAACACCACGGCGCGCCCAGGCGAGAAGCCCACCATGCGCAGCCTTGAACATCGTTCGCCCGGCAAAACCACCGCGCCTATTAATGTCAGCTATCAATTGTTGGACAAACCAGCCCTCAGTTCCCCGCTACGCATTGAGATCAGCATGACGCCCTTGGTCGCTGCCAGTGCGATTAAACTGGAGTACGCCGTCAATGGCAATCTGAATTCAGTCGACCCCAGTACTCAGGCAAGTTTTGATCAGGTTAACACCGGGCAAGTGATTAAACACGTGATCCAGGTGGTGCCTCAAGGCGACGGCCAACACCACGTCAACCTCTTTGTTACCTTAGTCACCCAAGACGGTCAGTCACAATCCACTGCGTTGATGATCCCGGTTACGGTTGGTGATATCACCGCGATCCAAAAACCGGAACACCCGAACAAAGCCTTTCTCCAACAGGATTCACACGGTCAACCTATCATCAGCGTCCCCGCCCAAGAGACCCGTCAATAGTAAGTTATGCCATGACCGCATGTTTAACACCTGCCGTGATGGCTCTATTTACGCGCCGTTTTAGGCGCGCGGGTTGTTACGAATCAGTTTCACGGAAAACCCGTGTACTTAACCTTATTGAAAAATCCAGCGCTGACTGTCGGCGCCTATTATTTACCGATGCAAAAACTCTCGAAAATTTTACCCAGCAAGTCGTCGCTGCTGAACGCACCGGTGATCTCGCTCAATTGATTTTGCGCCTGGAGTAATTCCTCGGCTACTAACTCACCGCGTTTATTTTCGGTTTGTTCGGCGGCGCACTGTATCGCTATACTGGCATTGGCCAGTGCGGTGAGATGGCGGCGGCGTGCCATGAAGGCACCGCTACCGGCGGCGACAAAACCGGCCTGCGCCTTAAGCGCATCGATCAATGCATTTAATCCGCTGCCTTGTTGTGCGGACAGATTGATCGTGGTGCTGGATGCCGTGTGAACCCGTCCCACCGGTTTACCGGTTACGTCCACTTTGTTATAGACGATGATCCGCGGTAATTGCGTGGGGAGTTGCTGCAAAATGTTTTCATCTTCCCGGGTCCAGCCACAGGTGTCGTCCACCAACAAGACAATACAGTCGGCAGAATCAATCGCCCGCCAGGTACGCCGTATGCCTTCTTGTTCCACGATATCAGCACTGGTGCGCAAGCCAGCAGTATCAATTATATGAACTGGCAGACCCTCCAATAGAATTTCTTCGCGCACGACATCACGGGTGGTACCGGCAATCGGTGTAACGATGGCCACCTCGTGTCCGGCCAGCGCATTTAACAGGCTTGATTTGCCGGCATTAGGTTGCCCTGCCAGCACGACATGGATGCCTTCTTTTAAAATACTGCCTTGTTGCGCCTTTCGTTGAATATCTCGTAGCGTTTCCTGCAAACCCGCTATTCGCTGTTGGACCTGGCCTTCGGCAAGGAAATCAATTTCTTCTTCGGGAAAATCGATCGAGGCCTCGACATAAATTCGTAATTCGGTGATCGCCTGCACCAAGACATTGATCACCGCAGAGAACTCCCCTTGCAAGGAGCGTAGCGCGGCACGCGCGGCTTGTTCCGAACCGGCATCGATCAGATCGGCAATGGCCTCGGCCTGCACCAGATCCAGCTTGTCGTTATAAAAGGCCCTTTCACTGAATTCACCCGGCCGCGCCAGCCGAGCACCATGTTGCACCACAATTTGTAATAACAGGTCCATGACCACCGGGCCACCGTGGGCGTGCAGCTCCAGGATGTCTTCGCCGGTGAATGAATGTGGTGCTGGAAAATAGAGGGCCAGGCCCATGTCGATGGTCTGACCTTGCGGATCTTTGAAGGCTTGGTATTGGGCGTACCGTGGTTGGGGCAATGTGCCGAGAATGGCGCTGGCGATGTTTGCTGCTGCGGGTCCGGAGACCCGGATGATACCAACACCACCCCGGCCGACTGGGGTGGCTTGTGCAGCAATGGTATCGGTAGCTGTCATCTGCATAGGCGCAGGATAAGCCGAGTGGCGCGTAACAAGCAACGAGGTCTATTTATTCCTTTTTGTGCGAGTGATGCCCCGCCGTATGTTTTTCTTCTGCCAGTACATGTTTGGTGATGTACCACTGTTGTGCAATCGACAAGGTGTTGTTAACTACCCAGTACAAGACTAACCCAGCGGGGAAAACCGCGAACATGACGGTGAAGATCAATGGCAGAACCATCATAATCTTGGCCTGCATCGGGTCCAGCGGTGTGGGGTTGAGGCGTTGTTGGATGACCATGGTCACACCCATAATGATCGGCAACACAAAATACGGGTCCATGATCGATAAATCATGGATCCATAAAACCCACGGCGCTTGCCGCAGTTCGACGCTTTCTAACAAGACATAATACAATGCAATAAAAACCGGGATTTGGATCAAGATCGGCAAACAGCCACCGACCGGATTGATCTTTTCCTTTTTATACATGTCCATCAAGGCCTGGTTCATTTTCTGTTTGTCGTCACCATAACGTTCTTTAAGCGCCATCATGCGCGGGGTGACACTTTTCATTTTCGCCATGGAGCGGTAGCTGGCTTCCGATAATTTATAAAACACCAGCTTAATTAAAATGGTCAGCAGGATAATCGACCAACCCCAGTTGCCTACAAACGTATTGATCTTGTCCATTACCCAAAATAGCGGCTTGGAGATAAATGTCAGCCAACCGTAATCGACGCTCAGCTCCAGACCAGGTGCGACATCAGCTAAGTGTTTTTGAACCTTTGGTCCTGCATACAGACGCGCACTGGTTTTATGCTGTTGGTTTGCGGCGACTGTTTCTGCTTTCATCATCCCAATCAAATAATGATTGCTGGTGTCATCCATTTTTGAGGTGAAATAACGATAACTGTCTTTTTCCGCTGGCATCCAGGCGGCAACAAAAAATTGTTCAATCATCCCGGCCCAACCGCCGGTAATCTCACGCTTGATCACGTCTTTTACGCCCGCGCCGCCTGCATCAGCTGTGTCGATATCTGAAAAGGTGAATTTTTTATATTTCTGATCCGGACTGTAATACACGGGCCCCACCGACACCGGCATCATCATGAAACCACTCGACTCTGCCGGCGCATTACGTTGCAACCGCATGTATAAGCTTGCTTGCAGGTCTTTTGCACTATTGTTGTTAACCGTATGCTCCATATCGATTTCATAACTACCGCGTTTGAATATATAACTCTTAGTAAACTCCATACCGTCTACATTCTTCCACTGTAAATCCACACGCAAAGCATCATCGCCCTCTTGCAGACGGTACTCCTTCTTGGCGACGTGATACACAGTTTTTGTACCGGGGACCATCGCGGGCTCTTGCGGTAAGTACCATCCTGTTTGTGCGATAAAAAACCGTACCTGACTGTCATCCAGCAACTTAAACGGCTGTTCCTTATCGACGATGCTCACCGGATGTTTCAGCAAATCTACTTTCCGCAGATCACCGCCGAGGGTGTCAATTTCAATCTGGTAAACGTCGGTATGGACACTGATCCGTTCACCGCTTTGTTTACTGGTTGGTGATCCAACCACGGCACTTGCTGTATTGCCATTGGCTTTGCCCGGGACGGGCAGCGGCATTTCACCTGTGCCGCTCGGCATTGTCGAACTACCCGAGTCCGGGATTGTGCTGTTGCTTGTCGTACTGACTACCGGTGCCTTAGGCGCATGATCACGCACCCATGCGTCGTACAACATATAACTGACAAAACACAGCGCGAGAAAAAGGAATAAGCGATTTTGTTCCATGAGGCTCTTTACTCTTTATTTTTTGAATGAGGCACCGGATCCCAGCCGCCGGTATGCCAAGGATGACAACGTGATAAGCGTTTGATCGTTAACCAAGAGCCGTGTATTGCACCATATCGCTCGATGGCTTCTAATGAATATTGCGAACATGTTGGCGTAAACCGACAGTGTTGCCCGATAAAAGGACTGAGTATCAGGCGATAGGCGCGGATAAAAAATATTAAGATGGTACGCATGTACGTGCTATGTGTTGCCAGTATTTTTCCAGTCGTTCACGAATGCCGACATTGGTCACGGTGCCCAGATCAGCTCGCAGCAACACTACGATATCCCAACCCTTTAGCGAATCTTGGTGCCAGCGGAAGCTTTCGCGTACCTGTCGCTTTACTCGATTGCGCGCATTCGCTTTTCTGATGTGTTTACGAGGGACCACTACCCCTAATCGCGCAAACGGTTTTTGGTTCGCGTGACACAGGATATTCAGCTCTTTATCACCAAGACGTTTTGCTTTGGTGAAAACCAACTGATACTCGGCTGGACGGGTTAGCCGTTGGTGTCGCGCAAATCGCCCGGACAACACAAGAGTAGACAATCACGCCGTAGACAGACGTTTGCGACCTTTTGCACGACGCCGGTTAATAACTTTACGGCCACCGACGGTGCGTTTACGCTTGCGAAAACCGTGGGTGCGATTACGTTTGAGTTTACTGGGCTGATAGGTACGTTTCATGGCGAAATCCGCTGTTAGCAACTTTTAAATTAGCCGAGGGCAATCACGGGGACTGCTCGCTCGAAAGGTCGGCAAGATTACTGTCTGCCGGGTCCAAAGTCAACCCGTTCACGACAAACTACTTTCATAACAGTCGGTTATACAAGGTGTGGATAAGTCGCGCCAGACACCGTAGACTTGCCGGTTCTACTAACTTCAGGATTGAAGTTCATGCTTAACGATTCAGCAGGGGGAGCCGTGACTACTTCGCTTTGGGAGGCGTGTTTTGCCCAATTACAACGTGAGCTGACCTCTCAGCAATTTAATACCTGGATACGTCCCTTGCACGTTGTTGATGACGCACAGGAAATTCGGTTGTTGGCGCCTAATCGTTATGTGAAAGACTGGATTAATGAGCGGTTTTTAACACGAATTACCGAAATTCTGCGTGAAATCAGTCAACACCCGCCCACCTTGCGTATTGAGGTCGGCATGTCAGCGCCTGTTAGTACACAGCCCGTGAATACAGCTCACAAATCCAATGCCGTCGGCGCGCCACCGAGCGCCCAGCAAAAAAACACCACGCTAAATCCCAATTATACCTTTGACACCTTCGTAGAAGGTAAATCCAATCAGTTGGCGCGCGCCGCTTCTTTGCAGATTGCCCAAAACCCTGGGAAGGCATATAACCCACTGTTCCTGTATGGCGGTGTGGGTTTAGGTAAAACCCATTTAATGCACGCGGTGGGGCACATGATTACTCAGACACACCCTGAGGCAAAGGTGGTGTATTTACACTCGGAACGTTTTGTTGCCGACATGGTCAAGGCGTTACAGCATAATACTATCGATGCATTTAAGCGGTATTACCGGTCGGTTGACGCCTTACTAATCGATGATATCCAGTTTTTCGCCGGCAAAGAAAGAAGCCAGGAAGAGTTTTTCCATACCTTTAATGCCCTTTTGGAGGGCCAGCAACAAGTGATCTTGACCTGTGACCGCTACCCAAAAGAAGTCGACGGCCTCGAAGAACGGTTAAAATCACGGTTTGGTTGGGGGCTTACCGTTGCCATTGAGCCCCCGGAACTAGAAACCCGCGTTGCCATATTAATGAATAAGGCGTTACAGTCTGGCGTTGCTTTACCTGATGAAGTCGGTTTTTTTATCGCTAAACGTATCCGTTCAAATATTCGCGAACTCGAAGGCGCACTACGGCGTGTGGCCGCAAACGCTCACTTTACCGGCAAGCCCATCACATTGGAATTCGCGAAAGAGGCCTTACGCGATTTGCTTGCGTTACAAGATAAGCTTGTGACTATGGAGAATATCATTAAGGTTGTGGCGGAATATTATAAAATCCGTGTTGCTGATATTTTATCGAAACGCCGTACTCGCTCCCTTGCGCGCCCTCGCCAGTTTGCTATGGCACTATGCAAAGAACTAACTAATCACAGCTTACCTGAGATCGGTGATGCCTTTGGTGGTCGCGACCATACAACTGTGATTCATGCCTGCCGCAAGGTGGTTGAGTTGCGCGAGTCAGATCAACGCTTGTCGGAAGACTACGCCAACTTGATGCGAGTGTTAAGTAATTGAAGCCAAACCCTGTGGATAAACTGTCATTGGCCTGAGGATAATTTTTGGTACACTACTTATCCACATTTTGCCTACAGCGTAATGACAGTTTATATTGCACTTACACGAAGGGTTATAATCGGCCTAACATATTGAGTATAATGGTGTTTTGTTTGTTACCCACCGTTTTAGGTGTCAGTAATAATAATAGTAATAATATATATTATATTTAATTAAAAGATAATAAAGGAAGACCATGAAGTTCAAAGTTCAGCGTGATGTACTTTTAAAACCATTACTGCTTGTCGGAAATGTGGTTGAGCGTCGGCAAACCACACCAATTCTCGCTAATGTGCTTATGCGTGTTAAAGGAAATCGGTTGACTTTAACGGGAACAGATTTAGAGGTGGAAATGATCGCGGGTGCGATCGTTGAAAGTTCGGAAGAGGGTGATATTACTCTCCCGGCACGTAAATTGATGGATTTGTGTAAGTCACTACCAGATGGAGCGCTGCTCGATATAACCATTGATAAAGATAAAGCGATCATTCGCTCGGGCCGTAGTCGTTTCACGCTTGCCACCATGTCAGCAGCTGAATTTCCCGAAATAGAGCCTGTAAATATAAAAAGCCATTTTGAGCTGGCACAGCAAGACCTAAAGTTTTTAATTGAACAGACTCAATTTGCCATGGCGCAGCAAGATGTACGTTATTACCTGAATGGATTAATGTTTGATGTAACTGAAAACAGTATATCCACGGTTGCAACAGACGGGCACCGCTTAGCGTATTGTACCCATACTGCAGTGACAGGAGTCACTACGCCACAACAGGTGATTATCCCGCGCAAAGGCATCCAGGAGTTACTGCGTTTGCTTGAGCCTAGCAAAGATCTCGTCACCATCAATATTGGTCCAAATCATTTACGAGTAAAGCTACGAGAAATCACTTTTACAACCAAATTAATTGATGGAAAGTTTCCAGATTATCAACAAGTCATACCTAAAAATGCAACGAATGAAATGCGCGCGACGCGGCTTGGTTTACACCAAGCATTTTCAAGGGTTGCCATCCTTTCTAATGAAAAATTTCGTAGCATGCGGTTTCACTTAGCAAAACAGCTTTTGAAAGTCTCTGTGCATAACCCTGAGCAGGAAGAAGCAGAAGAAGAAATCGAAGTAAATTACGCAGCAGAAGAATTTGAAATAGGCTTCAATATCAGCTATTTCCTAGACGTTTTATCGGTTATCAAGACCGAAGAAGTCGGGATTTTCTTCACTGATGCTAACCATAGTTGTTTACTCAAAGGTGTTGGTGATGATCAATGCCGCTATGTCATTATGCCTATGCGACTGTAGGCGCCAAAGCGTTCTTGAATGTCACTTACACGGCTTGAACTTCTTCACTTTCGCAATATCACAGCAGCGACACTGAGTTTCAGTCCAGGTCTTAACCTAATCATCGGCCCCAATGCGAGCGGGAAAACCAGTTTACTTGAATCTATACACACCTTGGCGACTGGCCGTTCTTTTCGAACTCCGCGTTTAGACCGATTGATCCAGTACAGCGAGGATCAAATGCAAATAATTGGGCGGAGCCGAGACCGCACTGGCCGCGATCATGTCCTTGGTTTTCAGCGGAAAGCTAAAAAAACCCAAGCAAAAATTGATGGGGAATTTGTCTCTAAACTTACTTCCTTGGTTAAGCGATTACCGATTCATCTTATTCACCCAGAAACACACTATCTACTCGAACAGGGCCCACGATTTAGGCGACAATTTCTCGATTGGGGCGTGTTCCACGTGGAACACTCATATTTAGAAACTTGGCAGGGTTATCACCGGATCTTGCGACAGCGTAACGCCCTTATTCGCCGCCGTGCCGCCCACCAACAGATTCGTGCCTGGAATAAACCATTGTCTGATCATGCGCTGGTATTACACGAGTTGCGGACACGGTATGTAGATTTAATGTGCCCCCATATTAAAATCCTTTCCAACCAACTTCTCGATGATGAGCCACATTTCAGCTATGAAGCCGGCTGGCCAAAAGACACCGCTTTACTGCAACTGCTGGAAGTATCTATTCCCGCTGATTTGGAGCGCGGTTACACCCAGTATGGCGCTCATCGCGCAGATTTAGTCATTACTGCTCAGCAGATACCAGCCCAGTTGCACTATTCGCGAGGCCAACAAAAGCTACTGATTTCAACATTACGGCTTGCTCATTTGCTCGTATTGCGTGATCTGGGCCAGAACGCAGGGATATTATTGGTGGATGACCTACCAGCAGAGCTTGATCGAGAACGGCGAGGGAAATTACTTCAAATGCTGGCCAAGCTGGGAGTGCAGACCTTAATAACGGCAACAGAACGGGACTTGCTCGACCCTGCATTATGGACAGAAAGCAAAACGTTCCACGTGGAACACGGCACCATCACTGAAGTGATATAATCCACACAATCAAACGAGGAGACCTGCATGAGCACGGATAAGACCCCAAACGACAAAAAACCCGGTACTTACGATTCTTCTAACATTAAAGTGCTCAAGGGGCTTGATGCCGTACGCAAACGACCCGGGATGTATATCGGCGATACAGATGATGGCACCGGGTTACACCATATGGTGTTTGAGGTTGTTGATAACTCTATCGATGAAGCCCTTGGCGGACACTGCACACAAATTGACGTCATTATTCATAGTGACGGCTCAGTGACCGTACGTGATAATGGACGCGGCATCCCCACGGACATTCACCCAGAAGAAGGCCGCCCCGCCGCTGAAGTTATACTGACAGTGCTACATTCAGGTGGCAAATTCGATAATGATTCCTACAAGGTATCGGGCGGTTTACATGGCGTAGGTGTCTCTGTGGTGAACGCGCTGTCAGAAATGCTTAAGTTAACAATTCGTCGTGAGGGTAAGGTTTTTTACCAAGAATATTCCATGGGCGATCCGACCATGGACATGAAAGTTATCGGCGAAACCAGCAATACCGGTACTGAATTGCGGTTTAAGCCCAGCTCTGTCATTTTTACCAACACCCTATACCATTACGAAATACTTTCAAAACGGCTACGCGAATTGTCCTTCTTAAATTCTGGTGTACGGATTCATCTGCTCGATGAGCGAGACGGTAAAGAAGATACTTATGAATATCATGGCGGGATTCGCGCCTTTGTTGAGCACTTGAACCGGAATAAAACCCCTCTTCATCCCAATCCGCTGTATATAAATAGTGAACGTGACGGCATCGTCGTCGAATTAGCGCTACAGTGGAATGATTCTTATCAAGAAAATATTTACTGTTATACCAACAATATCCCCCAGCGAGATGGCGGAGCACATCTCGCCGGTTTTAGAGCCGCATTAACACGTACTATGAACCATTACATCGAAGAGCAAGGTTACGCGAAAAAGGCCAAAGTAACCGTCACTGGTGATGATGCGCGTGAGGGGCTCATGGCGGTTTTATCGGTAAAGGTTTCCGATCCCAAGTTTTCCTCGCAAACCAAAGAAAAACTCGTGTCATCAGAAGTTAAAGGTGCGGTCGAGTCCGTGGTTGGCGAAAAATTCAGTGAATATCTTCTAGAAAACCCTAGCGATGGGAAGGCAATTGCAATAAAAATCGTTGATGCAGCACGAGCCCGTGAAGCGGCGCGTAAAGCTAAAGAAATGACCCGTCGTAAAGGGGTGTTGGATATTGCGGGCCTGCCGGGCAAGCTGGCCGATTGCCAGGAAAAAGATCCAAGCCTATCCGAGTTATTTGTCGTCGAAGGGGATTCGGCTGGTGGATCTGCAAAACAGGGACGGGATCGCCGTTTTCAGGCAATTTTACCGCTTAAAGGTAAGATTTTGAACGTCGAAAAGGCGCGGTTTGATAAAATGCTCTCCTCAGCCGAGGTGGGTACTCTTATCACAGCCTTAGGGTGTGGTATTGGTAAAGATGAATTTGATCTCGCAAAATTACGTTACCACCGCATTATCATCATGACTGATGCTGACGTAGATGGCTCCCATATCCGTACCCTGCTGTTGACGTTTTTCTTCCGTCAAATGCCTGAATTAATTGAAAAAGGTCACATATATATAGCACAGCCGCCTCTATATAAAGTAAAGAAAGGCAAAACGGAACGATACGTCAAAGACGATCATGAGCTAAGTGCTTACTTACTCCAAGCGGCCTTGGACGGCGCAGAATTATATGTTTCTGAAGATGCCAAGCCATTGAGTCAGCAGGCACTCGAAGAGATCCTCAACCAATATCTGCAAGTCAGTGAAAGTATAAAGCGCCTTTCCCGACGTTATCCTAGCGAAATTCTCGACAAAGCTATCACAATGCCAGCCTTATCACCACACTCGAGCATAGCCACCGCGCAGGCTTGGTTTGCAGAAATAGAGAATAGCTTAAAGGGTATTGGTTGGAGCCAAATACGTTATGAAACTCATATACAAGCAAAAGAAGGTGAACAAACCGGTTGGCTTTGTAAAATTAGCGCTACCCGCCACGGTATAGCGACAAAATATGAGATAAACAATGAGTTTTTTGATTCGGGTGAATACCACGCTATTCAACGGCTGGGTGCGATTCTATCCGGGTTGATTAAAGAAGGGGCCTTTGTTAAACGCGATGAGCGTAAACAACCTATCAATACATTCAAAGAAGCCGTCAACTGGTTGTTGGAAGAGGCAAAGCGCGGACAGCACATCCAGCGTTATAAGGGGCTGGGCGAAATGAACCCCGCACAGCTATGGGAGACCACCTTAAACTCAGAGGTCCGTCGTTTATTACAAGTAAGGATTGAGGACGCCATCGGCGCAGACGAGATTTTTACGACATTAATGGGCGATCAAGTAGAGCCTCGCCGTCAGTTTATCGAAAGCAATGCCTTAAATGTAGTAAACCTGGATATCTGAACACACTTCCCTCGCAGGTGGCGGTTAATAAAACCGAGTGACCGAGGCGCAGCTGCTAAGTTAGGACGCTAAAGCAGAAAGGCAGGAAGTTTATCCGTGATAGTGTTTGCTTATCTCGGGCATCTGCGCCTCAATCCACTGTTTTGCGTCATGCAAAATTTCATCAGCTGTCCGTCCGTGAGTGGAAATCGGTGGCCCAATACGCACCTGAATGGTGCCCGGTGTTTTGAAAAAGCCGCCACGCGGCCAGCACTCACCGGCATTGTGAGCGATGGGGATCACCGGATAACCCGTTTCGGCAGCGAGCACCGCACCACCAATTTTATATCTCCCGGGCTTGTCAGGGGCGGTTCGAGTGCCTTCAGGGAAGATCACAATACTGATGTTATCGGCGAGCCGTTTTCTGCCCTGTTCAATGATTTGCTGAATGGCTTGCTTTCCAGAGCGCCGATCAATTGCGATCGGTTTCATTGCCGCCAGCGCCCAGCCAAAAAATGGAATCCAGAATAACTCGCGTTTTGCAACAAAACATATCTTGATAAAAATAGTTTGGATGGCATACCCCTCCCAAGTCGATTGGTGTTTGCTAAAAATAATCACGGGGCTGTCAGGAATATTTTCTTGTCCGTGGAACTGGTATTTCACACCGCAGGTAAGTTTCAGTGACATCAATACAAAATGGGCATAAAGCCGCAATGTGTACGACATTAAAATAAAAGGCAGAGGCTTTAACAGCACCGAGATGATGGTAAAAATGATGGTAAAAGTAATCATCAGTACACTAAATAGTATGGAGCGGAACATCATCAGCATGTCTATCAACCTTCTGAATTTAACAACGCTTCAACATACATTGAAAGATTGGCATAAACAGGAAATGCCGCAACTTCCGTCGCGTATTTTTGTAGGGTACGTTGGCCCTTGCCGGTTTTGACCAGAACGGGTTTGGCACCAACGGCAATCGCTGCCTGAAGATCTCGATACGAATCACCCACAGCCGGTACACCACCCAAGTCCGTTTGGTAATGTTCGGCGATTTGCCGCAATAGCCCAGCTTTAGGTTTGCGGCAATCGCAGTGATCATCCGGGCCGTGTGGACAAATAAAATAAGCATCAACCCGGCCGCCGACAGGGGTTAATAACAACGTTAGTTTGTCATGCATGGCTTGTAACGCGGACATATCATAATAGCCACGGGCAATACCCGATTGATTGGTGGCCACCACAACGGTATACCCCGCCTTGGTCAGGTGGCCGATGGCGGCAATGCTGCCGGGTATGGGAATAAATTCCTGTGGGGATTTGATATAGTCATCGGAGTCTTCGTTAATGACGCCATCGCGGTCAAGGATTATAAGTTTCATAAATCAATTAATGCACGCGGAGAATAATGTTAAGCATAAAAGGCCTTTCGCAATTGTTGCCATGCTATTTTATAAACTTACTCTTTAAATTCAGACACGCGAATCCGGCCATTAATCAACCTCGATTGGCGAAGCATGGGTTTATCCATTTTTTGCCAGAAGGCTGAATTCAGATCAAAGTTGGCGGCGATCGCCGTTCCCAACAGCAAGATAAGCAGATCGGCCACTTCTTCAGCCAACTCTGCTGATGCTTTGCCCTTGGTGATGCACGATGAAATTTCGCCAAGTTCTTCCGCCATTAAGGCAACACGATAAGCCAGCTCTTCACCGCCGGTGTTTTTGAAATCATGTTTGTCATGAAAGGCCTGCACGGCTTGTAACATGGCGGCGTAAGAGTCGCGGGTCGTCGCATCAATCATAGTTAGCCTGCTGTCTGTAAATGGGAGATATCGGCCACCTCAAGAAACAAATTCCGCAAATTCGTCAGCAACGCGAGGCGATTCAGGCGCAAGGGTTGGTTTTCAGCCATGACCATCACACCGTCAAAAAAACGATCAACGTCATCGCGCAGCTGCGCCAATTGTTTTAATGCCGCAGCATAGTCACGCTTTTTTAATAAAGGCGTGACCTGCTTACGTGCTTTGTTGATTGCTTCGGCCAGGGCGATTTCCGCCGCTTCTTGCAATAGTGTGTTATCGATTTGGTTCGGCAGGGGTTCGGCATTTTTCTTTAATATATTCGAAATGCGTTTGTTGGCAGCGGCAAGCGCCTGTGCAGCGGGCTCGTGCTGGAAGGCGGTGACGGCATGTACACGCGCATCAAAATCCGCCGGGCTGGTCAGCCGTAACGCCTTGACTGCATCGAAAACGTCATGACGTATGCCTTGATTCAAATAATAGGCTCGCATGCGCTCCAGTAAAAATTCCAATACATCACCAATGATCTTATCGGCCTTCAGCGCAGCAGGCTGCAACTTGGTGGTGTGAACCAACAACGGTTGCAGATCCAGGAGCAGTTTCTTTTCAATTAAGGTGCGCAGGATACCCAGCGCAGCACGACGTAAACCGAACGGGTCTTTTTCACCGGTGGGTGCCTGGCCAATAGCAAAAATACCCACCAAGGTATCCAGGCGATCCGCGATTGCCAGCGCCTGCCCGGTATGCGTCGCTGGCAATTGATCGCCGGCAAAACGCGGCAGGTAGTGTTCGTCGATGGCCGTAGCGACATCACCGGGTTCTTTATCATGTGCGGCATAATAGCGCCCCATCACCCCTTGTAATTCAGGGAATTCACCGACCATATTGGTCACGAGATCACATTTACACAATTCCGCCGCACGCATCGCCAGCAGCTTGTCACCGCCAATGTGTTGTGCAACCTCGCCCGCCAAAACAATCACCCGTTGGGTCTTGTCAAACAACGTGCCTAGTTTCTGTTGAAACACCACCGTCTTTAATTCATCATGGCGTGAGGCGAGGGTCTTCTTGCGGTCTTGATTCCAGAAAAATTCAGCATCAGCAAAACGGGGGCGTATCACTCGTTCATTACCGACGCGCACGCGGCTCATGTCGGCGTGTTCAATATTACTGATGGTAATAAAATAAGGTAGCAACTGACCGTTATTATCAACGAGGTGAAAATAGCGTTGATTCGCCGCCATCGTCGAGATCAAGGCCTCTTTAGGCACCGCCAGATAACGCGGTTCAAACGAGCCCAATACGGCGGTGGGCCACTCGACCATCGCGGTCACTTCATCGAGCAAGCTTTCATTGATGATCGCGCGACCACCGGTCGTATGCGCGGCCTCTTCAATTTGCGCACGAATGGTTTGTTTGCGCCGCTCAAAGGAGGCAACCACCTTACCTTTGCTCTCCAGCAAGACTTCATATTCGCTGGGTCGAGGAATAAAGATCGGCGTGGGTTGCAGGAATCGATGGCCGCGAGTGTCACGGCCGCTACGCACGCTCAATATCTCACAATCAATGATGTCATCACCGAACAACAACACAA
>JAYSTO010000034.1:0-7795 GCA_043719675.1 Gammaproteobacteria bacterium | reverse complement strand
CGTTCGGCCTTCGCATGCAATTCGGGTTCATAGCCGAGTTGTTTGGTCATTGCGGTAATCGTGTTTTTGCAAGCACTGAAACGCACATTTTTCGTCGTCAGGCCCTGGATACGGCCCTTGTTTTCATTGTTGGCAAACAATAAACGCATGCCAGGTCCGAAGGCTACGATTTCTATCGCAATTTGATCCTGACCATATTGCTCGATCAGATTGTTCGCCACATTTAATACCAACTCCTGCTTGCTCGGGTCATTGTCGCTAATCTGTAATACCACTTTTGAATCCGCCATTGAGCTGTTTTTTGCGTCGGCATAAGCAGGTGCATAGGCAGTGACTGCCCATAGTGCGACTGCCAGTGTGATGACGCGTTGCGGCCATAGTTTCATTTTATTTCTCCCCTTGTTATTTAATAATTGGATAGGCTTTCTTAACCTCTCCCTGAATAACACATGGCGTAACACGCCTTATGTCGTGTGAAAGACGTGACTAGAAGTGTCTTTATTCCATCAATTTTATTTTGTGTGCGGCCAATAACGAGACTTTATAAGTAATTAATTAATTTCTTATATTATAAATAACTGTCTATCCCGGCCGCACTATCAAGCCGTATATACCTTGTCAAAAGTAAGTGCGTGCCGCACACTGTCGTTCCGTTTAGCATTACCGACGTGAGATAATCATGATAATTAAACCCAATCGGTTCCTGCATGAGCCTGCTTGATCTGATTTGCTCGCGTAACACCCTTCAGAAGCAATTGGGCCAACAACGTGCTCGCCTGTTTCGCATTGCCTTTGCCTGGTCGCATGATCGGGCCTTGGCCGATGATTTAGTGCAGGAGACTATCTACAAAGCATTAAAAAACAGCTCTCAATTGCGCGACCCTGAGATGTTAGACCATTGGTTATTCCGTATCCTCGCCAACTGCTGGCGTGATCATTTCCGCCAGCAACACCAGACTGACAATATTGATGACATTATCTTATCAATTACCGAGACCCCTGAGACCGTCCATGAACACCGTGCGATGATCGCACAAGTGCGCAGCACCATCGCTGAGTTGCCGTTCACTCAACGCCAAATCCTCAGCCTTGTTGATCTGGAAGAATTCTCCTATGCTGAAGTCGCTGATATCTTGAATATTCCAATTGGTACGGTGATGAGTCGTTTATCCCGCGCCCGCCAACAGCTGGCGGACAAACTATTGAATGCAGAACAACATGCGGCTGATGGAATGTCCGCCTCGAAACTACGGAGAGTGAAATGAGCAGCCCCCACCATTTTTCAGATGAATATGTGAATGCCTATTTTGACGACGAATTGTCGCCGGAAGAAAATGCGGCGTTGTTGCTCGCCATGCGCGATGATCCTGCGCTCGCTCAACGCCTAAACAGGCTCATGCAGGTACGAGGTCTGGTGCAAATGGCCTATGCCGATGTGACCCCCACGGAATCTTTACAGCAACCTTCACCGCGAAGGTATCCCCGATTAAAAGTCGCGTTTGCCGCCATGCTGTTGCTTGGTATTGGTGGCCTCAGTGGTT
Organism: Gammaproteobacteria bacterium; assembly: GCA_043719675.1. Lineage (GTDB taxonomy): Bacteria > Pseudomonadota > Gammaproteobacteria > UBA6429 > Thiohalophilaceae > JACQBC01. The sequence goes on along the minus strand of JAYSTO010000034.1, from coordinate 6,254 downwards.
GGCTGGCGCACCATGGCACCGCTGGTGAACCCGGATTATTGGCATTTGCAGAACAGGTACAACAGCGTAGCGGTACTCACGATCAAAAAAATTTACGCGTCATGTTGCACCTCAGTAGTGGTGATCCCTCCCGCATGAATATATTACTGGGCGAAACAGAAGCCTTGCTGAAAACTTACCACAATAAAAAGGATACGACGCTCGCGGTCGAGATTGTTGCCAATGGCAAGGGATTGGATCTGCTACGCAGCGACACCTCGCCGCACGCACAACGGATTGCAGCCTTGCAATCGAACTATCAGAACCTGGTGTTTTTCGCCTGTCAGAAAACGATTGAACGCCTGGAAAAGGATAATCAGCGCCGTGTGCAACTGCTGCCCGGCACACAACGGGTTTCCTCCGCATTAAACCAGGCAATCAAACGTCAGACCGAAGGTTGGGCGTACATCCGGATTTAAAGCAGCACCCGCTCAATGCCACCGTGCGTAACACGCTCGACAAAACGGCCTTGCCAGTCATCGCCGAGCAGGCCATTGGCCAATTCCACCACGATATAATCGGTATCCAGGCCGGTCTCGTTGCGATAACGCGACAGGCCTTGCTGGCAGGCGGGACAGGAAGTGAGTATTTTTACTTCTCCCTTCTCGCTCGACGCCTTGCCGATCAATTGTTTAATGCCGCGTTGTAATTCTTCCTGTTTGCGAAACCGTACTTGAGTGGCGATATCCGGCCGGGCGATGGCGAAAGTGCCTGCTTCACCGCAACAACGATCACTGAGCAGCACCTTCTGCCCCAGTAATTGCGTCGCCACCTTAATCGGGTTGTGCAGTTTCATCGGGCTGTGACAGGGGTCATGATACAAATATTGCGTCTTGCCGGTGGTATTTAATTGCACGCCTTTTTCCATCAGGTATTCATGAATGTCCATCAAGCGGCAACCGGGAAATATCTTTTCAAACTGATAGGTCAGCAATTGATCGATGCAGGTACCACACGAGACCAACACGGTTTTGATTTCCAGATAATTCAGCGTGTTGGCAATACGATGAAACAAGACCTGATTACTCACCGATATCTGTTTGCCTTTTTGTTTATCACCGCTGGACTTTTGCGGATAACCGCAACACAAATAGCCTGGTGGCAATACCGTCTGTACGCCGGTCTCATACAACATTGCCAGCGTTGCCAAACCCACCTGGCTGAACAACCGCTCTGAACCGCAACCGGGAAAATAAAAAACCGCTTCACTGTCGGCACGGGTCTTCACCGGGTCACGCAAGATCGGAATGACCTTATCATCTTCCAGGCTCAACATGGCGCGTGTTGATTTCGCCGGCAGGCCCGCAGGCATGGGCCGTTTGACAAAATGCACCACCTGCTCACGAATCTTCATCTTACCGGTAGTTGCCGCCGGTTGAGTTTCGTTACGTGAGGGCTGGAAGCGCCGATACACATTCGAGGCAACGCGCTGCGCCCAATAGCCGTAACGAATAAACAGTGTGCGCATGGTATTTACCAACCACGGCCGGTTAACATTCAAAAACGCCATCGATAACCAGGCACCAACATTGCGCCGTTTCTGCCCGCGTGCTTTGAGAATAGAACGCATGGTAATCGAGACATCGCCAAAATCGATGTTCACCGGGCACGGATTCAAACACTTATGACATACCGTGCAATGATCAGCGACATCATTCATCTCATCAAAATGACGCACGGAAATGCCACGCCGGGTTTGTTCCTCGTATAAAAACGCCTCAATGATCAAACCCGTAGCAAGGATCTTATTGCGCGGTGAATACAATAAATTCGCGCGCGGCACATGCGTGTTACACACCGGCTTGCACTTGCCGCAGCGCAGACAGTTTTTAATGGAATTATTTAACTCGCCCAGTTCACTGGCCTCCAGGATCAACGCCTCTTGTTCCACCAAACGTAACGACGGCGTGTAGGCATTGTGCAGATCCGCACCTCGCTGTAACTTGCCTGGATTAAACACGTCGTTGGGATCAACGTTGTGTTTGTACTCGGCAAAGGCATGTATCAAGTCCGGTTGAAGAAATTGGAATTTGGTAATACCAATACCATGTTCACCCGAGATCACACCGCCCAGTGCCTGCGCCAACACCATGATCCGCGCAACGACTTGCTCGGCCTCTTGCATCATGAGGTAATCATTCGAGTTAACCGGGATATTGGTATGCACATTGCCATCGCCTGCGTGCATGTGGATTGCTACAAACAAGCGCGAGGAACGACACTCGATGTGCAGCGCATCCAGCTTGTCACGCAGCTTGGTAAATTCCTGCCCCGCGAATAAACCCTTGAGCGGTTGGGCGATGCTCTTGCGAAACGACACCCGCGCATCACGGCGTTGATACAGACGAAACACCGAGTCACCGGTCTTCACGCTGTCGCGCTCTTCCGGCAACAACAACTCAAGCTGCTGGGCGATGGGTTGATCCAAACAGAACAACACACTCTCCCAACGCTGCTGGGTGGCTTGCAACAACTCTTGTGCTGCTTGTAACTTCGCATCGAGAATCTGCTGTGATTCAGTGTCCGTCTGCCCGGTATCTGCGCTATGCAGGTAATCATGTACCTCGGGCAACTCACTCTGCAAATACGCACGGGTGGCCTGAATCGTTTTTAACTTATTACGGATCGATAATTCAATGTTGATGCGCTCAATGCCGTCACTGTATTCCGCCAAACGTGGCAAGGGGATCACCACGTCTTCATTGATCTTGAAGGCATTGGTATGCGCGGCAATGGCCGCCGTGCGTGCCCGATCCGCCCAGAAGCGATGCCGCGCCTCCGCACTCACCGCGACAAATCCTTCGCCGCCGCGCAGATTGGCAAAACGAACTACTTCCGCCGCTGCCGTCGCCGCGGCATGTTCATTATCGGAGGCAATGTCCAACAGCAACACCATCTTCGGTAATTGCCGACGCGGGGATTTGGTGGTGTAACCGATCGCCCGCACATAACGTTCATCCAGGTGTTCCATCCCGGCGAGTACCACAGCGGTTAATCCATCGAGATAATCCTTGGTTTCGACAATCCCCGGCACCGCACGCGACAGGTCCGGGTCAAAAAATTCCAGACACACGGTACGCATAAACTTCAGGCCGCGATGCAAAATAAATTCCGCTGAGGTGATGATGCCATCGCAGCCTTCTTTTTGAATGCCCGGCAGACCATGTAAAAACTTATTGGTGACGTCTTTGCCCAAGCCCTGCTTGCGTAATAACTTGCCGGGGATCGTTAATAATTCAGGCTCACCTCGCTGAGTAATTCCATCCGGCGCATAACGTGTTAACCGAAACACCACGTTTTCTTGCAAATGGATCTTGCCCAGGTTGTGATTGAGACGCTCCACCACCAGCCAATTTGCATCGGGCGTGACCATGCGCCAGCTCGCCAGATTATCCAAGGCCGTGCCCCACAACACCGCCTTCTTGCCACCAGCATTCATCGCCACGTTACCGCCAATACATGAGGCATCCTGCGAGGTCGGGTCAACCGCAAACACCAAACCATCCGCATACGCGGCTTCAGCAACACGTTTGGTGACCACCCCCGCTTGGGCGCGAATGACGGCCACATCAGATGCCACACCGGGTAAACGGCGTGTCTGAATCGTATCAAGCCGATCCAGTTTTTCGGTGTTGATCACCGCCGTGTCTTGACGCAACGGCACCGCGCCGCCGGTATAACCCGTGCCACCGCCGCGTGGAATAATACCGATACCCAATTCAATACAGGCCGCCACAATCGCCTGCACTTCCGCTTCGGTATCCGGATTGATCACCACCAATGGATATTCCACGCGCCAGTCGGAGGCATCGGTCACGTGCGAGACACGGGCAAAGCCATCAAAACAGATATTGTCGCGGCGAGTGACCTTTTTTAAACGCTGGTAAATGCGTTTGCGCAGGTCATATTGGCGCGAGAACCATAGCCGAAACTCGTCCACTGCCAAACGCGCACGCTCGAGTAATTGCAGCACCTGCGGATTATCCTGAGCCCGCGCTTGAATCTGATCGAGCCGATTATTTAAGGCATCGAGTAACGATTGACGGCGCTTGCGGTTGGCCAGCAAGTCATCCTGAATCATCGGATTGCGGCTCACCACCCAGATGTCACCCAACACCTCAAACAACATCCGCGCCGAGCGCCCCGTCACCCGCACCCCACGTAATTCATCCAACGCCGCCCACGCCGCCTCGCCCAAAAAGCGCACGACAATCTCCTTGTCGGAGAAAGACGTGTAGTTATAGGGGATTTCGCGGATTTTGTGGTTCATGGTGCCAACGCAAGGGTAGTTGACCTATTCTACATCAGAAGTCCAGGAGGTCGATCATACGGGCTGTTTGTCATCGGCCAGAGGGGAAAATCTTTTCTTATTCCCGCACCAATAGGTGGGAATAAAAGATTCTGTGCCCTAAAAAATCGGTTTCCTTTTTATCTATGCTGCATTATTACTGTTGAGCGTACCAAGCCGTTTCAACGTATCGGGATACTGCCGCACCATCAGGATCAATGCCGCCGCCTGGGCATTGGGTTCCGCACGTCCCTGCTCCCAGTTTTCCAGAGTGCGCGGTGAAACCCGCAAACAATACGCGAACACCGCACGCGATACCTGCAAACGCTCCCGTGTCTTCCGGATAATTTCTGCGTCCACCTTGAGCGGCGGCAATTTTTTGATATCATGTGTACGCAATGTCACCGTACCTTCACGCCGCTTACGCATGGATACAATGCCTTCCATCAACTCATTAAATAATTTACGCTTTTTGCTCATCGCTTCTTTCTCCTGGCCGCCAGTTCAGCCTGAATAGCCTGTTTCAATAGCCGTTTTTCATCTGGGGTCAGATCGGTGGCTTCATCTTTGTCATAGATAGTGAAAAACCAAATCTACTCATCATCGGAGAGATAGTAATAAATCACTCTTAACCCACCCCGCTTGCCTTTGCGACGGCGGCGATCTTCCCAACGCACTTTACGAAACCTTCCTGTCCCAGGCATGACATCGCCCAATTCTGGTGTTTGCAATAGCGCCCGCTGCAAACCCCGATATGATTCATCGTCGAGGTAATCCGCTAACAATCAGGTGAATAGAGGTGTTTCAATGAAAACCAATTGCATGCCAGTAAGTATACGCATATTGCGTATATAATCAAGAATAGCCAGGGGGGTAAACGTCTAAACAAACTCAATACGTAGTTTGCGACCAACAACGGCGGCAGCACGTGCGAGTGTTGCCAGGGTGACGCTTTCATTAACCGGGTCGAGCAACCGGTCAAGTTGAGCGCGACTGGTTTTCATGCTGTGCGCCATTTGAATTTTGGTAATCTTCTGTTCCTTCATGACTTGTTCAAGTTGCCACGCCAAGACACGCTTGATTGCCGTGGCCTGCACTTCCTCATGGATTCCCTCTTCCTTAAGAAAATCATCCAATAAACCACCGATATGCTTTTTGCGTTTCATGTTTCCGCGCTCCTTTTAATGCTCAGCCTCTTTTTGTCGTTACCGTGCCAAAGCGAGGGCATCCGGCAGGGTTTTTTGATAAATCCAGGTAACAACAATATCCGTCCGGTATCCAGCGAGAATAGTACCCGCGCAATGCGGCCACCTGTCAGACGGCACCGCACTTCCCACAGGCCAGTTCCCCAAAGGGCGGCAGGTTGGCATACCGACTGGCAAGCCGTTCAACCGTGGCAATGTCGTTACCGATGATGCGCCGGTCAGCAGCCCCCAGCCCTTTGAGCCAATCCCGCACTCTACTCCCCATTCACTCCGGTAGAACGTCGCGTAAATCTTTTTAAGCGAACCACTGGCAAGTCTTCCTTGGTCTGTTACTGTAAACGTGTATCAAAATGATACTATCTCAAGCTCTGGTACAAATCATTTCCCCGCCCAATAAAAACGGGACCCGAAGGTCCCGTTCAATTGCAAAGCTTTATAACTTATTATTAGAAATCTACACGCATACCTACAGCAATCACATCCACATCTAACGCATTGTTGGTGTCGCCATCGGTAGCACGATAACCTGCCCAAATGCGGGTGTTAGCGGTGAACTTGTGGACATAGGCCAGTGCCATGTAATCAACGTCTTGGGAATTGGTATCAGAGTCAACTTCGCCAATTGTTGCAACGATGCTACCTTTACCCATTCCAAACTGCACGCCTACTAAGAAAGCGTCTGCATCGGAAAGCGCCGCATCATCACTGTGATCTTCAATCTG
>JAYSTO010000330.1:0-3851 GCA_043719675.1 Gammaproteobacteria bacterium | reverse complement strand
CAATGGATTTATCATTGGTGTCAATGTTCGGCGCCGGTAGTGGTCTTATGTCGGTGTTGGTATTATTGCTGTATATCAATGATCCCCTCATTACTGATAAGTACCATACGCCCAACTGGTTGTGGGGAGTGGCGATGATGATGTTGTATTGGATTATTCGAATCTGGTTTTTGGCAAACCGTGGTGTTGTGCAGTCGGATCCGATCATGTTTGCTGTCAAGGATTGGCCAACGTATGTGATGGCGTTTTTCTCACTTGGCTTTATTTATTTAGCGGTTTAGTATGGGAAAATATATCTCATGGGGAAAATATTCGCCAGATAGTCCAAAGTTACACGACTACTATTGGGATGATGAACTTTCCAAACTGATTAATAACACAGCTTCGGTGTTGGCGGTGGGTAATCGACGCAGTTATGGTGATGTTTGCCTCAATACGCAGGGGACGACGATTGTTACAGATCATTATGATCGGTTCTTACAATTTGATCCCGAGGGTGGAATCGTCGAATGTTGTGCGGGTCTTGGCCTGGATGAACTCAACGTCATCACCGTGGCGGCGGGTTGGTTTGTACCGGTCACGCCAGGTACAAAATATGTGACGCTTGGTGGTATGGTGGCCAATGATGTCCATGGCAAGAACCATCACAATGCGGGGACCTTCGGTAATCATATTCTTGAATTGACTTTGCTGCACAGCAAAGATGGTTTTACGACCTGCGGACCTGCTGAAAATCCCGAGTTATTTGCGGCAACGATTGGCGGCATGGGTTTGACGGGCGTTATTACCCGGATCAAATTAAAGTTAAAAAAAGTGACATCACGCCAGTTGTATGTTGAAGACATTCCGTTTTCGAGTTTAGATGAATTCCATTGTTTAACCGAAACATCAGATTCGCAGTGGGAATACACCGTGTCTTGGTTAAATGGCGGCAGTTTCACGTCTGATAGAGTAGGTGGCGTGTTTAGTCGCGCCAAGCACGTGGATAAAAATGCCGATCACCTTATTCGTGACGCCGGGTTACCACTGCATATACCCTTTATTGCTCCCAATGTGTTACTGAACCGACCTGTCATGAAGATCTTTAATAAGCTTTATTCATTCATGAATCGACAGGCACGTGACAGCATTAAAGAATATAACGCGTTTTTTTATCCTCTTGATCGGATTGAAAACTGGAATATCCTGTACGGTAAGCGTGGATTCTTTCAGTATCAATTTGTAGTGCCGTTGAATGGCGGATTAACGGTAATCAAGGAAATACTCGCGATTGCAAAAAAGTATCGTCACGAACCCTATTTGAGTGTCTTAAAGACCTTTGGGTCCATCAAATCAATCGGGCTGATGTCGTTCCCACAGCCAGGTTATACCTTGGCGATGGATTTTCCTAATCGCGGCAAGATCACGTTGATGATGCTGTCCGATTTTGATCGGATAGTCCTGGCGCATCACGGCAAGTTGTATCCCGCCAAAGATGCACGAATGTCGGCCGATACATTTCAGCGCATGTATCCCCAAGCAGAAAAATTTAAAGAGTATATTGATCCCGGCATCACCTCGGATTTTTGGCGCCGTGTTAATGCGTGAATCCGCACCTAATGTCTTGGTGATCGGCGCAACCTCGGCGATAGCCATTGAGTTACTACGCAGATATGCGAAAGACGGTGCGCGGTTGTATCTGGTTGGTCGCGACCCTGTTCGGTTGCGGGCGCTCCATGATGATCTGGTAATTCGTGGCGCGTGTAACGTGCACATTGGCGTATTGGACATTGCCACATTCAGCGAGCATCAGGCTGTGATCGATAACGCGGTAGTTACCATGACCAAAATTGATATTGCCATCGTCGCACATGGGACACTCACCGAGCAGGGCCGTGCACAATCCGATCAGGCATACCTGTTGCGCGAGATGAACGTGAATTGTTTGGGGGCAATATCCGTGCTGTCACTGCTGGCCAATGTACTGGAGCAGCAAAAAAGCGGGACTTTGTGTGCCATCAGTTCGGTCGCCGGGGATCGCGGACGAAAAAGCAATTATGTCTATGGTGCCGCAAAGGCAGGGGTGACGGTTTTTTTACAAGGGTTGAGAAATCGATTGTCTCAATCCGGCGTGCAGGTACTGACGGTAAAACCCGGTTTTGTTATTACACCGATGACGCGAGAGTTTAACAAGAATTTTCTCTGGGTTGAGCCGAGCGTTGTCGCCAATGATATTTATCAGGCTATCCAGCGTAATAAAGATGTGTTGTACACCCCTTGGTTCTGGCGTTGGATAATGGTTATCATTAAATTGATTCCGGAACGGATTTTTAAGAAGATGAATTTATAACATGGCAAACCAAAAAATTGTAATCACCGGGGCGGCGGGTCTCGTCGGCCAGAATTTGATCATACAACTCAAAGCGGCCGGATTTAAAAATATCGTTGGGATAGATAAACATGTGCACAACAGTAAGACACTATGCCAACTGCACCCGGATATTCAGGTAGTGACTGCCGATATTTCGAAAGAAGGGGAGTGGAGTAACTGTCTGGCAGATGCGGATGTGGCCATTATGTTACATGCACAAATCGGTGCGAAAGATTCTAAACTGTTCCTTGATAACAATATCACGGCCACGCGTGTCATGTTGCAGCAGATCAAACATCACCGTATTCCTTATGTTATTCATACGAGTTCTTCCGTGGTTGAATCCGTTGCGTGTGATGAGTATACCAACACCAAGAAATTGCAAGAACAGTTGGTGCTGGACAGTGGTGTGGATTATTGCATTCTGCGCCCGACCTTGATGTTCGGCTGGTTTGATCGCAAGCACCTCGGCTGGCTGTCGCGTTTTATGCAGCGCATGCCTGTTTTTCCTATCCCCAGTGATGGGAAGTTTATGCGGCAACCACTGTATGCTAATGATTTTTGCAAAATCATTACCGCCTGCGTGCAATTACGTCCTTCCCGGCAGATTTATAATATTACCGGCCGGGAAAAAATATATTACATCGATATGATCAAAAAAATTAAACAAGCAACCGGCGCCAAAACTCGGGTGTTAACAATTCCGTATTGGTTATTTTGGGTGTTGCTGAAGGTGTATGCCGTATTTTCTTCCGATCCCCCGTTTACGGTCGAACAGTTAAAGGCGCTGACGGCGGGTGATGAATTTGAATTGATTGAATGGTGGAAAATTTTTGGCGTTTCGCCGACACCCTTGGATAAGGCGATTCACGAAACGTTTACCGATCCCACCTACGCAAACATCGTGCTCGAGTTCTAGTATGGCAAAAATTGCGATTATTGGTGCCGGTCCAATGGGCCTTGCCTGTGCATACGAACTGCTTAAATACCATCATGCTGTGGATGTTTATGAGGCCGATGACCGCGTTGGCGGCATGTCGGCGCATTTTGATTTCAAGGGCATGAGCATTGAGCGCTACTATCATTTTATCTGTAAACCGGATACCAGTTTGTTTGCGCTGCTCAATGAACTGGGTTTGGCGCAGTCGCTAAAGTGGCGCGACACCAGCATGGGTTATTATTTCAATGGCAAAATGTACGATTGGGGTAATCCCATCGCCTTATTAAAGTTCTCACCCTTAAGTTTTGTGGATAGGCTGCGTTACGGCATGCACATGTTTTATTGCACCAAAATTCGCAACTGGACCAAACTGGATACACAGGAAGCGAGTGTGTGGATAAAACGTTGGATTGGCGAGCGGGCCTACAACATTTTATGGAAAAGACTGTTTGCCCTGAAGTTTTTTGAGTTTGCCAATAATCTCTCGGCAGCATGGATCTGGTCACGGATAAAACGGGTAGGTACGTCACGTAAAAGTTTGTTTCAAGAGCAAATGGGTTA
>JAYSTO010000329.1:0-9388 GCA_043719675.1 Gammaproteobacteria bacterium | reverse complement strand
ATGGACAATGGATGTGGGTCGAGTCGATGCACGGCAAGGTGCGTTGTCTCTGCCGTTATTCCGAAGCGGTGGAACCCGGCACGGTGTGGACCTGGAATGCGATTGGTAAATCCAAGGGCGCATGGCGATTGGACAAAGATGCGAATGAATCCGAACAAGGCTTCCTGCTCAATCATGTGATCGGCGAAGAGTTACCGGCGTGTGAAGCAGGTGAACATCTTTCTAATTCTGATCCGCTCACCGGTCAGGCGGGTTGGTATGACGTGCGTGTACGCATCTATCCCGCCGATGCCAACGACCCGGCAGAGACCTCACCGCAATTTGCGGCGATGCCTGCGGTACCGGGCACGGGGGTAACGAATAAATGGTTGGGATTTTTCGCGGGTGTATTTACCAAAAAGAAGTCGGCGTGAAGGTAAAACTATGACACAACTGGCTTTAGTAATTGATTTAAACGTCTGCGTCGGCTGTCACGCCTGCGTGACTTCGTGCAAGGAATGGAACACCTCGGGCCCGGCGGGTTTTATGGTGGATGAAAATCCGTACGGCAAAGATCCGACCGGGACTTTTTTCAATCGCGTGCAGACCTATGAGATCGGTGAGTTTCCTAATACTGAAACTTTGCACTTCCCAAAAAGTTGTTTGCATTGCGAAGACCCGCCTTGTGTGCCGGTGTGTCCAACCGGTGCGAGTTACAAACGCAAGGAAGACGGTATCGTTCTGGTGGATTATGACAAGTGTATCGGCTGCCGCTATTGTTCCTGGGCGTGCCCGTATGGCGCACGCGAGATCGATGAAAAACAACAGGTCATGAAAAAATGCACCTTGTGCGTGGATCGCCTTTACGACGAGTCGTTACCGCAGGCCGAACGTAAACCCGCTTGTGTGTTGGCGTGCCCGACCAGTGCGCGGTTGTACGGTGACGTGCATGATCCGGACTCCGAGGTCTCACAGGCCATTCGTGAATCCGGCGGTTATCAGTTGATGCCGGAATGGGGCACCAACCCCGCCAATCATTATTTACCGCGGCGTAAGACGCGCAAACACATTCACAAAGATGAGTTAGTGCGTGCGGATAACCCATTGAAGAAGGAACAACGCGGTCCGAGCAAACCGATTTCCGAACCGACCTTGGATGATTCAACCAGTTGGTAATGCGGCACCGGGCTAACTGCTTCATCTCCCCCTTTGTAAAAGGGGGACCGAGGGGGATTTTTAAATTCGACGCAGGACAAATCCCCCCTCACCCCCCTTTTTCAAAGGGGGGAACAACAGCGTCACGAAATTTGTTAAAAAGCTATGAATATGCATACCGACCGCATGAAACATTATTGAATAAGTTACACAGTTATTTAGTACGATAAAAAATTAGGAGAACCCATGAATCCTGCTTTCTCAGTCATTTTCTTAACCACCCTCATCGGCGTCGGCCAGGGTCTGTTCCTGGCGTTATTCACCGGCCAAAGTTATTCCGTGCTGAAACTGCTGCCGTTACAAGACAGCCCGCAATTTTATGGCCTGGGTGGCTTTATCGCGCTGTTGTTTTTAATCGCCGGTTTGATCGCCTCGGTATTTCATCTGGGCCGCCCCGAACGCGCCTGGCGAGCGGCAACCATGTGGCGTACCTCCTGGTTATCACGCGAGGTGATTGCCTTGCCAGCGTTCATGGGGCTGGTCCTTATATATAGCGTCATGCATTTCTTGCAGTGGGACGTGGTGTTGTTCACCAGCAGCACCGGCGTCAGTCTGAATTTAACTTTGATCATCGGTACCTTGGGCACACTCGCGGCGTTTGCGTTGTTTGTTTGCACCGGTATGATTTACGCGTGCCTGAAGTTTTTACAGGAATGGGCGTCACCGCTGACCGTGATCAACTACACCTTACTCGGCACCGCCTCGGGTTTTATGCTCACCACTGCCTTCGCGTTTCACAACGCGCCGGAGCTGATGCGCTTCTATGGCATCTGGGCGACGATCATCACCGCCACAGCTTTCATTACGCGTGTTGCCTCGCTGCTGCGCAATCGACGGATTAAAGCCAAATCCACCGTGCAAACCGCCATCGGTGTGCGCCATAATCGCATCGTGCAAAAATCGATGGGCTTCATGGGCGGCTCGGTCAACACGCGGGATTTTTTTCATCACCAAACCGCGCTGTTCCTGAAAAATATCAAATGGCTGTTTTTGGTTTTTGTCTTCCCTGTGCCGCTGGTGTTACTGTGGCTGGGCATGCAACAACTCAGCAGCGGTTATCTGCTTGCGGCGTTTGTCGTGCAATACCTCGGCTTGATCCTGGAACGCTGGTTCTTCTTCGCCCAGGCCAATCATCCGCAGAATTTGTATTACCAGACGGTATAACTATTGCGACACTGCTGCTGTTTCAGCAGCAAGCTGCCAACCGAATGGTACATTGCGTCGCGCAACCGGACACCCGTTACGCAATAATTAAAACAAAAAATCCGTGTACAACTGTATGTCATTGCGGGTGTAGGTGTTATCCGCAATGTTGGAAGTGTTATCGGTATAAGCGTACTTGATTCCAAGAGAAATGTTCCCGGTTAATATGCGGATTGCCTGCAACAGGAGAGTCTTGCGGCCATCCTCGCGCGTCACCCCCGCTGTCTCACCATACAGACTCAAGCGGTATTGGAGTTCTTCCCGGAATTCCCAATGGCCACCGCCTTTTTGTTCCAGGCGCAATCGAAAGTCATGACGTGCCGGTGAATAATTCGCAGTTGGCGAATTTTGCCGGTCATTGTCCTCCAATTCATAACGCAAACGCACCTTGCCTATGAGTGCGGGTTGCCGGTATTCGATCCGCCATTGCTGACGCGAACCTTCCAGATAGTCATAAGCGGCATTGTCAGCGCTGATATTGCTGTAACGATAACGCAACAGCAAACTCGCGTCGTTTTCCAGGCTGCGGCGGATGGAGAATTTAAAATCGAATACAGTTTGATATTCGTATCCACCCAGTGCGCTCTTATCTACACCAACTTCGGGCAATAACTGCCAGGAATGCCAAATGTCCTCATAACCAAAATCAGCGCTGATTTGGTTGAAATCAGCCACATTAACCGTGCGATAGTCATGAAGATAAGCCAATCCGTTGAATCGTGCATGTTCGGAAAGCGACAATTTCGCATGAAGCAATGCCTCACGATACTGATCCCCCTGATGCTGAGGCGCTTCCGTCGCCAACAGGTTGACATTATCATCATAACCATACGCAATAGTGCCGCCGATGATGAGTTGCTTGTGGCTTGGTGCAACTGGTGCGTCCAGCTTATTCAATTGATATTTTGCCAGTGCGGTAAGCTTGGGATCATCTGAGGGGGCCGCCGCCAGTTCAAACCTTGAACTCGCCTGATTATCATCACCCTCTCGCAATGCTGTCAGCCCCAGATTGTAATTCGCAAGTTGCGCCATACGCGGATCCTGCCCGGTTAAGACAAAGTATTTTTTGGCCTGTGCGTAATCATGTAGTTTGTAATAACACACACCCAGGTTGTAGTGCAGAACGCTGGTATTCATGCCTGCAAGCTCAGCCTGTTTGAAATGTGCGAGCGCTGTTTGCAGCTCCCCCTTCGCAAAGGCGGTGATACCTATCGTAAACTCAACCGTGGGATCCTCGGCAAAGGCCGAATAAGAAATCAGCCCCAGCGCCAGAAATAACCAGTGTGCCCACATACTGCGAAAGGTGTGCGTGTTGTAATACATGAATGTCCTACGTTGAGTATCGCGCATAAAAATACCGCCTCGACAGGGCGGTATTTTATCACCTTAATTCAGGTTAATTAGTGTGACAGTTGATAGCCCTCATTGGCGGCTGCACATGAAGACTTTGTGTCTTCCTCAGCTTATTCCTTACCGTCTTCGGCTTGTTCCTTGTTCTCCTCGGCCTGTTCCTTGCTCTCCTCAGCCTGCTCTTTGCTTTCTTCAGACCGTTCCCTGCGTTCCTCATTTTCCTCGTTGCGATCCCGTGATCGCTCTCTACGTTCGCTGTTCTGCTCCTGTTGTCGGCCGCGACGTTCGTCCCCGGCACGATTACGATTTGGACGGGTGTGACGCTCCTCCGGCTTTTCGATGGCATGCGGCAGCTGGATATCATGGGTAATCTCACGCGGATCATTATGCCGCAGCACTTCCATCGTGATTCCATCCAAATCGGGGGGTTCTGCACCCCATAGCGGAAAAGCGGCTGCGAACAGCAACACGCCTGCTAATATATTGTACCTTCTATTCATAAACCTCCCATTTCTAATCACACTATACTACCGGTAAAACCGACGTCGTTGATGATTGCGGCAGTTTGGTGGAAACCGTTACGCGAAAGGTTTTGGTTTTGCCGCTGCTGCCAATGCTTGCTATAAGCTGGCCCTCGCTCATGCCGTGCGCAATCAGCGGCAGTGTGAGCCGGTTGGACCCTTTACGTAAAGCAATTTCCCACTGCAAAAATTGTTTGTCGCCTTGCCCCGCCAATTCGATATGCCGGGGTAATTCCAGACGTATCGTCGCTTGTTCGATATCCACCGGTGAATGAAACACCAAATCGATATGCTGAATTTGTTCCACGCTTAACTCGATACGCATGACATCCTGGTTTGCAACGAGCCGCTCTCCGACAGGAGGTGACAACGCGAACCACGTCATCAGACTGATCACGATCACGGCGGCGATCGCATATCGCCGTAGTGGCGCGGTATCTGAATGAATTTTTTTCAGAACACGTGCTTCGAAATCCTGGGAAGGCGGCGGATAGGGCATTTCCCGTAGCTGCTGTTGCAAGGTTTTAGCCGCCACAACCAGTTGGCGGCACGCCTCGCAGGCTGAGACATGCTGCTCCAGGGTTTGTGTTAATAAAGGTGAAGTTGTACCGTCGAGGTACTCATCCAAATAAGCTTTAAACTGGCTACATGTTATCGTCATTGCACCCTCTCTTGTATTACACGTAGCGTATCGGTTAAAGGTTCCTTCAGTAAAGTCTCTCGTAACTGCTGGCGGGCACGGTGCAATCGTGATTTCAGGGTGCCCAAGGGCACTTCCAGCACCGGTTCCAGCTCCGTTAGTGTGTAGCCTTCCATGTCGTGTAATACAACGATGGCGTGATGTTCTGCGCTTAAGGATTGAATCGCCTGCATCAGGCGTTGCTGGTTGAACTGGCGCTCGGTGACTTCCTCGGCCGAGCCGTGCGGACAGGGGATGGCCAGCAATGCCTCTTCCGCCACCACGCCGCCGTCCACTTGTCTATCAAACTTTTGTTTTCGGTACGTATCAATGAATTGATGGTACAGGGCCTTGAGCAACCAGGTTTTGATATTGTCGAGATCTTCCAGCGGTCTGTGCTGCTCATACAGACGGGTGAGCAAATCCTGAACCAGATCTTCGGCATTTTGGCGGTGACCACACAAGCGGTACGCCTGTCGGTAAAGCTGAGGCAATAGTGGCCGTATCAGCAATTCGAATCGCTTGGCACGCGAAACGGGAAATTTAAACAGCGCCATAAGATCCTGCACGTAGTTCAGAGGCAAAAGGTTCCATCGGTGACCTGTTAATCAAGGATAAAGAGTTCTGGATGGGGAACAATTGTATCCAGTCATGATGTCAAGACTGTGAACCGATCGACAAACCCATATGGAACCATTCCAGCCTGATTGACGTGTTACACAGTAGACAGTGAACCTCTGTCATTGTAATTCACTCACATTTTTTTGACGATAATGTATTTCTGGAGGAAATCATGACTAACAAACAACTCTCTCGCACCGGGCTGGCGCTTTCCATTTTAGTGGGGCTGGCAGCCTGCGGTGGTGGCGGAGGCGGCAGTGCCCCCCCATCGACACAAAGTTCCAGCAAAGGAATTATTACCGCCTTCGGCAGTATCTATGTCAACGGCACCGAATATAACACCGGCAACGCAGCAATTTATGTGGAAGATAGTCCGGCCGATGAGTCGCAACTGCGCGTGGGAATGGTGGTGCGTGTGGTTGAAGATGGGAGTGGCAACGCTGTAGCGGTTTACCATGACGATGAACTGGAAGGCATTGTCCTCTCCAACTCTATTGCAGCTGGTCAGTCCGTAGGCACCTTAAACATCATGGGGCAGACGGTCACCGTCGACGTCAACACCGTTTTTGAAAGCGATGTTGCCTCTATTACAAGCGTAGCTGCCATTGCCGCAGGAAATATTGTGGAAGTCAGCGGCTACGGCTCGGGAACGGGGACGGTTACCGCAACCCGTATCGAGGTCAAAGCAGTGGATCTGGCAAGCTATCTGACTTCCCATCCGGAAGGCATCGAAGTGAAGGGCATTGTCGCGAATCACAACGCAACCAACAAGACGTTTGCGCTTGGCAGCCTCACGGTGGTTTATACCAACGCCACGCTGAGCGATTTGCCAAATGGCATCACCAATAACATCTATGTAGAGGTGAAAAGCACCGCCGGACTCAATGCATCGAACCAACTGGTTGCGTCTCGTGTGGAGCTGGAAAACAACGGCCATTATGACGAGGACGGTGATGACGGCGACGAATACGAACTCACCGGGAAAGTCATGGCGGTTAATGCAACCAGTATCACAGTAAACGGACAGACCTTCCTGGTTAATAATACCACCGAAGTTGAACATGGCTTGATGAGTGCAGTCACTGTTGGCACCCTCGTCGAGGTCGAAGGCCGCTTCAATGCCGCAGGCGAACTGGTGGCGACCAAGATCGAAATTGAGGACGATCATCCTGCTGCAACGCATCTCACCGGGACGGTGGCCAGCATCGTGATTGACGGGAATAATCTGGGCACTATCACGCTGACGAACAGCAACGTGATTAAAGTCAACAACCGCACGGTTATGCATGACAGCAGCGTAACGACAGATCGCACCTTCAATTTAACGGATCTCGTGGCCGGTAATTACCTTGAAATCCATGCCTACGCAAACGGCGACGGTACCTACACTGCAATTAAGCTGGAGCGTGAGGATATGCCCTCGCCACCTCCGGCCCCTCAAGTCTAGTTCCTGAGCAGACATTACTCGTACCGACACCCGCCAATGGCGGGTGTTTTTTTATCGCATAGCACCGATTTTCGTGGACCCCTCCCTCAACGATATACACGTTGCCTCACTGCTGCGGAATTGATAGATTTAGGCCACGTCCACCGTCCAAACCGCGATCAGCTTGATCCTGGATCGCTGGTTCTTCTTCGCCCAGGCCAATCATCCGCAGAATCTTTATTACCAGACTGTCTGATCCTGTTTGACCATCAGAGTAAACAAGCAGCATCACTCTTGCATCTCCTTAACATAGAAGATTCATCTCTTCTACTTCACACTGGTGCCTGACCCTGAGCGATGTAAATAGCCTGTTGATTCTCGCTATTGCTGCTGATATATCCGCGTCACGGCTGAAGTTGACGCGCTTTGTGAGAGGCCGTGGTTAGTACATCCTTCTATCGCGGCGAGCTTATGGCTCGTGTGCGTTGCTGCATAATAAAATAATATGAGCCATAGCCAAGCCACAAGCTTTGTGCTAAATTCTGACCAGACTGGACAGAATTCAAAGAGGATATTATGCACAGCGAATGGCAATTACAAGAAGCAAAAGGTAACTTGAGCCAACTCATCAAACGGGCAGCAAGCGGCGATGCACAGGTGATCACCGTGCATGGCAACCCAACGGCAGTAGTGGTTTCAGCAGAAGAATATGCGCGCCTTACCCGTCGCCGGGGCAAACTCTCTGTCGCGCTGCTACGCCCCGACCTCGCCGCCGAAGATCTGGATTTTTCCCGTAGCCGTGACACCGGACGTAACGTCGAGCTATGAGCTGGTTACTCGACACCTGTGCGCTTTCCGAATACGCCAAAAAAATTCCTGTGCCTGAAGTAATCGCCTGGCTGGACGAGCAGGATGAAGCGAGTCTGTTCATCAGCGTCATCACGCTGGGTGAAATCGAAAAGGGCATACTCAAGTTGCGCGCCAGCAACCCGCGCCGCAGTCAGAAACTCACCGCATGGCTGGGCAAGGTGGAGCAACGTTTCGCAGGGCGCATCCTGCCACTTGATGCCGCCGCACTTCACGTCTGGGCACAAATCGCTGCACACTCCGAACTGGCTGGGCAGCCCCTGCCGGTGATGGACGGCTTACTCATGGCTACCGCTCAATGTCACGGCCTCACTGTGGTCACCCGCAACGTGCAGGATTTTGTACCCTACCCGCAAGTATTTAATCCCTGGGCGCTGTAAACCCGATACTCCAAAGATCGCACACTGCAATACCAGCGTCACCAGCCATAAGAAGCTTGCAAGAAAACAATCCGAACCTGACTCTTTAATTGCACATTTTACACGTCGTCTTTGATTGCCTCGGTGTTTTACCTGGGTCGCCCCGAGCGCGCCTAGTTCGCCACGACCCAGTGGCGCACCTCTGGTTGTCACGCGAGGTGATTGCCCTGCCCGCCTTCATGGGTTTGGTCTTTGTTATTTTTGAAAAATATAAAATGGCTGGTTTTGGTCTTCCCCGTGCCGCTGGTGTTACTGTGGTTGGGCATGCAACAACTCAGCGGCGGTTATTTACTCGCGGCGTTTGTCGTGTAATACCTCGGCTTGATCCTGGAACGCTGGTTCTTCTTCGCCCAGGCCAATCATCCGCAGAATCTGTATTATCAAACCGTCTAGATCATTTTATCTGCGCCGCCTTTAGCCCACCTTATCCAGCTCGCGATATAATGATTGCAGCATTCAGACATTGATATAGATCAAAATACTATGCCGCTACAGTACAGCAGCCACGTCAATAAGTAACACCGCGCAGGTGAATATCTCACAGCCACTACCCCCTGCTTTACTCCACTATCTCTGTGCACCATCGCCAACCACAAACTTTTAATACGTTGGCTGGGCAAAACACACAACAGGGGAAAAACATGACGAGCCAGCAACCATCACAGCTTTATTCAGATCTCACCAATATATTGCATCTGCATCGGGATAGTATTCTGATCATTGCAGATAGTGGCGAGGTGTTGTATGCGAACCTTGCCGCATCACGTTTGTTGTGCCGCCTGCCGACCAACGCGGGACAGGTCCCAGACGCGTTGAAAATTACTGACGATGAGCCAGTGCGCGTATACCTTAAGGATCTGGCTGGTCAGGAGTTGATCATTAGCCTGCTTTCACAAAGCATGCATTGGCAGGGTAAACCCGCCTTTTTTCTCCATCTCCAGGATATCACCGCACAGACCAAACAAACCCGGCATCTGGAACAACTGGTCTACCGTGACGACCTCACCAATCTGTATAACCGGCGTGGTTTGGAGAACGCGATGTCGATCCTGAATTCGCTGCCCACCACAGCAACACAAACCATGAGTGTGCTGTACATTGATATCAA
>JAYSTO010000328.1:0-9409 GCA_043719675.1 Gammaproteobacteria bacterium | reverse complement strand
ACGAGGCATGATTCTATAGCGGGAGAGGCTGGCAAGGCAAATTCAGGTGGCCATCCGTCGCGCAGGGGACGAGAAAAGTGCCTTGGACGTTCATTTTGTGTATGATTGACCGCCGTGTGGAGAACTATAATGCAATCAGTAGACGTTAAATTCTCAGATGCGTGGCGGCATATCGTCGCGCTTCCCGATCAAAGCTGGCGTCTTGCCGAGGCCGCCTTGTGTGCGGCAAGCCACGAATATCCTGATTTGCAAATCAAAGACTATTTAACCCGGCTGGATGTCATGCAGCACGAACTGGCGCGGCGCGTGGCAACTGATATGACAATGGATTCCAGGATCACATTATTGAATCACTATTTTTTTGAGGAACAGGGTTTTGCCGGTAATGCCGCGGAATATTATGATCCGCGCAATAGTTATCTTAATGAAGTGCTGGATCGCAAACTCGGCATACCCATTTCCCTGTCCATTATCTATCTGGAACTGGCCCAGGCTATCCACATTAACGCCTATGGTATCAATTTCCCCGGTCATTTCCTGGTGGGGGTCGAAGCGGCTGATCGCCGTTGGTATCTGGATGTTTTTGATCAGGGTCGCGATTTGTCATCCAGTGAATTGAAAATATTATTGAGTAAACTGCATAAAGACGATCAAGGTATGCTGCCCGAGCTTGCCCCACGTCTCAAACCGGCAAGCAACCTCATGATCATTGTGCGACTATTACGGAATTTGAAGAAGGCCTATATCGATAAACAGGACGTGGGTCGTGCGCTTCACGTTATTGCCATGATCCTGTCACTGTTGCCGGATTCTCCGGATGAAATACGTGATCGCGGCATGATTTATCAACACATTGATTATGCACGCGGTGCGGTGGCGGATTTGGTGCGTTATCTGGAGTTGGCGCCGGATGCGCAGGAACGTACGTTGATTGAATCCATGTTGGAGTCGCTGGAACAACGTAACACACAGCTGCATTAGCGAAGCGAACTGTAATTTGTCTATGGCGTTGCGAGTTAACTAAATTATGTCGCGTCAATTAATTCTGTTGAGACATGCTAAGGCCATCTGGGGTGCCGCCAACGAGGATGTGGCGCGGGAACTCAATCCAACCGGTGTTGCCGAGGCCGGTCGCGTCGGTGACTGGTTGAAAACACAGCATATCATTCCCGATATTGTGATCTGCTCCACCGCGAGACGCGCGGTGCAAACCTGTGAAATAGTCGCCAAGACGGTAGGATTAGATCAGGCGAGCATCCAGTTTGAACAAGGATTATATTTGGCTGAGTATTCTGCCCTGCTTGCCATGTTGCAAAAACTTGCGTCGCGCTACCATACCGTGATGTTGGTCGGGCATAACCCTGGTCTGGAAGATTTAGCGATAGCCATTAGCAAAACAAAATTACCACGCACCTTTGCCGGTGAATTATTGGCAACGGCAAATCTGTTACAGTTTTCCCTACCCGATGATTGGCATCATTTGGATGGACAAAGTGAGATGATGCAATTTTTCCGGCCGTGAAAGGCCGGATGGGTTATCCTGCGTGTGCAGTAGGCAATGTCAATACAACCGTTGTCAAATCAGTTCCATTTTACAGGGAGGCGTTAACCATGAGTAATACCGCAATTAATAATGAGGCACTGGATGTGTTGTTTCGCAAGGCACGCAGTCATAACGGTTGGCAAAACAAACCGGTGAACGATCAACAACTGCAGCAGATATATGATCTGATGAAAATGGGCCCCACCAGTGCCAACTCGTGCCCGGCACGTATGGTATTTGTGCGATCCAAACAGGCCAAAGAAAAACTCAAGGCGTGCCTGGATGTCGGCAATGTGGATAAATCCATGACCGCGCCGGTGGTGGCGATCATTGGTATGGATCTGGAATTTTACGAAAAACTGGCTGTGTTGTTCCCGCACACTGACGCAAAAAGCTGGTTTGTCGGCAAACCTGACAAAATAACAGAAACCGCGTTTCGTAACAGCTCATTACAAGGCGCTTATTTTATTATGGCGGTGCGTAGTCTGGGTCTGGATGCGGGGCCGATGTCAGGATTTAATGCCGATAAACTGGGTGAGGCATTTTTCCCCGGTGGCAAGGTCAAGGTTAATTTCATTTGTGCTATTGGTTTCGGGGATACCTCAAAATTGTTTGCCCGTGGCCCACGCTTGGACTTTGCGGAGGCGTGTCAGATCGTGTGATTGGCTTTACAACACCAACTCGTTACGGCAGATCGCAGAACGAGGCAGCGATGCTGTTTGGACGATTTCAGCGGGTTGTTAGCGATTCTCTGAAGTTTTCCGCGATGTTGCCGCTATGCTTATCGGAAGTGAACGTTAACACGCCTCGTCTATGACACCAAAGGAACGTTATTCGGCCGATCTGCAGCGGCCCGACTTTACCGCCGATCCCATTCAGGCGGCGGCGGTCGATCAATTGGATGTCTTGTTCCACGCCCTCCAGGCGCGGACTACACCCTCTGCCAATCCGCTCGCACGGTTTTTCCACAAACCCGATCCGATCAAGGGCATCTATCTATGGGGCAGCGTTGGCCGCGGTAAGACCTATTTAATGGATTGCTTTTATGAAAGTCTGCACGGAGTCAGGAAACAACGCGTGCACTATCACCGTTTCATGTTGGATATTCATGCGCGCCTTAAGGTATTACCTAAATCACCCAACCCATTGACGATTGTTGGCAAACAACTGGCGGACAGTGTCGAGGTGTTGTGTCTGGATGAGTTTCATGTCACGGACGTGGCCGATGCAATGTTATTGGCCGGATTGTTAGCGGCCTTGTTTGCCCATGGTGTAACCCTGGTGGTGACATCCAATACGGCGCTGGATAATTTATATCTGAATGGTTTGCAACGTGAACGATTTATGTCGGCGATTGTATTACTCAAACAACACACCCGTGAGATCAATCTGCACAAAGGTACCGATTATCGATTGGTGCATTTGGAAAAAGGCGAGACCTTCATGGTTGCGGTGGATGGGGCTATGTATAGCTTGATGGAGGCGCGGTTAGCTGAACTTGCCCCAACGCGCATTGAACGGAATTGTGCCTTGGAGATTAATGGCCGCACCGTACATGCGTGTGCACAATCTGATGACGTGGTGTGGTTTGATTTTAATGAAATATGTAATACGCATCGTGCCGCGCAAGACTATCTGGAGCTGGCCAGAAATTATCATACCGTGCTGGTTTCTGCCATTCCAAAAATGGGCGAGGCGCACGAGAGTGCGGCAAAACGGTTTATGCATATGATCGACGCATTTTATGATCACCATGTAAAACTGGTTGCCACGGCTGAAGCTCCACCGCAGGGTCTATACCACGGCCGCCACTTGGCCGGAGTTTTTGATCGCACCGTGAGCCGGTTAATTGAAATGAATACGCGGGATTATCTGGCGCTGCCACACAAGCTGTAATGCCAGGGGTGTCAGGGTCGGCTACGGATAATTATTCACACTGTGTCAAGTATATCTCACGCCACCACGCGACGTGGGTGCAGCAGATTCTCAACCTTAATGAACAGTTCACTACGGACCACGGGCTTACTGATAAAATCGTTTGCCCCCAGCTTGGTTAGCCAGAATTGCTCGGTGGGTTGCTCGGTGGCGCTGATGATCACGATGGGTATGGCATGGGTGCCGGGGTCTTTGCGGATTTTCCGGGTTGCCTGAAAGCCGTTTAAGCCAGGCATGATCACGTCCATAAGGATTAAATCGGGGCGATGGGCCTTGGCCAGCTCAATCGCAGACATGCCGTCATAGGCCTCCATAACACGGTAACCATCTTGTTCCAGTATAGTGCGCAGGCTGTGTACGACGGTTCGGGAGTCGTCAACTACCAGGATTTTGATGACCCGATTTTTCGGTAGGCGCTGTTTAAGACGTCGTTCCTGACCAGGACGCTTGGTAAACAAACTTCGTAGCGACAGTCGTTCCATACTTTATTTACCTCGGTTAGCTCACTCAGCGGTGAGATTATACATTTTTGTCGGTTTACTACCTGTTTACGGCTTCAAACTTTGCGTTTTTGTGAAGCCGTTATCATTCCGGGTGATTTGTGGTAAACCATGCACTGCTTCAAAGTAGCAATAAACCGCAGCTTGTGGAACACGAAATTTGTAAAACATTGCAAAATCTGTTGGCAACGTATCAAGGGATGCACCATATAAATCACAAAACTATCACAACGGCGCCGGATGATATTGAAATTCGAATGACTACTCACGACCACACACAAGCGAGGGCGATTCAAGGCCGTTCTAAGATTTATCTTTATGCATAAAATTGACACCAGGAAAAGAATTTTTGCATCACTATACTGTGCTATTCAAGATTTGAACGAAATGGCGCAGTGCGCTAGGGTAGGCCAGGTGAAGGGTGATATCGACAATGACAATGCATAACTACACGGCATTCTCGCTGGCACGTCTGCCACGCATCGAATTTGGTTGCGGTGTTTTCCGTAAATTAGGCGGTTTAGCGGCGGGTTATGGTAAGCAGGTGTTACTGGTGACAGGTCATCGATCACTGCAAACCAGTATCTATTGGCCTGAATTGCAGCAACAAATGGCGCAACATCAGCTGGATTGGCTGCACTGTACCGTAACAGGCGAACCCTCACCGCAGTGGGTGGATGATACGGTTCGTGAATTTTCGCCACAGGTCATCGATGTGGTGATCGGTATTGGTGGCGGTAGTGTCTTGGATGCAGCCAAAGCGGTGGCAGGGCTGTTGCGAGTGCAGCGCAGTGTGATGGATTATCTGGAGGGGGTGGGCCCGCAGTTGGCGTATAGCGGACCGAGCGTGCCCTTTATTGCGGTGCCTACTACCGCCGGCACCGGCAGTGAGGCCACCAAGAATGCGGTATTGAGCGTACAGGGCCCTGCTGGGTTTAAAAAATCGTTTCGGCATGACAAGCTGGTGGCGGAATATGCGGTGGTTGACCCCAATTTATTGGCGTCGTGCAGCAAGCCATTGATTGCCGCCAATGGCATGGATGCACTCACCCAATTGTTGGAATCCTATGTCTCCACCGATGCCAATGTTTTCACCGACGCATTGGTGATCAGCGGGTTACGTGCCGTACGCGATGGTCTGTTACCGTGGTATCAGGATGGTGCCACCGCTAGCGCAGCGCAGGAAAAAATGGCCTATGCGGCGTTGTTATCCGGGATTACCCTGGCACAGACCGGCTTGGGTTCGGTACATGGCCTTGCCTCACCGTTGGGGGCCTTTTATCCGATACCACATGGTGTTGTGTGCGGGAGCTTGGCCGCCGCCGCGACGCAGATCAATATCGAAGCGATGTTGGCGCGTGAACCGGATAATATTGCCTTGGATAAATACGCGCGTGTCGGCGAGGTGTTATGTGAGCGTCGTTATCCGACACGTGAAGCGGCACGGGCTGCGTTGCTGGACGTGCTTGGACGGTGGACTACAACACTCCACTTGCCCATGTTGCGTGAGTATACGGTGCAGGCAAATGAGTTTGATAAAATAGTGGCGCATGCGCGTGGCAGCAGTATGAAAACCAACCCCATTGTATTGACGGATGATGAGATCAAATCGATACTCGGCATGCGCTTTTAAACCAGCAGATAGGATCAATGGCAGACAGTTATGCTTTTACTGCAATCGGTGTGATTCATTCGCCGTGCAAGGAAAAATTTGCCGTGCCGCGACAAGCCAGGCTGGTCCCCGAATTGTGTGCGCAGGTGGAAATATTGCCAGAATACGCGCGAGATGAAGCCTTCCATACGCTGGAGGGTTTTTCACACATCTGGTTATTGAGCATATTTCATCGGGCCATCCGCGAGCAATGGCAACCCACAGTGCGGCCACCACGATTGGGCGGTAACAAAACCGTAGGAGTCTTTGCCTCACGTTCACCATTTCGTCCCAATCCCATTGGCATGTCGCTGGTTGCGTTAACGCGCGTGGAATGGCGGGAGGGTGTGTTGTTCCTGGATATTGAAGGATGCGACTTGGTGGAGGGGACGCCGATCATTGATATCAAACCTTATCTGCCTTATGCCGACCAGCAGCCCAATGTGCGCAGTGGTTACACCGGTGATATCGTCATGGCATTATTACCGGTCACCTTCAGTGATGAAGCCAGGCGATTCTGTCAGGGATACGAAGGCCAAGGTTATGACAATCTGACGGTGTTGGTTACCCGCTTAATTCAGCAGGATCCGCGTCCCGCTTATGTTGCGATGCAGGCAGAGCGCCAGTATGTATTTCGTCTGTATGATTTTGATGTTGTTTTTAGCGTGAACGCAGAGGGTGCCATTGTCGAGACGTTTCGCGCGGTGTAAGTCGCACTGTTGGCATTGTTTTTAATATTATCGGGAATGAAAGCGGCCCGGCGCCGGTCTATAGGACTAATACCCTTGTAATCAAATGAAGGATGACCCCATGTTTAAGCCGATAATGCGATTAATGATGCTGGTAGTGATGGTGGTCAGTACCTGGAGTGTCCCGGTAATGGCGATCGAATTGCAGGACATGCAAGGCAAACCAGGCGCGTTGACAGACTACACGGGTAAAGGCAAGTGGCTGATCGTGATGTTTTGGGTGTCAGATTGTTTGATCTGTAATAAAGAGGCCAAACAATACGAACAATTTCACCAGCAACACAAAAATAAGGATGCCAGTATGCTGGGTATTTCTCTGGATGGCCCCGGGAATCTTGCGGATGCAAAGAAGTTTATCCGGGATCATAAGCTCACTTTCCCCAACCTCATTGGCGAGGCGCAACAAGTGGCCTTACTCTATATGGATAACACCGGTCAGCACTGGGTTGGGACCCCCACCTTTTTATTGTTTAATCCACAGGGCCAACTCAAGGCGGAGCAGTCGGGGGCGGTGCCGGTTAAATTATTAGAAGATTTTATTCAGGCCAATCGCCAGTAAATCATCATCTGCTAATATATTAATGCTTCAGGCTTGGCGTGGCGTCTATCGTACGTGGAGCAACGGAGCAGGTCCCACTACGCTATAGTATGTAAGGTTACCTTCACTGACGTAGATACGCGTATCCATGGCTACCCACATACACTGGCGTGAACAATTAAACCGGCTGCCTTTTATCAAAAGCCTGCGCATGCAATATTTGTTTCTGGCCTTGTTGCTGGCGACCGTGGTGGCTGCGTATACCTGGATAACGGGTATGTGGCTAACCTCAACCGGGAGTTCAAATACCAATAATATTGAACAGCGGCTCAAAGTTGGAGACCTGTCGCATCACCTGCGCACTGCCATTGTCGAGGCCAATAACGCGCTTAATCTCTATTTGCTTTCGCCCAGTGAGGCGGGCAGAGACATCTTTCGCCACCGCCTGAAACATGCCAACAATCAGCTGGAAGAACTGTTACAGATTGGTTGGATCGCAGAAGGCCAGATGGCCGCGATGTTGCCCACACTGCAACCCGTGTTACACAAGCTGG
Organism: Gammaproteobacteria bacterium; assembly: GCA_043719675.1. Taxonomy (GTDB): domain Bacteria; phylum Pseudomonadota; class Gammaproteobacteria; order UBA6429; family Thiohalophilaceae; genus JACQBC01. Next base: position 1,939 of record JAYSTO010000328.1, on the reverse strand, counting down.
AATCGTTTGGCGAAGAAGTCATGACGGTGCGACAGACCGCCAACCTTATGTACCCGGCGATGCGTATTGCCAACGGCGAGATGCTGGAGGTGAATCAACAATTTTTATTTGAAACAGACAATGCGATTCGGGTGTTGGAAGAAAAAACACAGGCACGCTTGTCTGCACAAGAACGTAGTATTTTACGTTTATTGATCGATGCGCACGACAAATGGCAGGGGCTGATTTCAGCCTACCGTCTGTATTTAATCAACCGTCTTGGGTCATTGCATGAAGACGTGTTACCCACACAAATAAACGACATCGATATATTATTTAACCGTGTCAGCGACAACACCAGGGAATTAAGCCGTCTGGCCAGGCGGCACAATCTTGATCTGGAGGTGGTGGTTGCCACGGAGCAAATGCATCTCTTGTCAGGGCAATGGTACGGCGGTTTTAAAGAAGTGTTACGCATTAATACCGGAAACTGGCGCGGTGATGTACCGCTGATGACGGATAAAATCCACCCCTTGTTCGTTCAATTATATCAAAGGCTGGATCAACTCGACGACGCACTAAAACAGTCGGCTGATGTCGATTTGGCCAAGCAAACACAGATCGGCAGCACGATCATGCAATCGCTGTGGGGCGTGGCGTTGTTTGTGTTTTGCGTTGCCATCGTCAGTCTGATTGTGTTGGAATATAATTTTATACGGCCCATTGCCAGTGTCGCCCGCAGTTTGAAAGATGAGGCGCAAGGCAAACTGGTCGAACAGCTGCCTGATGTGCAAACCACGGAGATTCGCGATCTCACCGATGCCTTTCGTGAAATGCGTCAGCAAGTACACAGTCGGCAAATGGCGCTCGAACATATCGCTATGCACGATTCGCTGACGTCGTTGCCCAATCGTATCTTATTAATGGATCGCCTGAATCAGGCAATCAACAATGCACGCAAGCGCCAGCGTACCCTGGCACTGGTGATGTTGGATCTGGATCGGTTCAAGGAAATTAATGATACCTTGGGGCATCAAACGGGGGACGCCTTGTTACAGCAAGTAGGTGCACGGTTGCGTGAGGTGTTACGTGATTCGGATACGGTAGCCCGTCTGGGTGGCGATGAATTTGCGGTGTTACTGACTAGCATTAACGAAACCAACGCGATGCGGATCGCTGGCACTATTCTTGAGGCGTTGGAAAAGGTGTATGAAGTATATGAGCATTCATTATACGTGGGCGTAAGTCTCGGCGTAGCAATTTTCCCGCAACACGGCGAGACGGCGGAAATATTACTACAACACGCGGATGTGGCCATGTACGTGGCAAAACGTTCCAATAATGGCATCACGCTGTATGATACACGTCGTGATCAGCACAGTGTTTCACAATTATCGGTATTGTCCGATTTGCGTGAAGCGGTAGAAAATCAGGAATTTTATTTAGAATATCAACCCGAGTTATCGATGAGCACAGGCGCAATCATTGGCGTTGAGGCATTGTTGCGTTGGCGCCATCCGGTACATGGTATCGTGATGCCTGATGATTTTATTTCTACGGCTGAACAAACCGGTTTGATAAAACGTATATCGCAATGGGTATTGGACAAGGCCATTCAGGATTGTGTGCGATTGCACACGCTGGGCCACAAAATCAGTTTGTCAGTTAATCTGTCGGTGTGGGACATACAAGAGACCAGTTTGGCAAACGCGATCCGCAATAAATTAGAACAGTATGCATTCCCCGCGGACTATTTGATGTTGGAAATCACCGAGCGGGTCATGATGGCTGAGCCTGAGCGTGCGCGTCAGGTGTTGAAAGAGCTGGACAAAATGGGTATTAAGATCGTGATTGATGATTTTGGTACCGGATTTTCTTCACTGGTATATCTTAAAAATCTGCCAGTGAATATGCTCAAGGTGGATAAATCGTTTGTCATGGACATGTTTAAAGATGAAAG
>JAYSTO010000327.1:0-1848 GCA_043719675.1 Gammaproteobacteria bacterium | reverse complement strand
GGAGGCCGGTTTAATCCCGATCTTTTGCATTGGCGAAACCTTGCAGGAACGTGAGCAGGGGGTGACGGAAGCGGTGGTTACACGCCAGGTCAAGGCGGTAATCGATGCCCATGGCGTAAAAAGTTTGGCCCGTGGTGTGATAGCCTATGAACCCGTTTGGGCCATTGGCACAGGAAAAACCGCCACGCCGCAACAGGCCCAGGATACGCACGCGTTTATCCGTGGTCTGATTGCCCGCAGCGATAAGGGCGTGGCGGAGAATATATGCATTCAATACGGTGGCAGTATGAACGCCCAGAATGCAAAAGAATTATTGGCGATGCCGGACATTGATGGTGGTCTGATCGGTGGTGCATCATTAAAAGCGGAAGATTTTCTTACTATTTGCAAAGCAGCGAATCGCTGAAGGTTGATTGAAATGTTACATAATATTGTTCTAGTGATGCATGTATTAATCGCGGTGGCGATCATCGGCTTGGTGTTGTTGCAACAGGGTAAAGGTGCGGATGCTGGCGCGGCATTTGGCAGTGGCGCATCCAGTACGGTATTTGGCTCACGCGGCTCAGGTTCATTTCTCACCCGTGCCACCGCCATTCTTGCCGCCCTGTTTTTTGCAACGAGTTTGAGCCTGGCGTATATCGCAAAACAAAATCGCGATACCGATACGCAGACGGAAACCACTGCGCAACAGCCTGCGGCCTCGACCGAAATGCCAGCGCCAACCGCAGACAAAAAAGAGGCGACGGTAACCTCGCCAACACCCACGGCAGCACCGACCACGAACCTGCCGGTAAACGAATAACCGATTTAGTTACAACTCATTGCCGAAGTGGTGGAATTGGTAGACACGCTATCTTGAGGTGGTAGTGGCGTATGCTGTGCGGGTTCGAGTCCCGCCTTCGGCACCAATTTAGTTACGATGTGGCTAGCATTTGATGTCCGGATAAAGTTCGATATGAACAATACACTGCGGTGTGAATGTTCAATAAATATAATAATGTCATGATTCTATTTTTATAATTTTTATTGTCAATTCAACACCCTGCAATTCTGCTTCGTTATCACGTTACCCATAGCCTCAGAATAATCAATATTAGGTATGGCTAATATAGCCTGGATCACTATAATTTTGCATAGGTGAAGTCTTTATTGATTGCATCTATGTGGGTATAAGCCACACATCATATCGATAAAGTTTCTAATGCTCAGTATTTTCCATTTATTATAGTGAGGAAACAATGAAATCTTTTCTAAATATGTTAGCAATAGCGGCCTTGGTCATGTCGGGCGTGGCAGTAGCAGGTGAGATCGATCCGGCGAAGGTGTCGGAAAAGAAACAAACCCCGCAAAAACTGTATCTGAGCGCGAAAGAAACCCGCGAATTCATCAACAAAGAAACTGGCACGGTGCTGTTTCTTGATGTACGGACCCAGCCCGAGGTGGAATTTGTTGGTATGGCAGAAGGTGTGGATGCCAATATCCCCTACGTAATGACTGAATTAAATGAATGGGACGACAAGAAAAATGTTTTCAAAAAGCAAGCCAACAGCAATTTTCTGGTGGAAGTCAAAAAACGCCTCAGCAAAAAGAGTCTGGATCAGGATGCTAAGATTGTGTTGATCTGCCGTTCTGGTGATCGGGCGGCCAATGCAGCAGCGCTGCTGGATAAAGCAGGCTATAAAAATGTCTATTCCGTTGTCGATGGTTTTGAAGGTGATTTAGTCGGTGAAGGCCCGAACAAAGGTAAGCGTGCAGTGAATGGTTGGAAAAATGCCGGTTTGCCATGGGGCTACGAGCTGAGCAAAGATAAAATGTATTTTGATTTATAAGCATCGCTAGTTCTGCACA
>JAYSTO010000326.1:0-3892 GCA_043719675.1 Gammaproteobacteria bacterium | reverse complement strand
CCATGGTCTCAGCGGCACTCCTCAACATGCTGCTGTCGGAGAGAGTGCGCAGATGTACCAGTGCCATATCGCGCATGGCACTGGTACTGAATTGTGCGCCAATGTCGTCAAACCGCTCCAGCACCTGTCCGGTATCCCAGGAACCAGCGCCGTTGTCTAATAATAAATTGGTCAGGTAGGCCAGCCCGGCCTTGCCATCATCACGAGCACTGCCGGCATTAAATACCACACGTACATCAACCATCGGTAATTGTGCAGCCGGTACAAAAAACACCTTGGCGCCATTTTTTGTTTGCCAAGATTCAATCTTAAGCCCATCCGTCAACTGTTCCTGCCGTTTATCACCTGGCGCAAAAACAATAATCAGGACCACCACCGCCAGGACCACGATGGCAATGGCTAAATATTTTTTGTTCGACATAATATGCATTATCCTGTTGGTTATTTAGTGGCGAAGACCGGAGGTCACGCTGCTTGGCTTGACTTGCTGCACAATCGGCTGCGGCTCCAACACGGCAACTGTCAAGTGATCATCGACAAGATATTTTTTCGTGACTTGCTGGATCTGCTCAGGCGTTACCTTGCGAATACGTTCAAGATACTCTTGCGCATACTTCCAGCCCAGACCTACCGTTTCCAGCACGCCTACTTCCATGGCTTGATAAAACACCGAATCCTTTTGATACACATCGTGCGCCACCACCTGCGCCTTGATCCGATCCAATTCAGCCGTTGTCACCAGCTCACTCTTGAGACGCTCAATCTGTTCAATGATCGCACGCTTGAGTTCATCGGCAGTCTTGCCTTGTGCCGGTGTGCCATCGATCAAAAACATATCGGCCTGATGGGCATGCATGTTGTAACCCACATCAGCGTCAACGGCAATCCGTTTATCCCGCACCAGGATCTTGTCAAACCGTGCGCTACGCGTCCCGGCTAATATGCCCGCCAAGACTTCGAGCGCATACGGTTCCCAGTCATTTTGTTTGTCCACGGTTTTGAGTACCGGTACTTTGTAACCCATTAATAAATACGGTACCTGTGCCGGTGCGCGCACGGTCAGCTGACGCATACCCAATTGCGCGATCTCCTGTCGTGTTTTGGGTGGCGTAATCACCTGTTTTGCGATTGCACCGTAATATTTTTCGGCCAGCTCATATACTTCTTTCGGATCCACATCCCCGCCAATCACCAACACCGCGTTATTCGGTGCGTACCACTTCTGATACCATTCCTGTAAATCCGGTAGTGTCATCTCATTCAAATCGCTTATCCAGCCGATGATCGGATTTTTGTAGGTATTGTTACTGTACGCCACCGAGTAAAAATGCTCCTGGGTTAATGAACGCGGACTGTCATCTGTACGCATCCGCCGTTCTTCCTTAACAACCTCCAGTTCTTTTCTAAACTCCGCCTCATTTAGTACCAGACCACGCATGCGATCGGCTTCCATTTCCATACTCACCGCCAACCGGCTTTTCTCCAACAATTGAAAATACATGGTGTAATCGCGACTGGTAAACGCATTGTCCTTGCCACCATTTTCGGCAATCACGCGCGAGAATTTTCCCGGACCAAAACGTTCAGTACCTTTGAACATCATATGCTCCAGTACGTGCGATACGCCGGTGATGCCATCGTATTCATAACTACTGCCCACCTTGTACCAGAGTTGTGACACCACCACCGGTGCACGATGGTCTTCCTTGATCAGCAGCTTGATGCCATTTTTTAACTCATAGGTATGGACAAACTGCTCGGCAGACATCGCCGTGCCAATTGCCATGCAACCCGTCAGAACCCCGATATATTGCAACTTCATATTCATTCCTTAATCGTAATGTTTATGTACTCACCGCCTAGCCCAAGCGCTGCCATGATGGTAGGATATCCGTCCTGCCCCTGCAATGCGAAAACCACATGATAATCGGCTGAGCACCAGCTTAATGTTACCATCCCTATATGTTCAATAAACAAAATATTCCAGCACCACAAGGCAACGGCTTATTCGCGCGTCTACAATCCGGGTTGACTCGCACCCGCGCCACCTTGGCAAGCCTGTTTACTGGCCAGCCGATATGGGACGATAACCTGCTGGAGAAAATCGAAAACGGCTTACTCAGTGCCGATGTCGGCATTGAGGTAACACAGCAGATACTCATGCGTTTGCAGAATCACCCCAAAAATACCCGCGACAAGCAGGATCCGCGCAGCATTCTACAACAAGAAATGCTGCAAATTCTTACGCCGGTGAGCCAACCACTCGCCATTCATCTCGATTCTAAACCCTTTAGCATACTTGTGGTTGGTGTTAATGGTGCCGGCAAAACCACTACCATCGGTAAGCTGGCCCACTACTTTTTGTCATATCCTTATTCGGTTATGCTGGCAGCGGGTGACACCTTCCGCGCTGCTGCGGTCGAACAATTGCAAATCTGGGGGGAGCGCAATGCCGTACCGGTCATCGCCCAGACACACGGCGCAGACAGTGCCGCCGTGATCTTCGATGCCATGCAAGCGGCCAAAGCACGCAACACCGATATCCTGATTGCCGACACCGCTGGCCGTCTACACACTAAAACCAATTTAATGGATGAATTGAAAAAAATAAAACGCATCATGACACGTCAGGACCCGACCGCCCCACACGAAGTACTGTTAGTATTGGACGCCAGCACCGGCCAAAATGCCCTGCAACAAGCGCTACAATTTCATGCCGCCGTTGGTGTGACCGGTATTGTCCTAACTAAACTGGACGGCACCGCCAAAGGTGGAATTATTCTGGCTATCGCACAAAAATTAAAATTACCGATTCGTTTCATTGGTGTAGGTGAGGCCGTAGAAGATTTAAGACCGTTTAATGCACAGGAGTTTGTCAGTGCCTTGTTGACAGATGCGACAGAATAATTATGGCCATACCACCCTGCGAATCACCACACAATTATTGACTCCTTGCCGATTTAGAATGTACCTATGATTCAATTCATCGACACCTGTAAACGTTACCCCTCCGGCTTTGATGCCTTACTCAACGTCAGTTTTGATTTAAACGAGGGTGAAATGGCGTTTCTCACCGGCCACTCCGGCGCTGGCAAAAGCACCCTGCTCAAACTGATTGCCTTACTGGAGCGCACGACACGGGGGCAAGTGATTGTAAATGGGCAGAATACCGCCAAGGTCAGCCGTCGCCGCATTCCTTATTACCGACGCGATATCGGTTTTATTTTTCAAGATCACCAATTGCTGTTCGACCGCACGGTCTATGACAATGTCGCGTTACCCTTGATCATTGCCGGTTACCCGCACCGGGAGATTGGCCGCCGGGTGCGTGCCGCGCTCGACAAAGTGGGATTATTGCCAAAAGAAAAGAGTTATCCGATCACCTTATCCGGCGGGGAACAACAACGTGTCGGTATTGCCCGTGCGGTCGTGAATAAACCACCACTGTTGCTTGCCGATGAACCCACCGGCAATCTTGATCCGGAGCTGTCCTGGGAAATCATGCAGATCTTCGAACAATTTCGCCAAGTGGGTGTCAGCGTGTTGATCGCCAGTCATGATTGGGATTTGATCAAACGTTTAAACCGCCGTGTCCTGGCGCTCAAAAATGGCCGCCTGGTCGCCGACAGCAAACATACCTCATGAGCCTGCACAACAATCCCCTGTACAAGGAGACAACGGCGCGAGACAAACCTGGGTTGCGCACCGTAGTCAAAACCTGGTTATTACGCCACGTCCAGGTTTTCTTTTACAGCCTGGGACAATTATGGCGTGCGCCACTGTCGATGTTAATGACGGCGGCAGTGATCGGTATTGCCCTTGCCTTGCCTGTGGGCCTGCATGTGCTGTTGAAAAATGCCCAACAGCTTAGCGCAGGTTGGGACGGCGGGGC
>JAYSTO010000325.1:0-9448 GCA_043719675.1 Gammaproteobacteria bacterium | reverse complement strand
GTTGCTGATCTTTGTCACACCCAAGATCATCCGCGAGAACGCCAAGATTTAAATCTTGCAGCAGTCGATGGGGCTGAGATGAGGCCCATGCAAAGTATTTTTCTGGTGGGGCCGATGGGCGCGGGTAAAACGTCCATTGGTCGGCAACTGGCCGAGTTCCTGCAATACCAATTCCTCGATAGTGACCATGAAATCGAGGCACGTTCCGGTGTTACCATTCCCTGGATCTTTGATGTCGAAGGTGAAGAAGGTTTTCGTCGGCGCGAACAGGCGGTGCTCGACGAATTGACGCAACAGCCATCGATTGTCCTGGCCACTGGCGGGGGCGCAGTGATTGGTGAGGTTAACCGCCAGCACCTGCGGCAACGTGGCATTGTCGTCTACCTGCAAGCCGATATTGATAGTCTGGTGGCGCGTACCCGTCACGACAAGAATCGACCATTATTGCAAACCACCGATCCACGGCATACGCTGGCGCAATTACTCAGCCAGCGCGAAGCCTGGTATCAACAGGTAGCCGACATCGTCTTTGACACCCGTAATCAGGATGTCAAATCAGTGGCCAAGGCCTTGTATGATCAACTCACGGCGATCAACAAGTAACGACATTATCCGCAATATTTCCTATAATTGACCTCACTTCACAGCACAGCAGAAAGCGGGTCATGCAAACTTACCACGTCGACCTGGGCCAGCGTCGTTACCCGATTTTCATCGGACCCGGATTATTGGGCCGCGCCGAGCTGGTTGCGCCCTATGTCACCGGCACTCAGGTGTTGATCGTGACCAATGAAACGATTGCGCCACTGTATCTGTTTAAAACCCAGGCTGCTTTCGCGGCCTATCAATGTGACAGCGTGATCCTGCCGGATGGTGAAGAATACAAAACCCTCGCCGTGTTAAATCAGATATTTGATACGCTGCTGGAAAAACGCTTTGAGCGCCGTTGTACCTTGGTGGCATTAGGCGGCGGCGTGATCGGCGATATGACCGGTTTTGCCGCCGCCTGTTATCAACGCGGTGTACCGTTTATTCAGATACCTACCACCTTACTGGCGCAAGTGGATTCCTCCGTGGGTGGCAAAACCGGCGTGAACCATCCGCTGGGCAAAAACATGATCGGTGCCTTTCATCAGCCACGCTGTGTCCTGGCCGATACCGGTACACTGGTCACGCTGGATGATCGGCAGTTATCGGCCGGCATTGCCGAAATTATCAAATATGGTTTAATCCGCGATAGCGCCTTTTTTACCTGGCTGGAAACCAACATGCAGAAGCTGCTGGATCGTGATCCGCAGGCGTTGATGTATGCCATCGAACAGTCCTGTCAAAACAAGGCCGCCGTGGTGGCCGCCGATGAAAACGAAAACGGTGTGCGCGCCACCTTGAACCTGGGTCATACCTTCGGCCATGCAATTGAAGCGGCGAGCGGTTATGGTAATTGGTTGCATGGCGAAGCGGTGGGCACGGGTATTTTAATGGCAGCCGATTTATCCGCACGCATGGCCTGGCTGAACAGTGCTGAGGTAAAACGTATCGAGCAAATCCTGGTGAGTGCGCGCCTGCCGACCCGCGCTCCCGCCCACATGGATTACGCCACGTTCATGCAATACATGGCGGTTGATAAAAAAGTTCAGCAAGGTCGTATACGTTTTGTATTATTAAAACGTATCGGCGAGGCGATTGTCACCGCTGATTATGCCCCGGCTTTACTCAAAAGCACTATCGATGAACACCACGCGTTACAAAGCGCATAAGGGGTTACCTGAAATTATGTTAACAGTACTTGCACCTTATGCCGCCGCCGAAAACAACTCCAAAGGACGGCGTTACCCCGAATCAAAACCGCAATACCGGGGTGAATATCAACGTGATCGTGATCGCATTGTCCATTCGGCGGCGTTCCGTCGCCTGGAATACAAGACACAGGTATTTGTAAATCACGAAGGCGATATGTTTCGCACCCGTCTGACCCACTCGTTGGAAGTGGCGCAGGTCGCCCGCTCGATTGCCCGGGTATTGCAACTCAATGAAGATCTGGCCGAGACCATTGCGCTGGCGCATGATTTGGGACACACGCCGTTTGGCCATGCCGGTCAGGATGCATTGAACGAATGCATGCGTGACTTCGGCGGGTTTGAGCACAATTTACAATCGCTGCGCACCGTGGATGAATTGGAAGATCGCTACGCCGATTTTCCCGGGTTGAACCTGACTTTCGAAGCGCGCGAAGGTATCCTCAAACATTGTTCGGCGCAAAATGCCAAAAAACTTGGCGATGTCGCGCAGCGGTTTCTGAATAACCGGCAACCCACCCTCGAAGCGCAGATGGTAAATTTTGCCGATGAGATCGCCTATAACAATCACGACGTCGATGATGGCCTGCGTGCAGGATTGCTCACTATCGAACAACTTGAGGAAGTGACAATAGTGCATGAACAGTTGCAGCAGGTCAGGCAACGTTACCCGCAACTGTCTGGCCGCAAGCTAATCTATGAAACCATCCGCCGCATGGTTAATGTCCTCATCATCGATCTTATCGAAACCAGTCGTGCGCACCTGAACCGGCTGGCGCTTGGCAGCATTGAAGATGTTCGTGCACAGCCAGGACCGATCATCGGTTTTAGCGAGGCGATGAAAGAACACAGCCTGGAATTAAAACGTTTCTTGCGCGCCAATCTGTATCGGCATTTCCGCGTGCATCGCATGACGTCCAAGGCGGATCGTGTGATTAAGGATCTGTTTAACGCACTGTTCAACGATATCCGATTATTACCGCCGGAACACCAGCAGAATGCCAATGCCTATGAGGCCGATGCCGGTGAGTCGGGTCGGGCACGTGCCGTGGCGGATTATATCGCCGGCATGACAGACCGTTATGCGATTACCGAACACAGCCGCATTTATGATCCGCGGGAATTAACGTGACAACGGCGCGGCAGCAGCGGAAGATGCGCATTGTTGTGCTATTACTGTGTCAGATCAGCGATTTTCGTTTTTATATTATATAGAACCGCATGCGCGTTTACATGCAGACCAATGTCGAAGACGAGAAATCAACTCGTTATTATCAATTGGTGTTACAAGAAGATTTGCTGGAGGGTTGGACATTGGTGCGTGAATGGGGTCAGCAAGGTTCCGCAGGCCGGGTAAAGCGCGATCACTTTGTGACGCGTGATGAGGCACAACATGCCTTGTTATTGGTGCGCGATGCACAGATTAAACGCGGTTATCATGTCGTTTTCACCCAAGGGACTGACCTCCTATGACCGAATACCGGCCAGAACACCTGGATCGATTGGAACCCTTATATCTGCAAAAATACCGTTTGCAGGCCCCGCCATTTTCGGCAATCCACGAAGATCGCTTTCTCTATCTGGATGCAGAACGCAGTCAATGTCTTAATTTGTTACAACACATGACCCAATATAGCAATTTATTGCTGATGGTCATGGGTGCGCAGGGAGTAGGTAAAACCAGCCTGTTGCAACGGTTTGTCGCCACCGCGCAAGGGGAATGGCGCATCTGTCAGGTGACCGCCAATACCATGATGGATGCCGAACAATTACTATTTGTCGCGGCACAAGGATTTGGTTTGCAACAATTGCCGCATGACGCGACGCAATTACAGGAAATGTTATATGCGCGCGTTGCCACCCTGCATCGCCAGGAACAAGTACCGATATTGGTTATTGATGACGCCCACACCTTGCCCAAAGAGGCCTTGCTGGCGATTTTTCATTTGGCCGATACACAAGTGGATCAAGGGAATCTGCTACGAATTATCTTGAGTTGCGAGCCTGAAATTGAAAAGATTCTCCAGGCCAAAGAAGTACGCGCCTTGCGCGAACGCATCACCCATACCATGCATATTCCACCGCTGACCGAAGATACCACCGCGGAATATATAAAACACCGCATGGCGGTGGCAGGTTTTTCAGGGATCAGTCCTTTCACGCCCAAGGCGATTAAAAAAATTCACAAACATGCGCAGGGGATTCCTTCCCGGATCAACGAGTTTGCGCATGAGCTGTTGGATAAAGGTGAAACCAGCACGGATGTACCGGTGGATAACTATGCGGTAGAAATACCAAGACGCAATAATAAGGTGATCTTTGCCGTGGCGGCAGGCGTGATTGTGGCGGCCTTGATGTTGATCTATCGCGACAACATTAACGCATTGTTTGAAGTACCCAACGCGCAGAACAGCGCTGACACAATAACAACACCGATGGCCACCCTGCCTGCGACCGCACCAAAAACAGAGACGCCGACCCAGGAAAAAGTGATTGTATTGGATAATAGCGTCATTCCAACGCCAGCAGCTGAAGCAACAAACAAGAACAGTGACGCGGCCACGAACATCGGTAGTGTGGCGACACCACCAATCACACCAATGGCTACGGCAGTAGTGCCTGCGGTGCCGACAGTGACACCAATGCCACCTGCACCAACAGCTGCGGCCGAGATCGTAAAATTGCCGGCAATGGAATTACATGCGATCAATCCCGCGACCGTGTCGCCGAGTAGCTCACCGCACACCTTCACCTTGTCAGGGCAGGGATTCAGTGCGCAAAGTCAGGTGCTTGTCGCCTGGACGGGCCGGGAAAAACAATTGTCTGCTGAGCAAATCACATTTGTCAGCCCCACGGAATTAAAGATCACGCTACGCGTTGGTGTGAAACCGGACACCTGGCTCGTGCAGGTGATCGATACTAAAACGGGTAAATCCCAACCGCGCAGCTTTGTGGTGGGTAAACCAGCAATCAGTACCACCGTTGTTGCACCAGCTACGGAGTCGGTGGCAGCGATGCCGGGCGATCAAGGTGAGGCATGGATACTTAAACAAGACCCGGCATTTTTCACGCTGCAATTATTTGGGACACGCACACATGGCAGTGCGGCCAGTTTTATTAAAGAACATAAACTCGATAAGCACGTTGCGATCTTTCGCTCACAAAACAAAGGCGACAATTGGTATAGTGTTGTGTATGGCAGCTATGCAACTTCGGATGCGGCGCAGCAGACCAGCAGGCAATTGCCAGCTAAATTGCAAAAGGTCAGGCCCTGGGTTCGGCAGTTTGCGACGGTACACGCTGCGATCAATGTCAAAACAAAAACGGTCACAGCTAACGTAAAACCACCCAACACAAAACCAGCAAACGTTGTCGCCACTGTCCCTGTTGCCACCAACAAAGCACCATCGCCGATCACCGCGGTGGAGGCGCAAAACGAGGCGTGGTTATGGAGCCAGGACCCGCGTTTTTTCACCTTGCAACTGTTGGTGGCACAACAGGCCGATAATGCCGAAAAATTTATTAATCAACATGCGTTGCTGCGCGCCAAGGGTATGTATTTTCGTACCCGCAAAGATCGCGATTTATATGTGGTTGTCCACGGAGTTTATGCCACGCACGCACAGGCTGAACAAGCGATCACGGAATTACCGGCGGATTTACGCGCCGTCTCACCCCACATCCGCAGTTTTGCCAGCATCCATACAGAATTGGAAAAAACACCGAATAAATTACCGCGTTGATAGCGGTATTCAATAATTTATAGAAGTTTGCCGGTTAAAATTTATATATTGTAATTACAGATGGTCAAAGCGAGGTTTTTTGGCTTTGTATACCGGCTTAAAGACTGTGTCAGGGTGCGTAGTGCTCGGTAACTTAGTTTGAGTGAATCATTACCTCATTGTGCAGGAGCGGGGGTTACCAATGGCGGTGCGATGATGATCGGTGCGCTGTTGGTGGCTTCATCCACGGCTTTGACGGCAACTATAAAGTATTGTGTTTCGCCAATACAGGAAGTGGGGATACCGAGGTGTTGTTCGTAGGTGAGGGCGACGCGTTTACCGATGCTGCGGTTGATCTCTTCCGCGATTTTATCGTCACGGACAGTAAAGGGAAATTTTTCGGCAACGGTGCCCGGCATGGAGATCAGTGCCATTTCGCCTTCCCAGGTTTTGCATACCCAACCCTTTTTGGAAAGCTTTTGCACATAACCGGCGCGTTCACCAGCGGAATAACTCCAGGTCAGTACGAACCACGTGTAAGCGACGAAGGCCAGAATAATGATGAGCAGCCCGATTAATACGACCCGGGTGGTTTTGCGGGGCAAGGTAGTTGACATGGTGTTTAGGTATCCCTTTTTTTGAGCTGCGTTTCCAGCTCAGTGAGTTTATCGGCGAGGACCTTGAGCTGCTGTTGCGAACGTTCCAGCAACTGGCATTGTACGTCGAACTCGACACGGGTCACCAGGTCGAGTTTTTTTAATCCGGCTTCCAGGCCCGCACGCAGGTTACGACCGGCATCTTCGCGCAGCTGCTGCATACCCTCGGGCAAGTTGCGTACGACTTGTTGAATGAGATCGTCCAGTGGGTTACTTGTCATGCGCGGGACTCGGTGCTGTGAGGTTTGGTTGGACAAATCATACGTAGACAGCACTGTTTTGGCCAGCTAAAAATGCGATACAGTAAACGATTTGTGCAGTAGCAGCTTGCCTCTGCGCGGCGTTACTTTATCATAGGCAAAATTTTGTGGAACAAACGGGAGTGGCGGTAATGTTAAAAACAAGTATGGTACGTGTGGTGGGTGCGGTGGTTTTGGGCCTGGCGGCAGCAACGGTTCACGCTGCGGATCTGACCGCCAATGCAGGGCTGACCAGCAATTATGTGTTTCGCGGTTTTACGCAATCTGATAATGGTCCGGCGATCCAGGGTGGTATTGATTTTGCGCCGAACAATGGTTTTTATGCCGGGGCCTGGGGCTCCACCGTGGATTGCGCCGTAGGCAACGCTTGTTTTGGTGGCAATAGCAACGGTGATGGCCTGGAAGTTGATCTGTATTTAGGTTACCACGCCAAGTTGAAAGACAATTGGGGCATGGATCTCGGTTATATCACTTACGAATACACCGACAGCAACCTCGATGCCAATCGGGAGCTCTACGTCGGGGTGAATTACCAGGGTTTTAGTTTTACCTATTACCACGGCAATGATACCAGTGCGAATGGCTCAAACTATGATTACCTGGATTTCAAGGTGAAGGCAGAGCTGGCGGACAAGGCGTATTTCCTTGGTCATTTTGGCCATTTCGATCCACGCACTGGTTCTAACTGGAACGATGCGAGCATTGGTGTGGGCAAGGAGTTGTGGGGTTTGGATTTTTCCTTGGCCCTCACCTCGGAAGATCTCACCGACAAAGAGAAATTTTATGTGACAGTGGTGAAGCGGTTTGATCTGAAATAACCCTGGTCTCCAGCGTCACGAGAAAAGCCCGCAGTTGCGGGCTTTTTTATTGCCCGGATTTTTTAGCGGGCCTATTGAAGTTGGTAGGGCTAACACAGGTGTATAACTGGGGGTGCCTTATATATAAGGTAAGGTTGTTTTACCAAGAACTGCACGATTCTAGTGCATACAAGCTGCACCAAACCCGCAATACTGCACTCGCATTGTGCGTTGGTATCCCGTGACTTACTTAACCGATTGAAATACAAACGTAATATTGCTTGGCACGTTGGCTGCAATTCAATTCTCGTCGATTCCGTCATTTTGTACGCAAATTTTGGGAGGCAGCTATAAAAATGATTTCATTGCTTCTAACGCAGACAGTTGTGCGGGGATAACCCCGTTTTCTGTAACGTGAACCAAAAGTTTCGATCGGTAATTAACCCAGTCGGCTCACAGTATGGTGCTGCGAGCCATTTTTGAATGGAGGTAGTTATGAAACTAGTCGTTGCAATCATCAAGCCCTTCAAGCTCGATGATGTGCGTGAAGCCCTTTCTGAAATGGGTGTACAGGGCATCACTGTCACAGAAGTGAAGGGTTTTGGTCGGCAAAAAGGCCATACTGAGTTATACCGCGGTGCGGAATACGTGGTGGATTTTTTGCCCAAGGTGAAGGTGGAAACCGTAGTCAAAGACGGCATGGTGGATCAGGTGATCGAAGCGATCTCCAAGGCCGCCAATACCGGCAAGATCGGTGACGGTAAAATCTTCGTGTCGAATATTGACAAGGCTGTGCGCATCCGTACCGGCGAGTCCGGCGATGACGCGCTGTAACGGGAGGAAATAAACATGCGTATCAGTTTTATTAAATCGTTGTTGGGCATGTTAACTGCGATGCTCATTACGCTGTCACCGCTGTTGGTTCATGCGGATGAAGCGAAACCGGCGGATACCGCAGCCGCAACGTCGACGGCGGCACCCGCAGCGTCGGCTGTGGCACCGGCCGCCAAACCTGAACCCAACAAGGGCGACACGGCCTGGATGTTGATGGCAACGGCGTTGGTTATTCTGATGACGATTCCTGGCCTCGCCTTGTTCTACGGTGGTCTGGTACGTTCGAAGAATATGTTGTCGGTATTAACCCAGGTATTTGTGATCTTCTGTGTGATTGCTCTATTATGGTCGGTCTACGGTTATAGCTTGGCCTTTACCGAAGGCTCCAGCGCATTGAACCCGTTTATCGGCAGTTTCGATAAGATGTTTTTAAAGGGTATCGATGCGAGCGCCACCGTAGAGACCTTTAGCAAAGGTGTCGTTATTCCAGAGTTGGTGTTTATGGTATTCCAGTTGACCTTTGCTGCGATTACCACGGCGTTGATTGTTGGAGGCTTTGCTGAACGCATTAAGTTCTCTTCTTTATTGGTTTTCTCGGTGCTGTGGTTCACCTTCTCGTATCTGCCCATGGCTCACATGGTGTGGTATTGGGGCGGCCCAAGTGCACCGACTGCGCCAGCGGGATTCCTGTTTGGTTTAGGCGCGTTGGATTTTGCCGGTGGTACGGTGGTACATATCAATGCCGGTATGGCCGCGTTAATGGGTTCGATTGTTGTCGGTAAGCGTCTTGGTTTTCCCAAGACGGCCATGCCGCCACATTCATTAACCATGACCATGATCGGTGCGTGTTTGCTCTGGGTAGGCTGGTTTGGTTTTAATGCCGGTTCTAACCTCGAAGCCAATGGCGTCACCGCATTAGCCATGGTCAACACCACCTTGGCAACAGCCTCGGCGGCACTGGCATGGTTGTTTGTTGAATGGCTGATCAAAGGCAAACCCAGTCTGTTGGGCGGGGTCTCCGGTGCGGTTTCAGGTCTGGTTGCTGTGACACCGGCTGCGGGTCTGGCGGGTCCGATGGGCTCCATTGTGCTGGGTGCGGTTGCAGCAGTAGGCTGTTTGTGGGCCGTGACCAGTCTGAAGCGAGCACTTGGTTACGACGATAGTCTGGATGTCTTCGGCGTCCATGCCATCGGCGGCATCATCGGTGCCATTGGTACCGGCATTGTTGTATCGCCAGATCTGGGTGGCGTTGGTGTACCTGATTATGCGATGGGCAAACAGATCATCAGCCAGCTGTGGGGCGTGGGTACAGTTATCGTGCTCTCCGGTGGTGTGAGCTATATCTTGTTCACCGTGATTAAAGTCGTTATGGGTCTGCGTGTA
>JAYSTO010000324.1:0-9455 GCA_043719675.1 Gammaproteobacteria bacterium | reverse complement strand
GTAATAAACGGTACTGCTTATTCCTGAATCAACGCCGCGATTTTTTGCTGAATGTCGGGGGTATCCCATTCCAGTCCGCCGAACAGGGCATAACGGATCCTGCCTTTTTTATCGACGACATAACTGGTGGGAAAGGCGAATACCTGCCAGCGTTGCAGGGCGGCGCCGTCTTTGTCGAGCAGGATCGGAAAATTAATCTTGACTTGGTTACGTACGAAGTCATGAATAATATTTTCTTCCTCCGCCATGTTCACGCCCAGAATTACGAAGGACCCGGAACCAAAGTGATCCTGCAGGCGTTGCATCGACGGCATTTCAAATACACACGGTGGACACCAACTGGCCCAAAAGTTAACGAGCACCACCTTACCGCGCAGCGATGTCAGATCCATGATTTTATGATCAAGCGTTGATAGCTTGAGTTCAGGCGGGGCGGGATTGCCACGGTACTCGCTGAGAACGCGGTCTTTTTTGCCGTTGCGCGGTGCTGCGTCTGATTTGATGACGGGGACAGCGATTCGTGCGACAGGAGGCCCAAGTAGTCTCATCGCCTGTTGCAACTTAACAGCTAATTGATCGCCTGCGGTTTTTTCAGCATCGGTGGCATCGGGGCGAAAGTAAAAACGATCACGCAAATTGGGCAAACGCCACAGCGCCACGCTACTGCCACCTTTGCGTAAGGCCGCGACTGTTTGCTCCAGTTTCCAGAACCAGGGCGATTTGTCGGGTTGCAGGATCACCGCCGATATATTGGTTGCTTGCGCAATCGGCATGATCTCAGCGGCTTCTCCCGGGTCTGGTGTTTGGGTGAAGATGGTGGGGCTGACCATGATCACGCCGCGCAAGGCGCGACTGCGTGGCTGCGTTAACTGCCATTGCCGTGTGCCACGCAATACCGGGATCACAGCACGGCCACTCACGCCAACAGTGATTTCTTTGCCGGATTTCATCGCTTCAGTAAGCAGAGCGGCATAAGCCGATGCGGGGATACGATCCATGCTGCTTTCCGTATTCGGTAGAAAATAGGATTCGGGTAAATCAATCAGCCAGCTTTCGATCCCCTGTTGTGCCAACTGTTGAACAATGTGTTGATCAATGGCTTGTGTGCCGACCTCACTGGGTTGCCAGATAATCAGCTGTTTACCGGCGGCGGGAAAAACGCGCAGTGTGATCTCAGTTTTATCCGATGTAATAACCGTGCGGTTATCGGCGGCATTGGCCAGGATGCTGCCAGACAGATAAATGCTGAAACAAAAAAGTAAATGTGCTGGAGGTATTTTCATGTTGTAATCATGGTGGAAATGATAAACTAATTCAACAAAGTTTACAGATATGACGAATAGACCGTTGCGGGAGCAAAATTATGAGCAGGTGGGAATGCCAGATATGTGGATTTATCTACGATGAAGAGCTGGGTTTGCCCGAAGAAGGGATTCCCGCCGGGACACGCTGGGACGATATCCCGGAAAACTGGCAGTGTCCTGAATGCGGCGTGGGCAAGCAGGATTTTGAAATGCTGAAAGTCGGCTAGCTGAAATAGTATGTTTAGTAGAATGTTCCTCTATTAATTGAAGTGGAGAATCTAAATGACCCCCGATCTTGATATCAGCGCGCTTTTTGCCGTGTTTTATAACCGACTGCCTAATATCTTACTGTATATCATTGGTATCATCTATGCGTCCATGGCGCTGCGTCGTCATCCCAAACCGAGTCGATACGTCATCTTAGGGCTTGGCATATTGCTGTTGCACAGTATAGGTTCGGGATTATTTTTCAGTCCGCTTGCAGTAGAGCTGCGCAGCTCGGGTGTTGTTGAGTTAGTTAATTGGGCATTGCGGCTGATGTTTCTTGCCGGGATTGCGGTGCTGGTGGTGGCGGCATTCACTGATCGACCAGCAAAGCAGCGAGGTTAATAATTTATTTAACTAACACATTAAAACGCCTATTTAGTCATTATTTCAGTGAAATACGGTCATTGAAAAATGGAAGGTAACCAGCACTGCAACGGTGCGTATCAGTAAAACACACGGTACAATGCGCCCATGGATGTCACCCGCATACTCGACCCGCTCAATGACGCACAACGTGCGGCAGTGTGCGCACCGACTGGCAATGTCCTGGTGCTGGCGGGGGCGGGCAGTGGCAAGACGCGGGTACTGGTGCATCGTATCGCTTGGTTCATGGCCGCAGAAAATGTCTCCCCGTATGGCATTCTTGCCGTGACCTTTACCAATAAGGCCGCCGGTGAGATGCGCGGCCGTATCGAACAATTGCTCGGTATCCCTGCCAGTGGCATGTGGGTCGGTACCTTTCACGGCATCGCCCATCGCCTGCTGCGTGCGCATTGGAAAGAGGCGGAGTTGTCGCAACAGTTTCAAGTGATGGACAGCGATGATCAGTTTCGCGCCTTGCGCCGGGTGATCCGCGAAATGGGCCTGGACGAGGCGCAATGGCCACCGCGTGAGGCGCAGAATTATATCAATGCGCGTAAGGATGAAGGTTTGCGTCCTCAGCACCTCGAACATCACCACGACCCGTATTTACAACACATGATCAGCATCTACAGCCAGTACGAGGTTTATTGCAAACGCACGGGGGCGGTTGATTTTGCCGAGTTGTTATTACGCAATCACGAGCTGTGGCTCAAACGCCCTGACATATTGCAGCACTATCAACACCGTTTTCGTTTTTTATTGGTGGATGAGTTTCAGGACACCAATACTTTGCAATATGCCTGGATCCGTTTGTTGGCGGGTGGGGCAAATGCGGTATTTGCCGTTGGTGATGATGATCAATCCATTTACGGCTGGCGTGGCGCACGAGTAGAAAACATCATGCAGTTCAGCAAAGATTTTGTGGACGTTAAACTGTTCCGTCTGGAACAAAATTATCGTTCGACCGGGACTATTCTCAACGCCGCCAATGCCCTGATTGCCAACAACACCGAACGTATGGGCAAGAACCTGTGGACGGCGGGGCAAGATGGCGAGCTTATCACGCTGTATTCGGCGTTTAACGAACAAGACGAGGCACAGTTCATTGTTGATCGCATTGCCACATGGGTCGAACAAGGTGGCCTGCGCCGTGAATGTGCACTTTTGTATCGCTCCAATGCACAATCCCGCGTTCTGGAAGAGTCGTTGATCAGGGCGCGCATGCCGTATCGTGTGTATGGTGGCCTGCGGTTTTTTGAACGTCAGGAAATTAAAGATGCGCTGGCGTATTTGCGTCTGATCAATAATCCCATGGATGATGCCTCGTTTGAACGTATCATCAATTTACCCACGCGCGGCATCGGCACGCGCAGTGTCGACGCCGTGCGCGATGAAGCGCGTAACAGTGGTAGTTCAATGTGGCAGGCCATGCACCGGCTGTTAGAACAAAAACTGCTGCCGGCACGCGCATTAGATGCCTTGCAGCAATTTGCCAATTTGATCGACAGACTGCGGGCTGCCATTGCCGGGCTGGCCTTGCATGAACAGATTGAACAGACGATCCACGATAGTCGCCTGATCGCGCATTACGAAAAAGAAAAAGGTGAACGGGGCCGTTCACGCATTGAAAACCTGGAAGAGTTGATTAATGCCGGACGCGCCTTCGACGAAGCCGAACGCAACGAAGAAGAAAAAGACATGGATGTCTTAACCGCCTTTTTGTCGCACGCCTCACTGGAAGCGGGTGAACGGCAAGGCGATGAGTGGGAAGATTGTGTGCAATTGATGACGTTGCATTCGGCCAAAGGACTGGAATTCAAGCAGGTATTTTTATGCGGGCTCGAAGAAGGCCTGTTCCCGCACAGACTCTCATCGGATGATCCGGACAAACTCGAAGAAGAGCGTCGGCTGTGTTACGTCGGTATGACCCGTGCGATGGAACGGCTGACGGTCAGCTACGCGGAAAAGCGCCGCCTCTATGGAGAAGAAACCACGGCGCGTCCGTCGCGGTTCCTGCGCGAAATACCGCGTGAATACCTCGAAGAGGTGCGGCTGCGCGGCACGGTGTCGATGCCGGTGTTTGCATCGCCACAAGCGACAAATGATTCAGGGTTTCAACTTGGCCAGCGCGTCATCCACGACAAATTTGGCGAGGGCATCGTACTCAATTATGAAGGCGCCGGCAGTCACGCCCGCGTCCAGGTTAATTTTTCCAAGGCCGGTAGCAAGTGGCTGGTGTTGGCGTATGCCAATCTGAAAACAGCGTAGCAATATAGAGGACGTCTGATTAATTGTTGTTGTGTTCTAAGCTCTGTTCAGAAACCGCTTAGTTTAGAATCTCGAACCCTAATTACATTTTGTCATCAACGGCAGAAATATTGATGTTTTTGAATAGCTTCGATGTTTAAAATACAAGATTTCTCGACATTTTGTTCCTGACATTGTCTCGGTTGCCATTCGCGACGCAACTCTACCTCCTGCCTCCATGCAGTCGTACCTCATCCATCTCTGGATTAGTCCCGCTGGTGAAATGACAAATAAAAATGGCTTACTCTGCCAATAACGCAGCAATACGTTGCTGGGTTTTTGCATATTCACCTTCACCAATTTTTATATAACGGATATTACCGCGTTTGTCGATGAGGTACAGTGCCGGCCAATAATGATTATCAAAGCTTTTCCAAATCTTAAAGTCGTTGTCGATGGCAACTGCGTGTTGAATTTTTTTGCTTTCGATATAGGCGCGCACATTGTTAATATCGTGTTCATGGGAAAACTCCGGGGTGTGTACGGCGATCACTTCCAGGCCTTGATCATGATAACTGCTATGCCATTGCTTAATATAAGGTTCAACGTTAACACAGTTGTAACAACCAAAGGTCCAGAATTCCACCAGCACTACTTTACCACGCAATGCCGCCATGGTTTTGGGGGCGGAGTTCAACCACTGCTCACTTTGCAGGTTTGGTGCGGGCATGTGTACTTCCTTGGCAGCGTGGACATTTTTGAAAATGATGATCCCGATCAACAGCAAGATCGCCGTTGTTAAAACCAGTATTGAGGGTTTCAGCTGCCAGCTGATTATTTTCATTGGCGGTTCTCCTGTTTTTAAGAAGCGTAATGAAACGGTAATTCAAAAGAAAATACCGTGCCGGTGTTTAAAGTGCTCTGTACTTCAATGTTGGTACCGTGTAATTCCAGAATGCGTTTGGCAATAGCCAGGCCCAGCCCGGATGACCCGGATGCACTGTTGCGGCTTTTATCCAGTTGATAAAAACGATCAAAAATGCGTGGCAGCTCATT
Organism: Gammaproteobacteria bacterium; assembly: GCA_043719675.1. GTDB lineage: Bacteria > Pseudomonadota > Gammaproteobacteria > UBA6429 > Thiohalophilaceae > JACQBC01. The sequence goes on along the minus strand of JAYSTO010000324.1, from coordinate 4,218 downwards.
GGCAGGGATACCGCAGCCGGTGTCGGCCACTTGAATGGCGACGCGATGGTGTTGCGGCGTCATCAGGATGGTAACCGAGCCGCCTCGGGGGGTATGACGTAAGGCGTTTTCCAGCAGATTATCCAATACCCGTTCGACCAGACCGATGTCAGCGTTGACAAAGGGTAATTCTGCCGCGATGTTGGCGCCGATGTGGATGCCTTGTTGCTGGGCGCGCAAGTGGAATTTCTGCAAGGTATCGTGAACCAGTTCAGCAAGGCTGAATAATTCGCAACGTAGCTTGGTTTCCCGTGCATCCAGTTTTGCCAATTCAAATAACTCTGTGACCAGATTATTGATCCGCTGACAATGCAAAATGGCGATTTCCAGGTATTCCCGGCGTTCTTCGGTATTGAGCCGGTCTTCCTTGAGCAACAGGGTTTCAATGTAGCCTTGCAATGTCGCCAGCGGGGTTCGCAAGTCGTGCGAGACATTGGCAACCAGCTCACGGCGCAGGCTGTCGGTGTTTTTTAAGTGTTCCATCTGCGCGTGAATACGTTGCGCCATATTACGAAACACCACGCTCAGCCGGTCAATCTCGTCGCCATCAGTATTGGTTGAAGGCATTAAGTCGGGAACGCGGTGCGTGTCATCACTGACAAAGGTATCCATGGCCAGTGCGAGCCGTTTGAGTTTACGTGTTAACAGGGAAAAGATGATCAGCCCTGCGGCAAAGGCCAATAGCAGGCAAGCCACCAGCATTGCATTGCTCAAGCGCAGAATATGACTGCCTTGTAGTTTTTGCACAACGCCGTCATATTCTTCGCCGCCTAAAATCACATATAGATATCCTTGTAACTGTCCTCGATCGAGGATCGGCGCGGCAGAGAATATCTTTTGTCGATCCATGCCGCGTGGATCATCGCCGAGTAATACCTGGGCTGTTTCGCCATGGATAAACCGTTGCAGCGGGTTGAGATCGATGCGCGTCCGCTGTACCCGGCCAGGCGGTGCGGAATGTCCCAGGATGTCACCGTCGGCATCCAGCAAATACAATTCGATGGTTGGGTTAATCACCATCATCATATGAAATATTTCGTTGAGTGCAGATTTGTTGATACGTTGATTTTTTAACAATAATTTTTCAGTAACAATGTGCGCGGCCAGATCACGATTCAGTTTTTGCGTAACCTCCTGTTGATAGCCTTCTGTGACAAACCAGGCATTGGCAACGGAAATCGCCGCGATGATGACAAATAAACCCAGCAGCGCCAGCGCCAATTTTGTGTACAAGGACTTGAGCATGGATTCTATGTTTCCTGATCAGCAAACTTGTAACCAATGCCCCACACCGTGAGAATAAAACGTGGTTCAGTCGGATTCCTTTCGATTTTTGCGCGCAGGCGGTTAATGTGCGAATTGACGGTGTGCTCGTAACCGTCGTGGCCGTAGCCCCAGACAGTATCAAGCAGCTGCGCACGGGAATACACTCGCCCTGGGGCGCGTGCAAAATGGGCGAGTAATTCAAATTCCTTGGCGGTGAGCTCGACGTTTTGGCCCTGCAGGGTGATCTGGTGCTTTTCGAAATTAATGATTAAGTCCTGGAAAATGAGGGGGGGTTCCTTCGACGCAACGGCGTTTCCCGCGATGTTTTCCATCCGACGTAATATGGCTTTCACGCGAGCGAGCAATTCCATAATGCTAAAAGGTTTGGTGACGTAATCATCAGCCCCAATCTCCAGGCCCAGCACGCGATCCAATTCCGTGGCCTTGGAGGTCAACATCAGGATAGGCGTGTAGATCGGTTTACGGCGCAACTGTCGGCATACCTCCAAACCATCCATTTTGGGCAACATCACATCCAGGATGATCAGGTCATAGGCACTGGCTTCGGCCTTGGCGAGCCCTGCCATACCGTCGTAGACCAGCTCAACCTGACACGACATGTCGTGCAGGTGTAACGCCAGCAACTGTGCCATGTCTTTGTTATCTTCAACCACCAGAATACGGCGGGACATCAAACTATTCTCCATTCCCGTATCATAATGCGGGGTTATCACAAAACGGTCACATCGACGTGCGACTGAGTAAATTACGGTTAAGCCGTGCAGTTAAGACCTGGCTTGGGGTTGTGACCTTACTGAAGAAAGGACAAGGACGGTTGATGTCATACATAAGCAGTCAGGGCGCACATCACCCCGCAAAAGTAGGAATACTATATACAGCCGAAGGGAATGGCGATATATTTTGTAAGAGCAATTGTTTTGCTGACTGTGGGTAAAAATAACCGGATGCACATCTTCTATAACGCCAACTATAATATCGACCTGGGGCTGTTGAATTACCTCCATCCGTTTGACGGAAAAAAATTTGCCAAGGTATATAAGCTCATCAAGGATCTGCCCGGCATCGTGATTACATCGCCGAAGCAACCTATGCCACAGGAGACAATTGAAGCGGTGGCACATCCTGACTTGAGGGGTCAGTTAAAGGACAAGCGTTACATCCTGAGTGTACTCGAAGTCCCAAACATCCCGCTGTTACCATTCTGGTTGATAGACAGACGTATTTTGCGACCCATGCGCTGGGGTGTGGCCGGGACCTTCGCCGCTGCCAAAAACGCACTGGCGGGTACTGATAGTTGGAATATGTCCGGCGGTTATCATCATGCCAGTCCTGGTTCAGCAGAGGGGTTCTGTGTCTATAATGATATTGCCATTGCTTATCATGAATTGATACATCAAGGTCTGCTAAAAACTGCAGATAAAATTCTCATCATCGACATCGACGCGCATCATGGCAATGGCAACGCGGCGGCGTTTATGGAAAATAAAAATGTCACGCTGTTGGATATTTACAATAATGACGTTTATCCACGGACCTTGGCGACAAAAAACCGTGTCAATATTGGTGTTGCGTTGCATACTGGTGCCACCGCGACAGACTATTTGCCCGCCCTGGAAAAATCACTGGGCAAGTTGAACGGCAATTACCGCCTGGCCTTTGTGGTTGCCGGTACCGACGTGCTGGCCACGGATCCATTGGGCGGAATGAAACTGACATTAGCGGACTGTTTTACCCGCGACAAAATGGTCGTGGAAAAATTACGTGCGCTGTCGATCCCGATGGTGATCCTAAGCGGCGGGGGTTATTCAAAAGAAAGCGCAACCGCCATCGCCACCAGTATTACGGCGTTGTATAAAAATTAGTGTTTGCCCCGTCAGGCCGGTGTGTTGTTTTCAAAATTCAGCTTCCTGGCTTATTATGAACACGAAAATCACCACGATAATTGGTATGATCACCAACAGGCTGATGCCGAACGCTGACCAGTTTGATGACAACTTGCCACCAGTAGACAGATGATCAGCGATAGCCGGGCCCTGATTCGATTGGGCTATTTTTATCATGGCGAACAGCTGTACAACGGTGAAAACGGCACCCGGAATGTTTTCTGGTAAAAACGCAGACAACACTAATATTGCAGTTGTCGTTATAAAACCCAGCAGCACTGCCATGTTCGCCTGACCAGGCTGGTTAAGACGACGAAAATTAATTGCCATAATGATGGCGCCCGCCAGGATAGAGCCAAAGAAGGTGGCGATCCCAATCCCGCTGATTGAAAATAGCTTAACTGTCGGTGTGGCCAGGTTGCTGGCTTGTGATTCCAATGCGGCTTTCGGTGGCGCGTACGGATTTTCCATGTGAATTTCCCCGTGTTACTTGTTTAGTTTTGATAGAATATAGCAACTGAATACTAAGCGGGGATGGTTCCAGTGTCTATGAGCCAATCCCCGGAATCCATTACATTTATCAACCACCTGTTATTTACTGCTGCCGCCACTGACCACGCTCACTTGATAAAGAATATTCAGGTATTCCCTTTTGGTGATCATGCCATCGGCCTTCGCCGCATCATACATGCCCTGTAACTCGCTGTGGTTGCTTAATGTGCGCAGTAAAATACGGTGTTGATCCGACGAGATGGGTTTATCCTGTGAATCGGTACAACTGCTCAACAGGGTGATAAAAACAAATAGAGGTACTGGTTTCATTGCATGTTATTGTAAATCAGTCGTGTCGTCAGTGACAATCCTTGTTGGGGGTGCAGACCGAATCGGAATGATGGGGGTGAAAATCCACGACCTCGCCGCTACGGGAAACGTCAACAGAACAGCACGCCAAGAGTTTTTCTTTCAGCATTTTTCTCCCGCGACTGGCGCGGCTCTTCACTGCCGAGAC
>JAYSTO010000323.1:0-3903 GCA_043719675.1 Gammaproteobacteria bacterium | reverse complement strand
GCGCTGGCAGGTGTGCCTGTAACGGGATTAGCCGGTGTAAATGGCACGGAACATTTGGCTGCCAACGGTGTGGCAAGGATATTGGTCGTTGACTGCAGATCGCATTGCGAATGACGGCATACCAGTTCTTTGTCTTTGGTGAATGTCACGTCACACTCGACAATCCCAGCACCCATGCGCGCCGCGGCTTCATACGATTGCCTGGTATGCTCCGGAAACTGTAGCGCCGCGCCACGGTGGCCAATTGAAAATTCAGTCTTTTTAAACGGGCCATTTGCACAACTCTGTAACTTACTCTTGAGTTTGCCTGGTGCCATATCTTCAATCAGGTAGTAAGGGCGAGGACCGAGTTGCACGCTGGGGGCGTTATCGTAGTATTTCCTGTCTCGAGTCTCCTGATCAACATCGCCGCTGGCGGACGCAATCGATACAAGACTGAGGAATGTGGTAAACACTGCTGTTGCAGTAACAATGGTTCTATGCTGAATCATCGCAGGCTCCTTGTTTTATATTAGAATGGCAAAGGTGTAAACGACATCAATGCTGATGTCGGCTTAACCTACCGGAGCTTTGTTGCAGCTTAATGCCAAAATTGTTACACGTAGAAGTAAAAGACCGGCATTACTGATGGGAAGATCAACGCTGTTTTTTTGCCTTCAGCCACTACGTTGCTACAGCGAACCGATTCCAGCGCACTGCTAATGACTGAGAATTCCCTTGTACTGTTCAGAATACAGAGTATGATTTTGTGCAGCTATTTAATTGTTACTCCGGCATGCCCAATACCACCCACACAACCGCAGGTGCTACTATGATAATCCGCACAACTTTGTTGATTTCAGCATTAATATTCGCTAATCACGCTTATGCCGATTGTTTCACGAATCAAGCTGGAAAGGTCGTGTGTGGCAAAGGTCACTGTGAATCTGATCAGTACGGCAAGGTGTATTGTGCCGATGCAGGTGGTGGTGCAGTACGCAACAGCAAAGGCAAGATTGTTTGCGGGAAAGGCGATTGTGCAATCGATGGATTGCAAAAAGTCTGGTGTTCTACAGAAGTGGGCGGCGGTGCAGCGATAAATTCAAATGGAAAGGTGGTGTGCCTTAATGGATGTGAAGAGGCCTCAATAGAATACTGCCATGAGGCGCAATAGATTCATCAATAACTTCTGATAATTTGCCTTGTTTTCCATCATTCACTACTGAGCTTCTTTCTGCCATACCAGTATACGGTTGTTCACCGGCATTTCATGATCATTGATCAGGGTTAAACCCGCCTGACGTGCGAGTTGTTGCAAGTCATCCACATCACGAATCCCGCTCGCCGGGTCACGTTGCTTGAGCCACTGATCGAAACGTGCATTACTCTCGCTGCTGTAGCGACCCTGGTAATTAAACGGCCCGTAAATACAGCACTTACCTCCTGTGGGCAACACCCTGCCAATCCCCGCAAACATCTGTACTACCATGGGCCAACTCATGATGTGCGTGGTGTTCGCACTGAATATTGCATCGAAATGATGGGCGGGCCAATGTGTTTGCATGACATCCAGCTCATGCGGCCCGTGCAAATTAGCACAGGTTGATTCCTTCAACCACAATTCTATACCAAGCAGGTATGGCCGTTGATCCGAGCAATGCCACTGCAGGTGCGGAAATTGTTCGGCAAAGTACACCCCATGTTGACCTGTGCCGCTGCCAATCTCCAATACTGAGGTTGCTTGCGCAAATTCCAATTGCAACACCCCGAGTATTGGCTGTTTGTTCTGTTCACTGGATTCAGCAAAGGGTTTCATGTTAATGCGTATACCGTTTTAAATGCGCTCGGTATTGCGTCGCCAGCGGATGTTCTCGGCCAATACAGTTTTATCGCCTCGGCCAAGGCCAGATCGGAATCGCGCACCACGTAGCGATCCAATAATTTTATTAACTCTTCTTCCACATATAAGCAACCAAGATTCATGTTATTGGCTTCTTCGCTGGGAATAACGGAACGGTATATACCTCACCATTTTCTATGGCCTTTTGATTTTCATACGGCGCGGCAATACGCCGATATAACTCCAGCTTGGCACATTCCAACACACCAATGACGGCATTCAACTCAGTATATGACACCCCACCCTTGCGTTTCAGGTATTCATCCACCTGTTTGCTAATCACATAATTTAATTCACCGACATTGTCCGGTACTGCACCAGCGTCGAGTCTCGATCGATCTTCAGATTTAATATAGGGCATGAAAGTGACATTACCTTTTACGTTTGCTGCTCGGAGAAAACCGGGAGCTCATCCGCGCTGCAGGACCATGCGGCACGTGAATCCCAAAAGATCCGCGCCTGTGGCGCAATCGCCGGTTCATTATCCAACGAACCCGCCGGGATCACCGCCACACCCAATTCCGGCACCAGTCGTGGCAGAGGGCTACCACATTGCTGACAAAAACAACGCGTGAATCGTTCGGCCTCCGGTACCTTAAAATAGCGCACCAATGTTTCCCCTTTGAGCCAGGTAAGGTTCGCATCCTTTATAAACAGGTTGGAGGCGTGGCCTGTGCCGGTGGACTTACGGCAGCGTTTGCAGTGACAATGATAAAAGCGCGTTGGCTCGCCGCGCAATTCATATTGTACCGCGCCACACAAACAACTCCCGCCAAACGTTGCAACTGACATGTTATTCTCCTTCATTCGTTATACAGTTCATTTTCCCATTGCGCATAAAACCCCTCATCCGCCATCGGTCCGCCTAAGTCTCTTGCCCGTAAATAAAAATAGGCGGCCTGCTTTAGATCTTTGCCCAGTGCCGGTTCATTACCCAACCATAACCCGGCCAAATTGTGACAGGCGGACGGTTCACCTTCATTACAGGCCTCTAACAGCAGTTGCGCACCCTCTTTTAATTTTGAAAATTTATTACGTTTATAATACTGAGAAAAAAGAAAGCCCAAATTGGCCTTGGCAATATTGTCGCCATTTTCAATAAGCGGAATAAGTAACGCGAAAGCGGCGTCCTCGTTACCGGCAAAAAATAAATGCATCGCTTGTTTGGCTATTGCTTCGCTGGTCATCGTACAAGGTTAACACTGAGTGAAGACCATAAATCAATCGCCTGCCGCGCATAATCTTGTTTTTTAATCCGCCAGCCCCGCAAATACGTTCTGTACATCATCATCGGCATCAATGGCTTCCAGAAACGCCTCAACCTCGGCGCGTTCCGCCTCGCCCAGCGTCACTGGATTTTTGGGGCGGTAACCCAATTGCGCGGACTGCACCACGAAACCATGCGCGGGTAAGGCGCGCGATACCACATCCAAATCGGCGGGTTCGGTGAGAAATAACGTGGCACCATTGTCGGCAGGTTCCAGATCACGGGCACCGGCCTCAATCGCGGCAAGCTCCGCGTCCGCAGCGGCAGGCTCTGGCGTCGCCTCAATCATCCCCAGATAATCAAAATCCCAGGATACCGAACCCGAAGTGCCCAGCTGCGCCTTGCGAAACAAGATACGCATACTCGTGACCGTGCGGTTCACGTTGTCGGTGAGACACTCAATGATCACCGGCACCCGGTGCGGCGCAAATCCTTCGTAAGTGACCTTCTCGTAATTCACCCCCGCGTCAAGCAGACCGGCGCCCTTCTTGATCGCACGCTCGACGGTGTCCCGCGGCATCGATGCCTTTTTTGCCTGCTCCACCGCCGCACGCAAGCGCGAATTCATATCCAAATCCGCGCCCACGCGTGCAGCCACCATGATTTCTTTGGCGAGCTTGGTAAATATCAGCCCCTTGGCACTGGCCGCCGCCTCCCGGCCTTTTGCTTTCCACTGTGCGCCCATGTTGTTGTCCTCCCAAGTTATTCACTTTGCGCCTAGCACTAAATAATAAATGATCTATGCAGAAAATCCTAA
>JAYSTO010000322.1:0-9469 GCA_043719675.1 Gammaproteobacteria bacterium | reverse complement strand
CTGTAATGCTGGTGATGTTCACCCAGGTGATTAAACGTGGTGGCCTCAAATTGCGGCAACGCGGCATTCCAGAAAAAACTGAACAACAACATCACCAGTAACATCCAGAAAAATTGCTGACCGAATAAAATCCCGATGTAACTGAGCGCCGCGAGCAAACAACCGATGCGTACGATGGCCATGCGTTTGCCGGTGTGATCGGCAATCCATCCCCAGATATTCGGCGATATTATTTTGGTGAGCATCACGGTGCCAATGAACACGCCGGTTTGGGTGGCGGTAAAGTGCAGGTGTTCTAGATATAAATTCCAATACGGCACAAAGGCGCCGAGGCTGGCGAAATACACAAAATAAAACCCGGATAGGCGCCAATACGGCATAAACGCAGGGCTGTGTGACTAGTAACGCGGGGCGAGGAAAAAGATCATTGAGTTATAGAACCAGGGATCACGGGGGTAATGGATTTCACATCCATGTTTTGCGCGCGATGCCGCAGGGCGTGATCCATAAGAACAATCGCGAGCATCGCTTCGGCAATGGGGGTGGCGCGAATGCCGACACAGGGATCGTGACGACCGGTGGTGATCACTTCACAGGCTTGACCATGACTGTCGACACTGCGTCCGGGCAGGCGAATACTGGAGGTGGGTTTGAGTGCAATGCTGACGAGGATATCCTGTCCGGAGGAAATCCCGCCGAGGATGCCGCCTGCGTTGTTGCTTAAAAATCCCTGCGGGGTCATCTCATCGCGGTGTTGCGTGCCCTTTTGTTCGACGCTGGCGAAACCGGCGCCGATCTCCACGCCCTTCACCGCATTGATACTCATCATCGCATGGGCGATATCCGCATCCAGCCGATCAAAGATCGGTTCACCCAAACCCGGATACAAATGGCTGGCGACCACGTTGATCCGCGCACCGATGGAATTGCCCTCTTTGCGCAGCGCATCCATATAATTTTCCAGCTCGGCCACCTTGCTCGCATCGGGAAAGAAAAATGGATTGTTCTCGACCGCGTCCCAGTCGAAGTGAGCGGGTTTGATCGGCCCAAGCTGCGCCATGTAACCGCGGATCTCGATGCCGTATTTCACCCGCAAATATTTTTTCGCGATGGCACCGGCGGCAACCCGCATCGAGGTCTCGCGGGCCGAGGAGCGTCCGCCGCCACGGTAATCGCGCAGGCCGTATTTTTGCTGATAGGTGTAGTCGGCGTGGCCGGGACGAAACTGATCCTTTATATTAGTGTAATCTTTGGAGCGTTGATCCATGTTCGGGATCATCAGGCCAATCGGCGTCCCGGTCGTCTTGCCCTCAAATACCCCGGAGAGAATCTGCACCTTATCGTCTTCATGGCGTTGGGTCGTGTGCCGTGTCTTGCCCGGTTTGCGCCGCTCCAGATCATGCTGGAGATCATCCTCGGTGAGTGCCAAGCCCGGTGGGCAGCCATCCACGATGCAGCCCAAGGCGGGGCCGTGACTCTCACCAAAACTGGTGACGCTAAATAATTTGCCAATGGTATTGCCAGACATAGATTGATTCTACTGTGGTTGTGTTATGCCGTCTTGCCTGATGTATCGGCACCGCGACAACATGTCCCGGTATCTGCAACTATAACAACTCATCCCCTCCCCTTCAATCCACTTCCAGGCCATTGCGATGGGTATCATTAACCACACTCAACAAATCACGAAAGGGTAAAAACGTGTCATCCTTGCCTTTTACGATATCCATGAACGGCAAGTCTTTATCTGCAAATTCATAACTGCTATCCACCATCGCCGCATAGATAGCCTTGACCGACTTTTCCAGTAACATTTAGACAAACACCGCAGGCGACACGCCAAAACGCTTGGTAAGCTGCTTGATCTGCCGTGCGTTCAGCACGTGTTTGTCGGCCAGTACCTCGGCGATCACCTTCGACTGCCGCAAAGGGCGTTACTGGATTGGGATCGTCATGTGAATAAACGCAATATGGGATTAAATATAATTCTTTACTCAGTGTCCACTACACAATCAATCGCGACGACGATCCCGTACAGTTGCGCGGCGGCGCCGCGACGTGGTAACCAGATAGAACACGGCACCGCCCAGCATTAAGGGAAACAGTGGTGAGAAGCTGGCATGGGGATTCACCGTGCAACCACCGGCAGCGGACGTCGCCGCTGCTGGTGGCGGTGTTGCGCCGTTAACCACTGTCACCATGAGCGGCGCGGCGGTGCTACTGAGTACCGGATTGCCGTTGTCCGCCACGGTGAGATTGAGGGTATACGTTGTTCCCGGTGTCAGCGTCATTGGGTCAAATTCAAACGTGTTCGCCGCCGGATTCAGATCCAACAACCGCGTGTCCGTGTTACCCCAATTATAGGTATGCTGATCGCCGGGATTGGCATCCGTGACCTGCGCTTGCACCATGACGCGGCCACCATTGGTGGTGACGGTGCTGGTGTCATTGCCGCCTTGAATGGACAACAGCCGCACCACCGGTGCCAGATTCACCGCCAAGGCGGGTAAACTCACCTGCACCTGGACACCCGGCGCATAATTTTTGTTTAAGTCGTAGGCGTACGCCTTGTAGTAATAAGTGCTGCCGTTGTTTAAACCGGTGACCTGATGGGCCTGACCATTGCCAACATAGATCACGGTGGCATTACCGAGGACATCGCCCAATAGATACTCCGTACCGGTATTCGGCACACTGGTGATTGCGCTGCTCGCCTGCAATACCAGGGTACGATAGAAATCCGCCGCCGGATTGGTCCAGCTCAAATTCGCCAGCGTATCACCGGGAGCTACCGCCACGCCGGTAACATTGGCGGGAGGCGTGGTATCGATGGGATTGTTGGCCAGCAGATTAATATCAGAACACGAGTAGTAGAGACTATCCGTGCCGCTGTCTTGCATCACCTGGATTATCTGCAAGGTGCAATTGGTACACACCGTATCCGGCAGGGTAATAAACCCGGCGAAGCTGTGCACTTGACCGGATGGAATCGAATTATTTTGATCGTCAGGATAATTAAATTGCGGGTTCAGATCGGTGGCGCTTTTCTTGATCAACAGCGGTATAAAATTCGCATCCCCTGCTGGTGAGAAATTGATCTTGAAATAACCGATGTGATTAATGGATTCAACCCACTCCACCCTGATTTCAGTGCTCTTTTGAAACACCGCCGGGTTGCTACCACGCGGTAAACCGCCACAAGGTGAAGTCTTCAGATTATTGTACAGGTCGATGTTGCGCGGCGGTGTAATACTGCCGGGTTTCCACAACGAATGCGCCGACGCCGGCGTCACCGTAAAAGTCACCGCAGTGGCGATGATGGCATACAGCCAAAAACCGAAGCGGCGGGATTGTTGCAGCTGTTTCATGAGATCACATTCCGTTAGTGGCTGAGATTTCATAGAGTAGTACAACTGGCGAAACGGAAACGTGATTAGCTTCACCTTATCCTGTGCTTAATTCCAGGAGTGCCGCCGTGCGTCTTTTGGTAGTGCGCATGTCGGCTGAGAGATTGTGTTATGTTTGCTACACGGCAACCCATTGAGGATGAAATCCAGCAGATGGTCAAAGCACAACTACCGGATCGGTATTACCTCCTCTTATTTGGCCTGGGTCCCGCATTCTGGCTCGCCTACTATATATATAGCCCCACGCAGTTTTACTGGCATTGGCCATGGGGCGATCCGTTCCGCTTTGGCATGCAGGTAGTAATTTACCCGGTCCTGGAAGAAATTGTGTTTCGTGGTTTATTACTGGAGTGGTTGAGCAAACGATTTGCGCAACGCATTGGCTGGTTCAGCCTGGCCAATGTCCTCACCAGCTTGGTTTTTGCCGCCTTGCACCTGCTTCATCAAAGCCTGATGTGGTCGGCACTCATCTTTTTCCCCTCGCTGGTTTTTGGCTTCAGCAAGGAGCGCTACCAGACCCTGTGGGCACCTATCTGGTTGCATTGCTGGTACAACGTAGGTTTTCTCTGGATATTCTGGCCTTAACAAAAAGTCACAAATATCGGATTCATTCGTGTGTACTACGCCAAGTCTGCGTAATTCCAGGCACGGCATGGTGTATAGCTTTGTTTTTACCATGTATGAGTTTTATGAACTGATCCATGGTATCTTTGGGTTATCAGCCGAAATTTTCCAATATTCTAAATCATCGACTGCACATACATAAATTTTGCTTTTAATCACGCCATTATCTTTTTCTGTATGATTTCTGAAATCTATTTTTTTTGAAACATCAATGATTGAGCCGAGTGGTGAAATTATTATTTGACCAGGCTTGCTTGGATCACCCTCAATTCCAAGAGCCAAATAAACGGGCATATTTCGTTTTTTTGCGAAATCAATATACCGTTCAACCTGTTTAACTTCTGCCCACGACACCGAATTGTCCACTTTGTCGATAGATTTTATTGTGCTACGGTACTTACATTCGATAGCAAATTCATTACCGGAATTGTCTGATAGGATTAGATCCGGATTAAGATTCGATTGCACAAAAATATCATGCTCGAATCCCTTGTCCGGCGTCCACTCTAGTATTTTATATTTAAGTTTGTTATTTACTATTTTTGCAATACAAATCTCAAATAAACGCCCCTTCAATAAGTTCTCAATTTTAGCGTGCTTTAGGTCTATTCCAAAGGTTAATGCATTGGCAATTGCGTCATTATAAATATTTCTTATATTCTCAACTGATGAAATCATGTTATTGATCGTCGGCGCTCGATCAATATCAAGTTCATTCATAAGTTTTTCTAATAATTCTTTTTTAATCCTTTCCTCAACAATCCTATTTTCATTATCATATTGTTTTTTTAGTCTATCAGTTTCAATACGATGTGATTCTGTAAGTTCTTTTCTGACTTCGCCAACCTTCACCTGCGCATAACTCTCCCTTTGATTTTCATCATAAAGGCGTTTTTTTGTAACTGGCGAATTAAAAAACAGCGATAAAATAAAAATTATTAGGCATGCCAATGCCACATATTGAAATCGTTTTTGATCAATAAATGGCAATCCTTTTATTTCATAGCCTAGCGTTATTTTTTCTGACTGGACCGCGAGCTTTTGATTATATATATTTATATAAAGCCATCGCCCTGTTTTACCCGTGTGTGATAATTTTGCCTTTTCTCCAGGATTTAAAATAGCTGACACGTTTAATGTATTGCCTGCATTTTCATATAATGGAATAGACTTTTTCGATGTGTTTGCAACGACATATCTCGCATCGGGAATCACATTAAAATATAACCCCAGATACGAGAAAACGGGAACGAGCAGCAAAAGTAAAATTATTGATTTCATGCTATTAGACTTAGCCTCTTCCTTGAATTGATTGTTAGAAAACTACTCACTAGCTGTAAATTATATTATAAAAACAGTATGTACTGCATATCGAATGTAGATAAGTTTTATTCATTTTCATTATTCCCTGCCAACACCTCTTCCACACTCCGAAACTCCGTCAATGCCGCTTCCAGTTGTTCGACGATCTCCGCCGCGAGTACCGCAGGTGCCGGTAGGTTATCGGTGTCTTCCAACGATTCATCTTTCAACCAAAAGATATCCAGGTTGGTTTTATCACAGGCGATAAGTTCGGCGTAGGTGAAGGCACACCATCTTCCCTCGGGCGTCATTCCGGCCTTTGAGCCGGAATCCAGTTCTGAACACCAAGTCGGTTTTCGTTTACTTCTGTTTTCTGCCTTATAGAGTTCAATATACTCATCAAAATCGCTCTTCACCAAACGTTTTTCTTTCAGGGTCATATGCACATTGGTGCGAAAATCATAAATCCAGACTTTTTTAGTCCAGGCGGTTTTTGAGGCGGGTTTGGCGTCGAAGAAAATGACGTTGGCTTTAACGCCTTGGGCGTAGAAGATACCGGTGGGCAAGCGCAGTAAGGTGTGCAGGTCGCAACGTTCCATCAGGGTTTTGCGCACGGTTTCGCCCGCACCGCCTTCGAACAATACATTATCCGGCACCACCACTGCCGCCTTGCCGTCGATCTTGAGCATGTTGGCGATGTGCTGCACGAAGTTGAGCTGCTTATTGGAAGTGGTCGCCCAAAAATCTTCGCGCTCGATGGTGAGTTTTTCCTGTTCTTTTTTACCGGTCTTTTCATTGACAACGGTAATCGAACTTTTTTTACCAAAGGGCGGATTGGCCAGGGCATCCGTGGCGGTAATCGGGCATTCATCACCACCGATACCGTGCAGGTATAAGTTCATCGCACATAAGCGCACCACGCCATCGACAATATCGTTACCGCGTAAGGCGTTTTCCTTGAGATGGCGTTGTTCTTTTTTAGAACTGGCGCTCATGGCCATGTAATCATGCGCGGCCAGCAAAAAACCGCCGGTACCACATGCGGGATCGGCCACAGTGTCGATGGGTTTGGGTTGCATCACTTCCACCATTGCCTGGATTAACGGGCGCGGGGTAAAGTATTGCCCGGCACCGCCTTTGACATCCTGCGCGTTGCGTTCCAACAAACCTTCGTAGATTTCGCCTTTCACATCAACTGTACTCGCAGGCACCATATCGCCAGAGTAATCAGCAACATTTCGTTGTTTTCGCAAGGCATCCAAAACGATAACGGTCTGTTTATCCAAATCAATCTTTGACTGAGCACTTGTATCATCGTCATGTGATGACCGGGCTTACTCATCAGCGTCCTAAATCCATTCGCCTGTAAAGCAGCATTCGATAACTGCATGATTTCCTTATAAGCCGCATCAAATCGATTTTCAAAACTTATTTCCATCTCCCATCACATCCATGCGTGGTTTTTCCAATACGTCTTTTATAAAGGCGTCCTTGTTTTTTAGCATTTTAGTCCATGCCTTTTTGCTATATATTTTTGGGTTAATTTCCCGCCCTAATGTTTCCTGCACCGAATAAAGCGCATTTACCGCTTCAAAAAATCCAACCTCACCGATAATCATCAGATCGATATCACTGGCTGATGTTTCTTTACCCCTCGCCACCGAACCGAAGATGAAAGCCCAGTCTATCTCCCCTGCCAGCGGCGACAGCGCCAGGTTGATAACATCCACCACCCCAAATTTTTTCTTCACAATCCCTAATAACTCCTGATAAATAGGACACTCAGGATGCGCCTGGTAATGGTGTTGATTGCCGATCTTGGTCAAACTTAAAATGCCTGCGGCCACCATACGATCCAGCTCACGCTTAATAGTCGCCACCCCCATACCCGTCAAACGTAGAATCTCTTTTGTATAAAAGCTTTTCTCAGGCCGTGCAGACAGCAGACCCAGTACCTTTTGCTGGGTAGTCGTAACTAACGCATCAGCGAGTTGACTCATAGCCCTAACCCCGATAGTTCACAATAGATGAGCTTATAGTACATCTATTGTGAATTATCAACGCTCTTATACCCGCTCCGAAGGGACGGTCGATGGCACACCAGCTTGAGTTTTTCATCAATCTGCTCACGGGTTTGCGCTTCGGTTTGTTGGTTGTAGTCAGGTACCATTTTTTCCTGGTAATTTCTTCCCGCGTTCATGCTGTATTAGCATTGACTGATTGATCTTCTTAGCCGCCTAAACTACCCGGCCATTTTGCGCTATTTGGCTGGGGTGGGCAAGGTTGTGGAGAGTAAGGGCTTGGATGGGGAAGGTATCCTCCTGCCATTTTGCCGGGGGGCAAAGATGCCCTTGCAGCAGTTAGGCTGACACACGACTACAATGTCAGGCTCGCCGCTCCAAGGCGTCCCTCGACAATTGCTCGACTGCTCGTTCCCGACGCAGTCTACCGAATCCCTCCCTGAATTCGTACCTTCGCCCTTCCATGGGCTCGTGCCCTCGCGGCATTCGTATTTCCTCGGCAATTGCTCGACTGTTCGTTCCTGACACAGTCTACCGAGTCCCTCCTTGTACTCGTCCTGCATTGCTCTATCTTCCGCCGTCCATGGCGTCGTATACATCAAGCCCGACCATGCTGTATAGCGTAAAGCAAAATGGACAGTCATTTAGGTCACTGCACTTAATCTATACTGTAGCCTGTTACACAAATATATAATCACACATCGCATGGTTTACCTGATTGGAAGATTCACAAATGAGCACATCTATACCTCTCAATGCCAAAACCTGGGTTTTTGCCGGTACTGTTTTAATAAGTAGTTATAATTGCTCTGCCACAGCGCCGGATTTGAAAAGCGGGCTGAACCACGCCTATGAACAGTTATACAATGCCCGTTTTACGCTGGAGTATCCGCCACGCGAGGAAATTCTGAAACTTTGCCAGGAGAAGCAGATTAAAGACTGCCTGAGCGCCTATCTTCCGGTGCAGGAAGCAAAACAAAAATTACGTCAGGTGATGGCCAAAGATCAAGCTGCCGTGTTTGAACACACGGTCACGACAATCAACCAGACCTGCCTCAAGCCAGATCCGGACACGGATCAACAAAATATTTTCCGTTGTTATGGTGCCGTGATCGCCCTCTACTTTTTTACTGATCCTGTTTACGATCAAAAAATCCGTGACTTGTTAAGCCACTCCCCAACATCAATCGCACGGGTAATGTTGAGTGCTCGTTTTGAGAGGTTTTACAATCGTCCACACCTGGACAAATGGATCACAGTCATTAACGCACTACCCAATGAAGTGTTAACCGACAGCGAGAAACAGCCTGTTTTGAAATTTTTCAAAGAATCCCAACAGCCTTATGAAAAATTCGGGGTGATGCTGTAAAGTCTTGGCACGACTTGATTCGCTGCCGGTTAGCCCCACACACCCTCTGCCACCTCGACAACACTGCCGCCAACAAACACCTCGATGTCAGTTTTGTTGACAATAGCACGCAGGTATAACGTCGATGGCCTACCCATTTCGTAACCTTGACCGGCCGCTACTTCCAAGTTTGAGGAACCAAATAACTGGTGTCGCAGCAGATAGGCGGCGAGAGCGCCGTTGCCACTGCCGGTGGCGGCGTCTTCGGGTATCCCGTAGAAATCAGCAAACACGCGAACGCTCAGGTGCTGACTCGGTTCGTAACTCTCACGGCTAAACACCAAAATAATCTTGGCCCAGGCATCGGTTACCAAGGCGAGGTATCGATCCTTATTGATCTTCACGCGCTTCAAGGTATCCAGGTTTTTCAGCGGCACAACAATGTGTGGGAAGCCAGTTGATATTTCCTCAATTGGCCAATCCTGATCGATGTCGGATGGTTCGATAGCTAAGACTTGCGCGAGCGTGTCGGCGTCGAGTTGTTTGCCAAAAGTTGGCGTCATTTGTTTCATCCACAACACCGTGGGCTGAGTAGTTGCGTCGGTAAATGTAACAGGGATTTTCCCCACGCGCAGATTCAGCACAATCTCCTTGGTCGGGGTTTGGAGTAACTGGTGACGAATGACGTGTGCCGTGCCCAGCGTGGGATGCCCTGCAAAATCCACCTCGGCATTCGGGGTGAAAATTCTGACATCATAACCACCATT
>JAYSTO010000321.1:0-1861 GCA_043719675.1 Gammaproteobacteria bacterium | reverse complement strand
TGATGATGTCCCGATCATGGATCGCGCGTTATCGGCCGTGATGCAAACCCTCACGGGTAATGCAAAACACTAACAGCGATGGATTGCGCAACCGCGCTTCGCTATACAACCTCTGCGTGCAAATTCAGCGACGCCAAGACGGCCTTAATAAATCCCTGGCGACGGCTTGGAATGCCTGGTTGTCTATCAAAATGCGGAACCAGGACTCGACAGTGCGCGCAAGGAAGTACGGGGATGGGCATGGGTGCGGTCAGCTGCGGTTATCTCAGCCACGATGCTTGACAAAGTTCGGCGGTTGCAAAAAGCAGGGATAAATTTTCTTCGAGGACATATACCTCCACCGCCTTTCCCTTGGTTTCCGTTAATTCGTTCGGTGTCACTGTAAAACTCCTCCGGCGCATGAATTCGATAAACGCATGCGGGTCATTGATGTCGGCAAGATCTGGAATTTTTCGCTTAAGACTTTCGATTCCCATGCATTCACCGTGTCGCGCCATCAGGAACCACTGTTGCGCCGAAACGGTAAGAGGAAAAACACAGCCGATAAATACCGCGCTGAGTATTACGGCAATAGGTTTGGTCAAACAGGTCATAGAGTCACTCCACTGCGTTAATGGATTTTTTAACCTCGCCTGATGATGCGTTCTGCTATTGATGGCAGCAAGCGGTACAAAATAAATAGCAGCCTGGTTTTTGCAATCCGTATTTCATACCGGTCGGCTTCGATGCCTCGCAATGCCTCTGCCGCCAACGCAGCGGGGGAAATTTTGCCTTTTCCCCTGCCTGTGGTCATAGCGGTATCCACTAGCGCGGGAATAATCTCGAAGACTTTAACTGAGGTGTTTTCCAGCTGGTATCGCAGCGCTTTGGTAAAGTTGTGCATGGCGGCTTTCGTCGCACCATAAATGGGTGCGCTTTGTTTGGGGACCAGTGCCAGGGCGGAAGTGATATTGATAATCGCAGCATGAGGGCGGCGCAGGAGCGCCGGTAAGAAGCGATCCGAGAGTTTGACCTGAGCGAGAAAATTGATGTTTACTTCCTCGTCGATGAGCGCCGCGTGGTTTGTTGTGTCCGAGAAAGCGTAATTGTGCTGTATCCCGGCGTTGTTTATAAGAATATTAAGCTGCGGGTATGCCTTTGCAACGTACTCGACAAGACGTTGTTGATCCTGATCGTTGGCGATGTCACAGGGGAACGTAATGATAGCGGGATTCTCAGCGTGTACTGCGGCTAATTTTTTTACATTACGGCCGCACACAATCACTGTGTTGCCATGCAGAACAAATGCCTTTGCCAGCGCCAGGCCAATTCCTGACCCGCCACCAGTGATAAGAACCGTGTTATCGCTTAGTTTCATTTAATCACCATTTTGTCTTCGCGTCCTGTCGTACCAGCAAATTAGTTGCCGGAGCTGTTTTAAATAAGGCGAACCGGAAAATACGCCTTTAGTGGCAGGTGATTACGCGGCATAGTGTGCGTATGCCCGTAATACCTTTTGATCCGGGCCGAAATGAAACACTTCAGCAGCCAGGCGACCTCGTGCGCCTTTGTAGTAGAGGGTAATGCTGTTAACGCCGATTAAAATTGTAAGCAGCTCAAATTGAAGATCGGGAATCAGTTGTAGTGCCTTCGCCCAGTAACCACCCACCGCGTCTTTACCCCTGAGTGAGCCGGAGGGTTCACCTGCCACCTGAATGATAAAAGGGGAAGACATTTCAAACTGATCTGAATAGTGGGAAAGGATACGATTCAAGTCATGGCTATTCCATGAGTCAATCCAATCACGTGCGAAATGGTCTGCAAATTTCCTGTCAATCATTGCGGTTTTCTCCTTATCTCCAACCAGCCTACGCAAAAACCA
>JAYSTO010000033.1:0-7810 GCA_043719675.1 Gammaproteobacteria bacterium | reverse complement strand
AGGTCAGTAGGAAATTATCGATACGCTGCCCGGCCTGATCGGCAGCAATCTCAACCCGTTCCACGGTATTGGTTGTACTTTTATGCGAAATATTCATGGGGGGCGATCTTAACAGGGACAAACATTGCTGGCGTACCAATTCACTGTTATAGTTAAACGCGTATGCCGCATTTATGAGTTTTCACGATTTTAATGCGCTGCTGCCGATTTTGGTCTATCCGCAACAGCTCGGGTAGCAAGAGAGATAGGGAGTGTCTGATCTGCCGGCTTGGAATTTAATAACCACACTGGCAACAAGGACACACTGGTTTAACCGCGCTCCCATCGCACAACGGGCATGGGGGGCGACCAAACAATTTGCTCTGCACTGTCTATTGGTTACATCCAACTGATATTTGACGTGCTACTTGTGGGTCTGCTCCTACACCATGCTAACGTGGTCGAGCGTCACATAAAAGGTTTTTTACAATGAGAAGAATGTTATTTAACGCAACTCAACCAGAAGAGTTGCGGGTTGCGTTGGTTGAAGGTCAATGGTTATACGATCTCGATATTGAAACAACCCAGCGTGAGTCCCGCAAGGCCAATATATATAAAGGCCGTATTACCCGTGTCGAACCCAGTCTAGAAGCCGCCTTTATTGACTATGGTGCAGAGCGCCATGGTTTTTTACCTCTCAAAGAAATATCACGGATTTACTTTGATCCGAGTGTTGATCTCTCCCAAGGGCGGGTCAACATAAAAGAGGTACTCAGAGAAGGTCAGGAAATTGTTGTTCAAATTGGTAAAGAAGAACGTGGTAATAAAGGCGCTGCATTAACCACCTTTATCAGTCTTGCTGGCCGCTATCTGGTACTAATGCCGAATAACCCCCGTGCTGGTGGCGTTTCCCGACGCATTGAAGGAGATGACCGCACCGAGGCGCGCGACACGCTCAGTGCACTGAACATTCCAGCTGACATGGGTATTATTTTACGCACCGCCGGAGTGGGGAAAAGCACCGAAGAACTGCAATGGGATTTAGACTACTTGTTAAAGGTGTGGACCGCCATTGAAACTGCTTCCCAGCAGCGTGTGGCACCCTTTCTCATTTACCAGGAAAGCAACCTGATTACCCGTGCCATCCGTGATTACTTCCGTAACGACATTAACGAAATCATAATTGATGAACCTGCTTTATTTCAACAAGCGCGCCAGTTCGTTGAGCAGGTGATGCCACAGTTTTTATCTCGGGTAAAACAATATACCGATCCTGTTCCGCTGTTTACTCGCTACCAAATTGAAACACAGATCGAAACTGCTTTTCAGCGCGAAGTGCGTCTACCTTCAGGCGGCGTCCTGGTTATCGATCATACGGAAGCTCTGGTTTCTGTAGATATCAATTCCTCAAAAGCGACCAAGGGCGGTGACATCGAAGAGACCGCACTCATGACAAACCTGGAAGCCGCAGATGAACTTGCGCGCCAACTCCGGTTACGCGATATTGGCGGTTTGATTGTCATCGATTTTATCGACATGACCCCTTCGCGTAATCAACGTGAAGTGGAAAACCGTTTGCGTGACGCACTGAAACTGGATCGTGCACGGGTACAAATTGGTCGAATCTCACGGTTTGGTCTGCTGGAGATGTCACGGCAACGGTTGCGTCCTTCATTGGGTGAATCCAGCCGGGTGACCTGCCCACGCTGCGATGGCCAAGGCTCGATCCGTGGGATTGAGTCTCTTGCCTTGGCAGTGCTGCGCATGATCGAAGAAGATGCAATGAAAGAAAACACATCGCGTGTGGTGGTACAACTGCCTGTTAATGTCGCCACCTTTTTACTCAATGAGAAACGCGACAAACTCTCTGACATTGAAGAACGTCATGAGGTTGATATTGTTTTGGTCCCTAATATTCATATGGAGTCACCGCATTACCAGCTGGTACGCGTCCGTGAAAATGAATTAACCCCAGACGCTGAAAAACAGCTCAGTTATGAATTGGTTACCGCTCCGGAAGAAATTGAAGCCATTACCGCACTGGCTATTCCGCAACCCAGCGAACAGCCTGCAGTAAAAAATATTCTACCCGATAATCCGCAACCCCCCATGACGCCCGAAGTAATAAGCAATCAACCAGGCTTGTTTGTGCGCCTGTGGCGCGTATTATTTGGTACAGGGGAGAAAAAGGTGTCACCGGCTGCACCGCGCCAACACAAACCTCAACCAAATACTCAACGCCGTCACCGCGAGCGCGAAAAGGGACAGGGACAGCACCGCAATCAGCCATCTCGTAGGCCGCAGAATCCTCCTCCTGCCGCGCAGCCACAACCAGCGCCGGTTGTGCAGGAAAAAATTGCGGTACAAGATGAGCAACAAGTACCATCGACCAATTTACAGAATTCGAATAATCGCCGTCCTTCACGTCGGCCTAATCGGCGGCGACGTGGTGGACAACGCCAAAACCAATCCGCGTCGGAATCGGCGCAAACAACGACGACTCCCCGTTCACACGAGTTTGGTTCAGTACAACCGAATCAGGAATATGTAAGCAATGGCCGGTCACAGGCGGGTGAAGCTGATACGGCTCACGAGAGATTTGATCAACACGAACACAAACAGGGTAGTGACTCCAATCAAGCCTCGGTAAGGAACGACGAGCCACCGTCTAATTACAATAATGTTGCCCGCGAAACAGAACAGACCAGTACATATCATAGTGCGACAACGGTTCAACCCGCGCATGACCACTGGGAAGATAACAAGCCCGCCGCAGACGCCAATTTCCATGAGGCGGCGCAAGCCAAAAAGCATGATATCCCACCCACATCACATTCATAGCGAGATCATGGTGTGATAAAGTGTAAAAAACGGGGCTTTGGCCCCGTTTTTTTTCGCTGGCATCCGCTGAATTGAGCGTCTTCTCTCATCAAGAAATCACCTTACCGTCCGCTATTATTACCAAGTAAATGCAACGAGTAAGTTTCCATGTCACGAAAAGGGTTGGTTATCGGGCTATTTGGTATTGTCACCGCCGCCTATGGAAGCAGCGATAGCACCACCGTCACACCCTACTTTGAAATTGCTGCGCCCTTTGTTGTGAATATTCAAGGTGACTCGTCCATTAATTTCCTACAGGTAAATGCACAGCTCCGTGTGACGAAACCCGAGGTCAAAGGCAAGCTCACCCTGCATTTGCCCGCGATTCAACACGTTATGATCATGATTCTCAGTGAACAAAATACGAAAAGCCTCCGCAGCCTGGAAGGCAAACAACGTTTGCGTGATGACACGGTGAAAGAAATACAGACTTTGTTGACTAGGGAAATTGGTGAACCTGCCGTTGAGGAAGTATATTTTACTGCGTTTGTGATCCAGTAACTGACGCTAAAAAACGTTGCTGAATATCCGTTAACAGCCCACGCGACGCTGTCTCAACCAAATCAAAGACATGATCAAAGCCTCTCTGGCCGCCATAATAAGGATCGGGAACTTCCGTATCACCGAGGTGTTGCGCAAAATCCATAAAGAGATGTATGCGCTCATGGTGGCGGGGCGGACAAAGCTCAAGTAAACGACTCAAATTCTCGTTATCCATGGCCAGCACATAATGAAACTCATCGAAATCGACACCTGTCACCTTGCGCGCACGCAGATCACTGATGTCGATGCCCCGCTTTACTGCGGTCGATTGCGCACGCCGATCGGGAGGTTCACCAATGTGGTAGGCATGGGTGCCGGCTGAATCAGTTTGGATCCGATGAGCTAAACCTTTTTGCCGAATTAAATGGCGAAACACCCCTTCTGCGGTGGGTGAGCGACAGATATTGCCCATACACACAAATAAGACGCGTACCATATCTTGCATAAATAACTCTTGGTTAATGACGGTTACGTAATAGTGATTCGACCACGCGTAGTTCTTCTTCAGTATCAACACCGGGTCCGGGGATCACGTTTGCCTCGGCAATGGCGATAGTGCCGCCATGCCATAACACACGCAGCTGTTCCAGGTTTTCCAACTGTTCATAACAACTTGGCTGCTGATGGACATACTCTTTTATGTACCCTGCCCGATACGCATACAATCCAATATGGCGTTGATACACACCTTGTTTTAAAGCGCGGGTAAGTAATTGTGCGTCGCTATCACGTTGGAAGGGAATCATAGCGCGGCTGAAATACATCGCATAACCCAGGGCATTGGACACCACCTTAACGATGTTAGGATTGGATAATTCACTGGCATCATGTAAGGGTGCCGATAATGTTGCCACTTTCGTACCAGCATAACTTTCTAACAAAGCGGCAACTTGCATGACACACGCGGCCGGCATTAGCGGCTCATCACCTTGCAGGTTGACGACAATGGTGTCGTCAGGGATACGGTATTGATCAATTACTTCTGCAAGACGTTGGGTACCGGAGCTGTGATTCGTAGCCGTCATACAAACTTCAGGTGCAAATGCACGTGCAACACTGGCAATGCGTTCGTCATCCGTCGCAATAATAATTTTGCTGGCGGATGTCCGCTGCGCGCATTCATACACGTGTTGTAATAAAGGCTTGCCAGCGAGCACTCTTAGCGGTTTCCCCGGCAACCGTGTGGATTGGTAACGTGCCGGGATAATAATAACAAATGACACTAAGGTACTTCCTCATCAGCAGGGAGCTGGCGAGCCTCTTCTTCAAGCATCACCGGTATGTCATCACGAATAGGATAAGCAAGACGATCCGCTCTGCAAATGAGTTCACTGGCATCTTTATGGTATACCAGCGGACCTTTGCAGAGTGGACACGCCAAAATATCAAGTATCTTTTTGTCCATGCCGACTCTCCATTAAACTTAATACCTTCATCCCAAACTCACCTGGCATATCCACTGAAATAGGTACATACCACCAATTTGTTTGTGCAAAGCGTTCACATTTGACTGCATCTTTCTCTGTCATCATCAATACCTCTGACGCTGGGAAATTCAGTTCGTTGCGTTGAAAATAATGATGATCAGGAAATGCTTTCGATATTAGACGGATTCCATACACACGTAAAAAATTGAAAAATCGATCTGGATTACCAATGCCTGCTATAGCGGTAACCTGTGCGGGCTTAAATTCAGCCAGCGTCCTTTCTTCGCGGGTACACAGATTTATCGCCGTGTCGCCGACATAGCGCATGGCATATTCTTCTTGCACCGCCGATCCATTAGTCACGATAAAATCGACGTTTTGCAAACGGCTCTTGCACTCGCGTAGCGGGCCTGCGGGCAGGCAAAAACCATTACCAAGACGCCGTACCCCGTCAATGACGGCAATTTCAATTGTGCGTTCCAAGGCATAATGTTGCAAACCATCATCGCTGATGATCACATCTATCGAGGCATGTTTAAGCAATGCATTTGCAGCGGCCGCACGATCCGGACCTACCGCCATCGGACAATGTGTACGTCGGGCGATCACCAGCGCTTCATCACCCACCATCACCGGATCCGCATCGGGCCTCACTTGCTGCGGCCATTGGCGTGCATTACCAGCATAACCACGGCTAATAATGCCCGGTTTAAAACCCGCTTGTTTTAAATAATTTGCCAGCCATATCACCAAAGGTGTTTTGCCTGTGCCACCTACGGTGATATTACCAACGACAATAACAGGCACTGGCAAACGTGTGGCTTTCAGTATGGACAAACGATACAAAACACGTCGTATTACCACTATCCCGATGTACACCCAGGATACTGGCCGCAGGAACAGGGTTAACCCGGATTTTGTATACCAGGATTGTGCAAGCGCATTGGCGATAGATTGACGAAGTTTTTTCACGGGATTACACCAGGTGTTATTTGTTTGCCGGAAAACTGCAGTCGATGCAAGTGTGCGTACGTACCACCATGGCTTAATAGCTCGACATGACTACCGACTTCCACGATAGCGCCTTCCTGCAATACGACAATTTTATCGACCTTTTCTATTGTTGATAACCGGTGCGCAATAATCAAACTGGTACGATGCTTCATTAACTCGTCCAGCGCTGATTGAATATGTCGTTCCGACTCGCTGTCCAACGCGGAAGTTGCTTCATCCAAAATTAAAATTGGCGCATCCTTTAGGATTGCGCGTGCGATAGCCAGTCGTTGACGTTGGCCACCGGACAACATGACACCATTCTCCCCGACAATAGTATCAAATCCCTTTGGTAATTTTTCAATAAAATCCAACGCATGGGCTGCCTTTGCAGCGCGGCGTACGTCATCCATGCTTGCTTTACCCAGCGAACCATACGCCAGATTATGTGCGATGGTATCGTTAAACAATGTCACATGCTGACTCACCAAGGCGATATGTGAACGCAGGTTCTCCAGGGTTAAATCTTTAATCTCATAACCATCAATGGTAATTGATCCCTGGTTATAGTCATAAAATCGTGGCAACAGGCTGACTAAGCTGGTCTTGCCCGCGCCTGAACGGCCGACGAAAGCCACGCGCTGCCCTGCGTTGATCGTTAAGCTATCCACGTTGAGCACCGCTGGCGTGGTTGAATCATAGGAAAACACCACGTCCTTAAATTCGATGTTACCACGGACTCGTTCAACGATCTTGGTGCCGGTATTTTTCTCTATTGGTACAGCGAGAAAATCAAATATACTTTGTGCCGCTGCAAGACCGCGTTGTAATGAGGAATTTATCGTGGTCAAACGCCGCGCATGCTGCATCAACAGCAACATGGCCACCAGAAATGACATGAATTTTCCTGGTGTGAGCGTCACCAAAATGGCTGGTTGGGTGGCATAAAACAGGATGCCTGCAAAAGTGGTTGCTACGATGAATTCAATGGTCGGCGAACTTATGGCGTTGGTGGCAGAAAATTTCAAAAATTGTTTGCGATTGTATTCGTTGATGGTATCAAACTGGCCGCGCTCATATTCCTGACCACCAAATATCTTAATCTCGCGATTCGCATCAATCGTTTCTTCCGTGACGGTTGAAACATCCCCCATCGAACTCTGAATGCGACGACTTAATTTACGGAAGCGGCGGCTGACATAAACAACAATCATCGCCAGCAAAGGTGTAATAAAAAGCAACAACAGTGTCAATTCAACGCTTTGATACAGCATAAAGATCAATAAGACGATAATTGTCAGCGTATCCTGAATCAGGATCGTTACAACATTGGATGATGCATCAGCAACCTGCTCAATGTCGTATACCATCTTAGAAACCAAACCACCTGAAGAAGTCCGGTCATAATAAGATGAAGGTAGCCATAACAGATGATCAAACAACCTTGATCTTAAATCGCGGACAACATTGCGCGCCACCGTGCTCATGCAGTACGAAGATAAAAAATTACCTATCACGCGCATGGCAAAGATGATAATCAGTAAAATCGGCACCCAGATAATTGTAACAGGATCTTTTTTTACAAAACTGCCATCAATCATGGGCTGCACAACTTTCGCAAAGGCAGCATCCGTCACTGAAAACAACACCATGCCGAAAATCGCCAAGAGAAATATCGGCCAATAAGGCAACGCATAGCTCAATAGGCGGCGATAGACCGCAACGCTACTGGGCAGATGTGATGAGGTACCCATCCGTGCTTATTTATCTTCGCTGGACTGTTTGATGGTAAGGCTGAACTTGTTCAAGCCGAGTTGACGCACCGCATCCATGGCGGAAACAACGGATTGATAGGGCGTGTTTTTATCTGAGCTGATCAGCACGTGTACTTTACTATTATTGCCCATCGTAAGCTTGATCGCACTGACCAGAGTTTCCACCTTACCGTCACGCACGCGCTTTTGATTCACGAAGTAGCGGCCCTGGTT
>JAYSTO010000320.1:0-9507 GCA_043719675.1 Gammaproteobacteria bacterium | reverse complement strand
GTTGCAACGATGCTACCTTTACCCATTCCAAACTGCACGCCTACTAAGAAAGCGTCTGCATCGGAAAGCGCCGCATCATCACTGTGATCTTCAATCTGCGCAGAGATAGTTAACTCACCGAACTTGACCTGACCACCAATCTTGGTGTTGGACGAATCAGCAGCAGGGTTAGCACCATTACTACGGCCATCATTAACGGCTGTAGCTACCACTATTTCCGCATTTGACCCAATCTTGAACTTCAAACCAGCCGCGTAGTTATCGTCGTCAGCGCCAGCTGTGCCTGAACCCACTTCAGCAAACTGATAGGTGAACATAAATTCTGCGGGACCGAAGTTATTCTTGTAGCTGATTGAGTTCTGTAAAAAGCCATTGGCACCAAACTGGCTCGCCGCACTACCGATTGCGCCGAATTGACCACCGTTGCCACGAGCTTCCAAGGTGGTTGCGTTCAGCGGATCATAACTAACGCCACCGTAGTACTTGTACGCACTCTTGTTAGCGCCGAGGGTCACTTGACCGAAGCCGCCTTTCAAACCGACAAACGATTCACGATCACGGGTATCAACGTCGCCGGTATCAGTTCCAACACCCCATTCGAACATGTAGATGGCTTTCAGGCCGTCACCGAGATCTTCGTCGCCTTTCACGCCCAAACGACCACGCGCATTATCATCAATAGCTGTGAAATCATTAGCTGAAGCATCACGATCATAATCCGCGATTTCACCTTGCAGCATACCGTACAGGGTAGGCGCAGCATTCACAGCCAAAGGCGCTGACAGAGCAGCGGCAACAGCCAAACTGATTAGATTCTTATTCATTACAAACTCTCCTTAAAATGTGTGAGTGAGTTAAGTTAGGTTTACTCCGAGCGGTTTTATACCCCAGCTGAGATACCCACGCAACACTTTTTTTCATTTTTGCCACAATTGGGTAAATTTGTGGTGAAAATGCGACAGGGCTGCGATGAGAATCGTTTTTGTTTGTCATTCATGCGTGACAAGAACTTGTCCTGCTCTGCGGAAAAAATAAGAATCCTCCTACAACAGGTCACGGCTTTTACTGACAGACCACGCCGCTGGCGTTGCGTATAGTTACTTCCAACACGGAGGTTGGGGAGGACACGGATGTCTTTTGAACCCAGGGAGCGGGTAATTAGGGGACAAACAATACGGGGGCGGATCTCAACAATCCGTCCCTTTGTTGTTTTTGGCGGGGGAAATAAAAAAACCATTGCACATAGGCACTCACTGTGCCGCTCATTGCTAATCAATAGTTCCGATTATACAATAGCACTCTATTTAGGCTATTATCACTAATATTTAGTTTTAATAGTCATTAATAAGGCTGTTATTGATATGTACTCACTCTCCGATGTCAGCATCCTGACAGAACTGGGCAACCGCCTGAAATCACTTCGCCTACAAGCAAACATGACGCAGAAAGAACTGGCCGAGGCCACCGCTGTATCGCTAAATGTCATCAAGGCATTGGAAACAGGTAAAGGCAAATTATCGACCCTCGTCGCGGTCTTGCGCGAGCTTCATGCTCTGGAACAACTCCATCGTTTTATTCTTGAGCCGTCCATCAGCCCGCTGCAATTGGCCAAGCAACAAGGCAGGCAACGGCAACGTGCCTCAGGTGAACGCGTGCAGAATAAAAAAAAGGACGAGGTTAAATGGTGAAAAAAGTCGATACCGCCGTCGTGACTTTGTGGGGCAATATGGTTGGGGCGGTGTCGTGGCTGGAGGATCGCGGCTATGCCGTGTTTGAATATGATCCGGTTTTTTTGCGGCAAGGACTCGACATCTCGCCGATCCACATGGGTCTGAATGAAGCCCGAAAGGGCAATGGCCTCTTCTCCTTTGCGTCATTAAACAAACAAACGTATCTGGGTTTGCCGGGTTTGCTGGCGGATTCGCTGCCCGATAAATTTGGTAATAACCTCATTGATGCATGGCAGGCGCGACAGGGCCGTGATGGTAGTCGCTTCAGTCCCGTGGAACGACTTTGTTATATGGGCAAACGCAGCATGGGCGCACTGGAATTCTCCCCTTCCATCATTGAAAAGTCAGACAAGTCATTACCCATTGAAATCTCGGCGCTGGTTGAGTTGACTCAGGAGTTCATGCGCCACCACACCCATTTCAATGTGGAGATCAACAATCACACCGAAAAGGAAACCGCGGATGCCCTGCTCGATATTCTGCGGATAGGCACCTCCGCCGGTGGTGCACGACCCAAGGCCGTGATTGCGATGAATGAGCAAGGCCATGTCGTGTCTGGTCAAACCAAAGCGCCCGCCGGTTACAGTTATTGGGTGTTGAAATTTGATGGTGTGACTGATCTGGAATTGGGTGAAACCAAGGACTATGGCCGGATTGAATACGCCTATTCCCTCATGGCAAAGGCAGCAGGCATCACCATGACCGAGTGCCGTCTGCTGGAAGAAAATGGCCGCGCACATTTCATGACAAAACGGTTTGATCGGATGAACGGAAATAAAATCCATATGCAATCCTTGTCGGGTATCGCACATTTTGATTTTAATATGGCCGGTGCATACAGCTATGAACAAACCTTCGCGGTCATGCGCAAATTGCGTCTGAGCAAAGCCGATGCCATTCAACAGTATCGGCGCATGGTATTTAATGTGATTGTGCGCAACCAGGATGATCACACCAAGAATATTTCCTTTCTGATGACACCGGATGGGAATTGGGCATTGTCGCCTGCCTACGATGTTATCTATTCGCACAATCCTAAAGGCGTCTGGACGAGTCAACACCAAGTGACTCTGGCGGGAAAACGGGATCACTTTACCTTGCGGGATTTGCTTGAGGTGGGACAGTCGATTAGTTTATCTAAAGCCGAAAGTATTATTGATGAGATAAAAAGTGTGGTGGCAAAGTGGCCTGATTTTGCGCACGAGGCTGGAGTCCAGATAAAACACGCTAACGAAATTGCCAGTAATCATCGACTCAACATCCGTTGATTATTTTATTGAGAATCTGACTAGCCGCTTCAACGTACCCTGCTCAACCACGCAACGACCCTGATTTAAAATCATCGATAACAAACACGACGGTAAAAAATAAGAATCCTCCTACAACACGTCGCGGCTTTTGCTGACAGACCGCACCGCTGGCGTTGCGTATAGTTACTTCCAACACGGAGGTTGGGGAGGACACGGATGTCTTTTTAACCCAGGGAACGGGTAATTAGGGGACAAACAATAAGGGGGCGGATATCAACAATCTGCCCCCTTGTTGTTTTTGGCTGGGAATTAATAAAATCCTTTGATAACAACTAAACCTGTATATCCACGTTTATTTTTCTTAGCACATTTGGCTCGTTATTTTTTCTCCACACCCAGTACATGCCCCTCGACTGAATCACCGTAGTGGCAGTTTTCATCATGATAGGTTTTTTTGGTAACGGCTACATCGCCGGTGAAGCGCGGATCCTGTGGGCGTTCACGGCTGTTGACGAAACTTGCCACGTCCCAGGCATCCTGATCACGTAAGCTGTTTGGTTTGCTGAGCGGCATGTTGGCCTTAATAAACCCGGCGGCAGTATCGATGCGATGCATGCCCGCACCCCAATTGAATGAGTCCTTGCCCCATAGCGGCGGGAATACATAAACCGCGTCAACCTGGGTGCCCTCACCCTTCTCACCATGACAAAGGGAACACTGCGCGGTGTAAATCTTAGCGCCGCGCTCGATACTCGGCGCTTGCGCGGGCTTCTTGAGTACCGGATAACCGCGCCCCGGTAACGACACGCCCACTGGTGCGTTACTCGCCAGCCAGTAGGAATACGTGGTTAAGGCGGCCAGCTCGCGACTGCCTGCGGGCGGTGCCGTGCCGTTCATGCTGTATTTAAAGCAGCCTTGCAGGCGTTCTTCGAAGGTATCGACGCGCCCCGTTTTTTTACGAAACGCCGGATACATGGTATAAGCCGCCCACAGTGGCGAGGCGTCCCTGTGACGGCCCGCATCCAGGTGGCAGTTCACACACTTCAAACCATTATTGACATACGTGCCGCGAAGCTTGTCAGTATGAACAAACAGATCTTTGCCCTCGCGCACCAGCTCGCCGAATTTATCAGCCGGAAGGCTAGCCTCGTCTGGCGGAATAAAAAACCGGGACTTTTGTTCGGCATGAGCAACAGGCATCACGATCAGTGCCAGTAATATGAATACACTGGATAGCGTGCGCTGAAAATGAGGTTTGTGCATGGCAGTGACTCCTTAAAATTAAATCCATTAAAGGCTCGCAACGTGGCCACAGGCTGTCACTCGGGTGTCAGGCTGGCAAAATAGGCGGCGACTGCGGTGATATCGCCTGCGGGCAGACGCAGGGCAATGCCTTTCATCAAGCCTTGCGGGTCGTTAGCACGCATGCCGGTGCGCCAGGCGTTCAATTGTTTGGTTATATAACTTGCGTGTTGCCCGGCGAGCGTCGGGAAGGATGCACCGACACCGCGTCCATCAGGTCCATGACAACTAATACATGCCGGAATGTCCTTGTCCCAAAAACCAGACACAGCCAGCTGCGCTCCGCGTGCTAATAATACTGCATCGGCAGTGGTGGTAGGTGCGAGTGGTCGTTGTGCGGAAAAATAGGCGGCCACATCAGTAATTTCGGCATCCGATAATGCCTTTGCAATCGGCTGCATTACCGAGTTCTTACGTAGCCCCTGCTGAAAATCACGGATCTGTTTGGCAAAATAGTCGGCATCCAGATGGGCCAAACGCGGGAATAAGGCGGCAGCATTCCCCGCTCCTTGCGCACCGTGACAGGTAATACAAGCGGTGGCTCCTTTACTATTGCCTTGCAACACAAGGGCCTGACCGGCCTCCAGATTTGCAGCACCTGCCGTATTACCAGACAATATAAATATAGAAATGGCTGCTAATTGAATTAACTTATCCATGAGTGATGCTCCTTAAAATTATAAAATTGCGCCTTGACTAGTGTAACCCTACAGAAGAAACGAATATCGCGGGTTTTCATTTTAAAACGCATTCTTCGTCGACTGGTTGGTTTCAGTTGGCTACCAAGTCCGCGTACCTCACTCACTCGGCAACCAGGCGGTCTTTTAAATATGACTCATCATACGTGAAGACAACGTTAGGGTCAGGCAGGATCAACTGATCATCTTTATCCGCATACTGGAGTCGGCTGAGCATATCCTTGATGATATTAAGTCGCGCCGCATACTTATCGTCGGCGCGCACGATAGTCCAGGGTGCTATGGTGTTGTGCGTATGTGCCAGCATCGCGTCGCGCGCCTGACTGTACTGCTTCCATTTATCGAGCGCCTGGTCATCAAGCGCACTGACTTTCCATTGCGTAAGTGGATCACGCTTGCGTTCATGCAATCGCTGCTTCTGCTCACCTTTGCTGATGTCGAGATAGTACTTAAGAAATTTAATTCCTGAGCGCACTAACATATGCTCGAAGTCCGCCACCGAGTCCATGAACTCTTGGTATTCGGCCTCGGTGCAGAAACCCATTACCCGCTCCACTCCCGCTCGGTTGTACCAACTACGGTTGAACAGCACGAGTTCCTGGGCAACGGGTAAATAAGGGACATAACGCTGAAAGTACCATGATGTACGCTCGCGATCCGAGGGCTTACCCAGGGCCACGACGCGTGTTTCGCGTGGACTCAAATGCTGAACGATGCGCTTGATCGCGCCATCCTTGCCAGCGACGTCACGGCCTTCAAAGATAATCAGGATTTTATCATTACACTGAATGAAATGCCGCTGCAGCTTAACCAGTTCTATCTGAAGCTTGCGCAGGGTGTCCTTGTAGGCCTTTTTTGAAATCTCAGGCGCGGGGCTGCTGGATTCTTTTTCATTGGTTTTCTTACTCATTCAGCGGCACCTTCTCTTTATTTGTGATTGTTTTGCAAGACGCACAGCACGTGCTGTTACAATACATAATCTCTACATAGGGCAACCCCACCA
The DNA here is from genome assembly GCA_043719675.1 of Gammaproteobacteria bacterium. Lineage (GTDB taxonomy): Bacteria > Pseudomonadota > Gammaproteobacteria > UBA6429 > Thiohalophilaceae > JACQBC01. The sequence goes on along the minus strand of JAYSTO010000320.1, from coordinate 3,524 downwards.
CACAATGACTGAATCTTTTTAGTTCGTAGTGACAGCCAAACTATAGCTTAACAGCTATTGGGAACCCTAGCTTGGCCAAGATCAGGCCGCTGGTGTTGAATAACCAGGCAGTAACGCCACGGCACCCCGCTTTAATCAGTTGCTTGCGACATTCGTATTTCCATACAGCAAGGCTAATCTTCAGCAATGGTATCAGTCTAATACCGGGCTGTTGCCTTTCTGCGGCTGCGCGGGCAGAACAATGAAGGCATGGTCATTTTTGTTATGGCAGATCATACATTGCTCCCGCATGTGATCGAAAGCGGCAGCAAACCGTTGCCAATCCTTATTTTCGATGGCTTTGGGAAATCCCGTGTAGGCGATCTGGGCGAACGCTTTTGCAGAGGCGCTGCGTTTGGGGCGCGTGATCATCAGTGTCTCGATCAAGTCCTGCATTTCTTCAATTTGATACGCCGCAAAATCCCATTTGCCTTGTTTGCCTGCCCAGTAGAGATTGCGGTAACGCTCGCCCATTTGCAGCATAAGATTGGAGGCGCCGGGCATAACTTCAATCAAATTGTCGATCTTTTTGTTGGCGGGTGCTGTCTTGCGCCAATCATCGTCAGCAAGTGCGATGCCACTGTTGAGGCAACATAGAATAATAATAAGTGGCTTCATCATGGTGAGTTTCTCCTTGGGTAGTGGTTATGTTGGTTCATGGTGATGCTTGTGATGGCGTCGGCGTTTGCCGGGTCGAGTAACGGACAGGCCAAGTCCGGTTATAGCAAGTAGCAACAATAATATCGCTGCAACATCCATCATATATACGCCAGCATTGCCAAAGACGCGACCGCTGTGCACATCCTGAATGAGCCGCTCCCAACTCAATTGCTGGCGACGATAATTTGTCACGCCCGCTTCGTATAAAATCGCTGGCAATGTGCTGGCATCGGACCAACGGGTTGTCGATGTATGCGACCGCCAGTTCAATATATCGAGATCAGCACGGAAAACACCTTTGGCCGAGGCGACGACGAGCATGTTGTCGTGGGTACCGATGCGTTCAATGGGCAACGGTACACCGTGCGTGGCTCCCATGCGTTCAATCAGCTCACCACTGCTGGTAAATAACCAGAGTTCATCGCGCGTCGCAACCGCTAGGTATACGCCTGCTTCAACCGCGCCGCGAAGTTCGTTGTTACCTGTACCGATAATCCGCGTATCAAAGTAAATCAGCCGATCCCATTGGCTTACCCAGTGCGATTGCACCGCATAGACAGGTATCTGTGTGGGCGCACGGATACCATAATGATCGAGTACCGTGTCGGATTCGACATGGCGTTTGTCGAGTTGCAGCGCCACTGTGTGATTAAGCAGAAGGCCGGTACTGGCGATGACCACCACGAACACCGCCACCAGTGTCCCAGTGAAGCGATGCACGCCAAACCAGAAACGGCGACGCGTCAGAGAGAGATAAATACGCTTCATGATCGCGGGAGCTCCGACTTGCTGTGGAGATATAACGCCATTCTCGCAAGTTTAATCAGGGCATTCACTGACAGCGTTGCGCCAGTGATACCGTCTATGGGTTTATCCAAGCTCAGATCTGTCCGCAAACCAACATTGTGAAACTGATCGGTAAAGAACCCCTGTCGGACTTCCCAGCCACGGCTCTCGCGGAAGATCAACACGCGGATTCGTTCGATCCGATCTTGTTTGACTGAGATACCCACCGTAATGGGTTTGTCCTTACCGATCTCTTCAAGAATCCATGCACTGCGTTCACCAGCACGCCAATAACGGGTACGCAGTGTCTCGGGTTTATGACTAAGAATCCGCGCTATCTCGGCATTCATGTCTTTATCGAACCAGAGACTGTGTGGTTTGGGAACCGATGCGCCAAAGGTTTCTTCGAGAAAGGCTTCGGGTGTTTGGTAAACACCGGTGGCAACCGCAGTGCCGCACAGCATTAGTAAACAAAGAATGACAATGTTAGGTTTCATATTATTCAATCATCTGACAACGAATATAGCTGGATGTGAGATCATCCAGCCATAGTCATGATCATTACTAAAACTGATAACCTATCCCAATATTCAGACCATCAAACTCATCCGCGCCAGAAGGTGCCTGCTGATCCTGGTAATCCAATTTTATGACGACGTTGGGATGTGGCCAGTAGTTGATCCCGACATCGACTTGCGCGTATTCGGAATCGGTGGCATCGCTGACGCGGTTGTCCCATGTGTTGTAACGGGCAAAGATACCAAGTGTGGAGTGGAATCGATAAGCCGGTTCAACGTACCAGCCTTTCTGTTTATTCGCACCGATTGCAGCCGGGCCGCTGCCGTCGAGATCCCATGCGGCATAGAGTGCCCGCACTTGAAACGGTCCCTGTTGCCAGGCAGCATGTGTCTCGATCAGATCTGCCGCACCAGCGGTGGCATCCGTGGATTGGGTGATGTCCGTTTGGTGCTGAAGTGTCGCGGCCACTTCAAGTCCGGCAACACCGGTCCACTTTACCCGCGCGGTATACGCGGCGTTGCTGGCAATGGCTTTTGCGACTTTCTGCCGACCGCTGCGTACCGCGTAATTGCTGCTTGACGCGGCTTTCAAACCTGAATGCATGGCAAGATCCACGCTCACCCCGTTGCCAAACCGCCAATTATATAATGCACCACCCTCCCACCAAGTGGCCGGTACGATATTGGTCTCCACCGGGTTGCGCTCAACGCCGTAAAAAGTGGGAGGCTCGTGTGTCTCGTTGATAATACCGACCGGCACCAGGAACAAACCGGCGGTGGCGTGTTGATTGTCACCAATATCAAATTGCACATAGGCCTGTTCCAGCTCTATTTCACCAGGACCAGAGGCATTGCTTGTATCTTTGACCAGGGCATGTTCCAGCTCCAGTTCGGAAAAAAAACGGATCCGATCCGAGAAATCATGGCTGAGGAACAGAATAAAACGGTGAAAATCAAGTTCGTCCTTATCAACGCCGGACGGTTTTTTATTTTCTAAATTATTGTAGTGCATCTCACCATAACCACCGATATGGGTGGCAGAGGTGGTTGTCCGATGCGATTTTTCCAGTTGCTCGGTAGTCGCGTCAAGGCGTTCGAGGATAATTTGATTTTGTCTTTTAAGCTCATCCACTTCGTGACGTAAATCCAAAGGGGCATCAGCCGCAAAGCTGCCCAATGGCAATAACAACAAAGAAAAAATGTTTAAATTCAACAGATTACGCATAATTACCTCATCAATTTATTAATAATTACTAATTTAATGAGGCAAAATATATAACAGCTTCGCCAATAATGCAAATCATTCTCATTTGCATTACTAACGGGTAATGGCATACGATGGGAAAAATCAGCAGTTAATTGAATAAAGTATGTGGAATGCCCAACCAGATATCCCTCACTGGGCAAACAAATAAGGCCGCACCATGCGGGCCTTATTAATTACCTGGCTGGGGGACTAGGATTCGAACCTAGATTGACGGAGTCAGAGTCCGTAGTCCTACCATTGGACGATCCCCCAAA
>JAYSTO010000319.1:0-3922 GCA_043719675.1 Gammaproteobacteria bacterium | reverse complement strand
CTGCAAACAAGCCGCATGGCCCCAAACCAATAACAATTGGCCGCGATCCCGACAGACCTTCAGGGGCCTGTGCAACAAAGCGGTAATTCATATCCGGGGTGAGATTTACATCCGAGTTTTTATTCTGCCGCGCGAGTATCGCTTGTTCTTGTGTCGTTTCAACATCGACCGTATAAATCAGAAAGATATGATGCCGTTTGCGCGCGTCATAACTGCGCTTGAAGATGCTGTAACGGATTAACTCGTCTGCTTGAATGCCCAGCCTGTGCAGGATCGCTGCCGTTAATTCAGCTTCAGTGTGGTCTAGTGGTAATTTTATTTCGGTAATTCGTAACATGTACATTTATCCGGTTAAATAATACAGCTAACTGATTGTAGTAGGCTTTAGTTTACAGCCGATGTAAAACAATTCAGCTCAGCGCGGAGAAAAACCGGCTAATTATAAATTATATTTTGAAAGCGTGTCGTGAGTTTCGCGACTATTCTTTAGGCGCGTCATCTCCAATAGCGACAGGCTTACCATCACGCCATACCACTGCGTACTGACCTAAACGTCTTTTTTTCTCAAGCGCTTCTGCGACAGCCTTTCTTAGCGATTCCAGCATTTTCTGGTTTTCCAGTGCGTTTTTCATAACCCAGCCTCCTTAAGCAACAGCCTGAAGATTTTGTCATTGACTACCTCGCGCTCTTCTCCTTGTTGCACGAATATCAATTCAGCCGACTCGCCGCTATTCATAAAACAGCGGGTACGATCAACCTTGTAACAAAATTCTGTGAATAAATTGCAGAGGCTACGACGGAAGCGGCGTTGTATGTCTTTTACAGGGATATTATGTCCGCCATGTGCAACGCGCTCAGCAACACGCATTTTTGACATTTCCATACTGGGTAAGGCCAGATAGATCATCTCGACCTGCCAACCCTCCTGTTTAAGGCGATTGATCAACTTAAGATAACCGCGCCCTGCCAACGTTGTTTCAAAAGCAAAATCTTGTTTATCAGTGATATGACTTTCTATTTCTGCCAGGAATAGTCGACTCGCTGCCAGCAACTCTCTTTCTGGCGCCAATGGTGCTATTCCCGCCGCAATTAAATCGGCATTGATAAAATGAAAACAGCCTGCCACCTCAGGTAAATATTTCAGTGCGAAAGTGGTTTTGCCCGCACCATTGGGGCCTGCAAGCATCCAACAAATAGGTTTTGTTTTTTCCATTCTCTTAATCAAACACTACCAAAAAAATGTATGAATTTTCAATTATCTTTCTCGTTTCCACGTAGGGATGCACTCGCCACGATCACACATATTCAGCGAACCTGTCGTAAATTCACTCCACCGTCACTGATTTAGCCAGATTACGCGGTTGATCGACATCCGTGCCTTTTAACACAGCAACGTGATAGGCGAGCAGTTGCAAGGGAATGGTGTGGATGATCGGCGCGGTTTCGTCTTCGCAGGCGACGACCTTCATAACCTTGGTGCTTTCATCACCGTTGAAGTCGAGGCTTTCATCGGCGAATACATACAACACGCCGCCGCGGGCGCGGACTTCTTGCAGGTTGGATTTGAGTTTGTCGAGCAATTCATTATTCGGCGCGACGGTGATGATCGGCATGTCGGCATCGACCAGGGCCAATGGGCCATGTTTTAATTCACCGGCGGGATAGGCCTCGGCGTGAATGTAGGATATCTCTTTGAGTTTGAGCGCCCCTTCCATTGCAATCGGATACATGGTGCCGCGTCCCAGAAACAAGGCGTGTTGTTTGTCGACAAATTCTTCGGCCAGCAATTCAATCGCCTTATCCAACTCTAATACTTTTTCGATCTTGCTGGGTAAAAACACCAACTGATGCACCAGCCGCGCTTCGGTTTTTGCGGTTAAACCGTGACGGCGACCAACCACGATCACCAATAACATCAAGGCAACCAATTGGGTTGTAAAAGCCTTGGTTGAGGCAACGCCGATCTCCGGCCCGGCGCGCGTCATTAATGCCATTTCCGATTCGCGCACCAGGGAACTCTCCGGCACGTTGCAAATCACCAGCGAATGACCAAAACCACGCTCCTTGGCCAGGCGTAAGCCCGCCAGGGTGTCGGCGGTTTCACCGGATTGGGAGATGGTGACGATCAACGAACCGGGATGCACAATCGGTTTGCGATAACGAAACTCACTCGCGACCTCGACGCTGCATGGGATATTTGCCAGGCTTTCAAACCAATACTTGGCAATCGAGCCCGCATGGAAACTCGTGCCACAGGCGACGATGTGCACGGCTTTGATCTGATCGAAGATGGCCCCCGCATTGGGGCCAAACGCCTCCTCCAACACGCGTTGGCCGCTGATGCGGCTCTCTAAGGTATCCGCGACGGCGCGGGTTTGTTCAAAAATTTCTTTTTGCATGTAGTGACGATACTGACCACGCGTCACTGCGTCGGCGGAGAGTTCGCTGTCTTTGATAACACGCTCCACGGGTTTGCCGTTGCCATCATAAATGGCCAGCGCATCACGTCGTATGTCTGCGACGTCGCCTTCTTCGAGAAAAATAAAACGTTGCGTCACCGGTAACAAGGCCGCAACGTCGGAGGCGATAAAATATTCCCCGATACCAATACCAATGACCAGTGGACTACCGCGCCGCGCCGCGATCAATCGGCCGGGTTCATGATTGCTGATCACCCCAATGGCGTAGGCGCCTTCGAGTTCCTTGATCGCACCCTGGACACTGCGCAATAAATCTTCTTTGCCTTCAATGTGATGCTCGTAAATCTGATGGACAATGACTTCGGTATCGGTCTGCGAGGTAAACTCGTAACCCTTGGCGGTTTGGGTCTTGCGCAATTTTTCGTGATTTTCGATAATGCCGTTGTGCACCACCGCCACGGTTTTACGGCAGACGTGTGGATGGGCATTGGCCTCGGACGGCACGCCGTGGGTTGCCCAACGCGTGTGCGCGATACCAATACGCGCCTGCAAATTTCTTTCTTTAACGGCGTTTTCCAGGTGTACGACCTTGCCCAACATGCGCACCCGGCCAATGCAGTTGTCGCCGTCCAACACCGCGACACCCGCGGAATCATAACCGCGGTATTCCAGTCGCTTTAATCCTTCGACTAAAATCGGCACTACATCACGCTCAGCTACTGCACCTACAATTCCGCACATAATTTTAACTCCTTTATTTCTTGGTGGGCCGTTGCCAACCATCAAGCGTCACCTGTTTGGATCGCGTCAAGGTGAGTTTACCTGCGGGCGCGGCCTTGCTGATCACTGAACCCGCGCCGATGGTCGCGCCTTTACCAATCGTGACCGGCGCCACCAGGACACTGTTGGAACCGGTCGAGGCATTGTCTTCGATAACTGTCTGGTGTTTGTTCGCACCATCATAATTGGCGGTGATGGTACCTGCGCCGATATTCACCTTGCTGCCCATTTGCGTATCACCGACATAACTTAAATGATTGACCTTCGAACCCGGACCAATCTGGCTGTTCTTGATCTCAACAAAGTTGCCGATGTGATTATCCCCCACCAATGTTGCACCTGGGCGTAAACGCGAAAAAGGACCGACCCGGCTGTTGGCGCCGACCGTGGCTTGTTCGATTACACACATTGGTAATATTTCAACGCCGTCGGCGATGGTCGCATCCGTGATCACACAATTTGCGCCAATGCTGACGTTGTTGCCGACTACCACTTGTCCGTTAAACACCACGTTCACATCAACGCTGACATCACGACCAAACTCTACCGCGCCACGAAAATCCACCCGCGCCGGGTCCAGGAAGCTCACACCTTGCAGCATGTACTGTTCGGCGCGTTGCAGTTGGTACGTCCGCTCAAGCTGCGCCAGTTGGTTACGGCTGTTGACCCCCAACACTTCACTTTCCTCTGCCGGGTGACTGGTGACTACCACGACACCCTGC
>JAYSTO010000318.1:0-3954 GCA_043719675.1 Gammaproteobacteria bacterium | reverse complement strand
GAGTGTCCTCGTTGGCGTGCCGTTATTCATCACCGGTATGTTTGACATCCTGCCAATGATGGTGACGGCGGAGACACGCCTGCTGTGGTTGGCAATCGGGCTGGTGAGTTTGTTGGTGATGGTATATGCCGGCGGCCATTTTTATGTTGGCGCCTGGAAAAATCTGCGGCGAGGCCAGGCCAACATGGATACCTTGGTGGCGTTGGGCACGGGGGCCGCCTGGATCTATTCGATGGCAGTGGTGATGTGGCCGACGCTGTTTCCTGAGCTGGCGCGACATGCGTATTTCGAAGCGGCGGTCATGATCATCACCTTTGTGAATATTGGTTCCGTCCTGGAGCTACGCGCACGCGGCAAAACCTCCGAAGCCATTCGGCGCTTGATTGGCTTACAACCCAAAACCGCGCGCGTCATCCGTGATGGCAAAGAAAGCGATGTACCGATTGACACCGTCGGCTTACAGGAAACCGTACGGGTGCGACCCGGTGAACGTATTGCCGTGGACGGCATCATCATTGATGGGCATTCAACCATCAATGAATCCATGTTAACCGGTGAACCGTTTCCGATGGAGAAAAAAACCGGTGACAAGGTGGTTGCCGGCACGATCAATATCACCGGCTCATTTTTATTTCAATCCAAACGGATTGGTGCGGATACCGTCTTGTCACAAATCATCGCCTTGGTCCGTCAGGCGCAATCGAGTAAACCGGCCATTGCCAAACTGGTGGATAAAGTTGCCGCGGTGTTTGTACCGATTGTGTTAGTGATAGCCATGCTGACATTCATCGCTTGGTTTGCCGTGCTGGGCAGTGAACACATCAACTATGCCGTCGTGGCAACCGTCACGGTATTGATCATCGCTTGTCCCTGTGCGATGGGCCTGGCCACACCGATTTCAATTATGGTTGCGGTGGGCAAGGCGGCGGAGTTAGGAATTCTGATCAGAGACGGCGAGGCATTACAACAAGCCAGTCAATTGACCGCCGTGGTGATGGATAAGACCGGTACTATTACCGAAGGTAAACCCAGTGTGGTGGGGATGGAGGTAAGTCATAGTGTGAACGCCAATAATTTATTGCAATTGGCGGCAAGCATTGAAAACACTTCGGAACATCCCCTGGCACAAGCCATTGTTCATGCCGCCAAAGAAAAACAGCTGACGCTGTTAGCGGTTACGGAGTTCAAGGTGATTCCCGGTCAGGGTGTGATGGGCAAGGTCGATGGCAAGTTGCTGTTACTGGGTAATGATGCGTTGATGAAAACCAATAATATAGCATTGGCACAATTGGAAAAAGTGATCACAACACGGCGTGAACAGGCGCAAACAATAGTCTTCTGTGCCTACGCCGATCAATTGCTGGGTCTGCTGGCTATCGCGGACAAAATAAAAGAGGATGCCGCCACGGCCATAAGCCGCTTGAAAAAATCCGGACTTGAGGTGGTGATGTTAACCGGTGATCATGCGCATACCGCGCATGCAGTAGCAAAACAGCTGGGGATTGATCGGGTTTTTGCCCAGGTACAACCGGCGGAAAAACAACAAGTGATCATCGAATTGCAAAAAGGTAATCACCGCGTGGCGATGGTGGGTGATGGAATTAACGATGCGGCGGCGTTGGCGCAAGCCGATGTGGGATTTGCGATTGGTACGGGCACGGATGTGGCGATGGAGAGCGCCGCTATTACCTTGATGCGCGGATCGCTGCATGGGGTGGCGGATGCCATTGCTTTGTCCAAGGCGACCTTACGCAACATCAAGCAAAATCTGTTTGGCGCCTTTATTTATAATATCGTGAGTATTCCGGTGGCCGCCGGTTTATTATATCCGTTTACGCAAATCATGCTGGACCCGATGATTGCCGGTGCGGCGATGGCGCTGTCGTCGGTGACGGTGGTGACCAATGCCAACCGCTTGCGTTTTTTCAAACCGCGATAAGGAAAATAATACGATGAATTGGTGGGGTAAGATAATTGGTGGTGCACTTGGGTTTGCCTTGGGCGGCCCCATCGGTGCGTTGATGGGCATGGTGGTTGGACATCTCTTCGACCGAGGCTTGCAGGCGGTGATGAATGCGGGCGGGACATTTTCGCCTGCGCATGATCAAGAGCGGGTGCAAACGATTTTTTTCACCACAGTGTTTTCGGTTATGGGCCACGTCGCCAAGATCGATGGCCGTGTCAGCCAGGATGAAGTTGCCATGGCGCGCAATATCATGCTGCAGATGCGTCTGGATGAACAACAGCAGCGCCTTGCAGTTGAATTATTTCAGAAAGGCAAACAGGCGGATTTTCCAATCGACACAGTGTTACAGCAATTCCGCCAGGAATGTGGCCGTCGCCGTAACCTGATGCAGATGTTTATTGAAATATTGTTGCATGCTGCTTATGCCGATGGCCAGATAAAACTGGAAGAAAAACGTTTATTACACCACATCTGCAAGATCCTGGGATTTTCCCCGGTTGAATTCACCGCGTTGGAAAACATGATACGTGCCCAACAGGCCTTTCATAGCGACAGCGGGCATGGCCATCAACAATCACACCGCCACGCGCACGGATCAAGCAAGCCCCGGCCGGATCTGCTACACGAGGCCTATCAAATGCTGGGTGTCACCACCACCGCCACCGACAGCGAAGTGAAAAAGGCCTATCGGCGTTTGATGAATCAACATCATCCCGACAAACTGGTTGCCAAAGGCCTGCCCCATGCGATGATCAAGATCGCCACGGAAAAAACCCAGGAGATCAAAGCGGCCTATGACACGATTTGTCAGGCGCGGGGGGTTAAATAAATTGTTTTGTCATTTCGAGTCTCGAACAACGTGAAGAGAAGTACGAGAAATCTAGGTTTTTGAACACCCATGCCGTTCAATCTTGAGCAGCGAAGATTTCTCGCCCACTTACTGCGTTCAGGACTCGAAATGACAAAGTATGATTTTCGCTCGCGCCCCGTCGTTCCGGCCAAACGCAGTGTGAGCCGGAATCCAGTAATAAAATAGGTTACTGGCAGCCGACGTTAGTCGGCTTGAAGTATATTCATTGAGTAATGTATTGAAGTTTCAGAACGACAAGCGACCAATGCCAATCGGATCAGCCCCCTGATCTGGCCTGGGAGCGGGATGTTTTATAGTGCCATAGCGTGCTAGGATGAGCCCGTCATCAGCTAGCATGGCCTAACACAACCAGGGATATCCTTGGCGAATGGCAAAGAATACAGAGGCGGTTAGGAAACAGATATACACTGTATGTGCCGCACCCGACGGTGCCTAAGCTCGATGTGAAGTAACGACCAAGGACGTTCCTCAGAGAACCTGAATGATGGAAAATCAATTCTTCGAGAAACCCATTCTCAACTCCCCTTACGAGTATCCGCTGCGGCATTGGGAGCTGGACGAACAGGGTCAGCCGACCCAGCAAATTATAGAAAGTCGCCGTCGCGCAGAATTCATCACGCCTATCCCCAAGCCCAGAAAACGCAAAGGCTCGGCTGAGCAGGTACAGCTTGATCTCAGTCAAGGCACGGGTATCGACCATGCTGATCAGAAATATGATCCAACGCCTATCATCAATGAACTGCGCCATTATGTAGATCAATGGCGCAGTTTGCCGAATCCGAATGACTGGCATGTCACCCCGGAAACGGCCGGGTTGCTGCGACATTGGCGACATCATGCGTTTAGCAGCATACGACCGTTCTTTTGTCAGGTCGAAGCAGTAGAAACGGCTATTTGGTTGACTGAAGTAGCGCCGAAGATGGGCAAGGCGGGTGCCAAGTTTTTAGAATGGCTTGCTGGTGCCAATTATAATGCCAACCCGGATTTAATGCGCTTAGCACTCAAGCTGGCCACGGGGGCAGGCAAAACCACAGTCATGGCGATGTTGATCACATGGCAAACCATCAATGCAGTGCGTCGACCCAACAGCAAGAATTTCACACGCGGATTTCTGATT
>JAYSTO010000317.1:0-9708 GCA_043719675.1 Gammaproteobacteria bacterium | reverse complement strand
ACAAAGGTTATCCGGTAGCAACAATCGCTATTTACGGTCCTACAAATAAAGTAGCCACTAAACTGGTTTATGGAATAGTAAAAAGAGAAAGTGCCGAGCCGGACACCATGAAAAAATGGACGTCGCGTGCCGATGTTAGAAAATCGGAATTAATTTTGGGCGAGGTGCTCGCCTTCATTGCAGAAAACGAAGCATCCTCTGCCGTAATGGTTGAGGAAATAATTGGCTGCCCGCACGAAGAAGGCATTGACTATCCTGAGGGCCAGTCGTGCCCACAATGCCCGTTCTGGCCCGGACGCGACAGATTCAGCCATGAAATGCTGCATTAACACAGCGCAACCTTACAACGTGTTCGAGAGCGACGTGTGGTGCGATGCACCCCATACGCCTCAATACGAACGTTGAAGCTGTAGAAAAACCCTCATTTCGCTATTTTAGTGAATTACAAATTCAAAAAATGTGAAAATTGGGTTTTCCTACAGCTTCCTTAGACCACCAATCATCAATGGAGGAAAGCATGAAAAAGGTAGACTACAAAAAGGAGCTGAAACAACTCTACCTGCCTTCCAGCAAGGAAGTCAGCGTGGTTGCATTGCCAAAACAACAATTCATCATGATTGACGGACAAGGAGATCCGAATACCTCTAAAACATTCCAAGCAGCGGTGGAAGCGCTTTTCAGCCTATCGTATGCCCTGAAATTTATTGTGAAGAAAGGCACGACTGGTATTGATTATGGCGTGATGCCGCTGGAAGGACTGTGGTGGTCAGACGACATGACAACATTCAATACAGAGAATAAATCGGATTGGCAGTGGACGCTCATGATCATGCAGCCTGAATTTGTTACGCACGAGCTATTTGATGTTGCCTTGCAGCAAGTACAAAAGAAAAAGAACCTCGACGCCCTCGCGAAGCTAAGATTTAAAACCTTTACCGAAGGAAAAGCCGCGCAAATTCTGCACATAGGGCCATTTTCAGACGAGGGGCCCACCATCGACAAAATTCATTCCTATATCCAAAACAACGGGTACAAAGCTTCAGGCAAACACCACGAGGTTTATTTGAGTGATATCAGGAAAACGGCAGCGGACAAACTCAAGACGATTATCCTGCAGCCGGTGAGTCAGCTGACCGTGCCATGAACTCGATTGTCCGCAAGTTAAAAGATGGCGATTTGCACCAGAAGGGAAAATCTGAAGAAGTGGTTGCGGATGTACTCAAGAAGCCGCCGTTGTTTCGCCAGATGGTGGCCGGAATAGTGGATACCGAGCCGGGAGTAAGGATCCAGCCGACGACAGCGCTAGCGCACTGCTGCGGCTGAGAGATGCGCTGAGGCTGCCGGAAAACCCCTGTTTCGCTATTTTCAAAAAATATTTATATAATAGACTTAGTAAATCACAAATTCAAAAAACGTAAAAACCGGGTTTTCCTACAGCCGCACTAGAACTACGGAATAGAACTATGGTATCGCCAAGACTAATTACAAAAACCGAAGCAGAAGAACCTTCAACGAGATTAGCCGTTCTGATTGACGCCGATAACGCGCAGGCCGCCGTCATCGAAGGATTACTGGCTGAGATAGCGCGGTTTGGTGAAGCCACGGTAAAACGTATCTACGGTGATTTTACCTCCACTACCAGTTCCGCCTGGAAAAAAGTACTGCAGAAATATGCAATAAAACCAGTTCAGCAATTTGCTTATACAACCGGGAAAAATGCAACAGACAGCACCTTGATTATTGATGCGATGGATTTGCTGTATACCAGGAAGTTTGATGGTTTCTGCCTGGTCACAAGTGATAGTGATTTCACTGGTCTTGCCATGCGTATACGTGAAGAAGGCCTTACCGTTTTTGGTTTCGGCGAGAAAAAAACCCCTGAGGCGTTTAAAAATGCCTGCCATAAATTTATTTTTACAGAGGTATTGCGGCCTATACTACAAAAAGAACGTAACTCAGCCGAGCATACTACCGAAACCACCCCTCCCGCCGCGAAAGCAATAAAACCTCAAGCAGCTCAAAAAACAAAGTCAACGTTTCCAAAACAGTTCGTGCTCGATGCGCTTGAACAGTCGGGCGACGAGGGTGGTTGGGCACATTTAGCCACATTCGGCAGCTACTTAACCAAGCTACAGCCAGATTTTGATTCGAGGAATTTTGGTTTCAAGAAACTATCCGACTTGGTGAAGGCAAAAACGGAGTTGTTTGATACGGAAGAACGGAATACCCCTGGTTCAAGCAATAAGCAGCTGTATGTTCGCGCAAAGTAATCCTAGCCTGCCTTCACAAGAGGGACGCGCTAAAGCACACCCCTTATCTCTACGCTATGCGTTCACGTGACCAACGAAATGAGCACTTGGGCAATAATAGGGTTTACTGTTCTAGGCATTGCGGCGGCAATCACCGCATTCCTCAGAACTCCACCGGAGAGGCGATATTGCGTCTTCTCTCCGTATATTTCCTTGGAAGAACAGTTAAAGGCCTGCCCTAAAAGCGCTGAAGCGATCCTTATTAAAGCAAATAAGAAGCGTGCATTAATAAAGTCGGCACCTTATATTGTTATTGGCGTCCTACTGGCCGGCTTTTCTTTGTGGTATAAAAACACGGGGCATCCGGAATGTGCGAGGTTGCTGGATATTAACGCCGCATACATTTCGTTGCTACTGATTTGTTACGCCTTACCAGTCGGATTCCTCGTGGTGTCACTATACTTGTTTGGAATAGGGATAAAAATAATTAGAACGGGGTACTTTCCGCCGCTCGACGCTGCTGTGTTCAGGGACACGATTGCGAAGAAAGGTCTCGTATCAACAACCCGTGGCGTTGTGCTTTTGGTGCTACCAATATTCGCGGGTCTCGTTGTGTATCTTGGAAACGATGCCTATACCCAAGTCACCGGAGGGAAGAGCATGCACGAGATAGCCCGGAAGCTTGAGGCCAAATGCCGGTAACACATAACATGTCGCTCAACCTGGCTCTGCGTTAAACAAAAAATAAAGGAAACAATGCCCGCCCCTTTTTCAAAACACAATCGGGGAATCATTGAAACGTTAAGTCTGTGATGAAAAGAATGAGAAAACTTGCTCCGATACTAATATCAATTGGGTTTGTTTTTTTTGGGGTATTTAATCTTGATAAATCAAACGCCTCTGCAAGCGTTAGCTGGACGATAATATTATTTTTCGGTTTTTGCGCTATTGCACTTATATTATCAAAGCTATATAAATCAGCCCCCGGAAGCACAAGTCTGCTAAATTCTACTGCTGTAGCAACCTTAAAAAGCGGAAAAGATTTTGAGCTGTTAATAACCGATGAAGCCGTGACTTTAGTGTGCATCGAAAACAAAGAAGAAAAAATAATTGCCTGGGCGGATTTAACAGGTGTATTTGCTATAGCAATAGATGCATTTCCTGTTGGTGGATTAAGTTGGGTTCTGCATAAGGGTAATGAAACACTTGAAATACCCTGGGAATCAAAAAATAGCGACGTACTATTAACGCAAATGCAATTGCGTCTGCCTGGATTTGACAATGAGGCGGTGATAGAAATGTCTGGTACTTTACATGGATTCAGAAAAATCTGGCCAAAGGCCTGACAGGTACTTCGCGTTTAAAGTATTTGTAGCACCTACCACTAATATAGCAGGGATGTATGCGAGAAAAGTTAAAGCAAAAAATCATCGACGTTTGTAACAGCAAAATCGAGAAACAAGGAACGGACGTTGGCCTGTCATTCTATGCGTTTTTTTCAAATAAAAATGATAATCCACAACTATTAATGGAAGCCGCCGAGTGGTGGATCATGACCCATAAATTAGATCATTTTGAGAAAGCTATAAAGATTTTAAAAATGGTACAAGCAAGTCAGTAACAAGCTAACAACGCCACTCTGGTTATAGAGGCCGGGGTCAATTTATGATTAAATCACCTAACATCTTTACGAGGGAGCAAGCCATCCCCATTTTATAAATATCTTTTTCCCCTCGGCAGATTGAAGAAAATTGGCGAACTCCCTGGCCAATTTCTTATTTTGAGATTGCGTGGTGATAGCAATACCACATGAACGATAAATAGTGTTGTCCACCTCGGTGTTAATCAAATCGGCGGACGCGGGACTTTCCTTTTGCCATATGGTCCAAATGAGCCAGGCGTCATAACTGGAATCACTAACCCAGAGTTTTTTGGCGTCGCCACTATTGGCCGCAACAAAACCGATATTACGGCGAACCCCCTCGACAAGTTTGACGTTGCCGGTACGCCCTGCGACGTCCTCCCACATACCCACTTGCCCGGCACCCTGAACCACCAGAATTCGCAACCCGGGTTTGGCAAGATCCTTTACGCCCTGGATATTTTTTGGATTACCCGGACGCACAAGAATCGCCGAGGGTCGTAAGTAAAGCGTGTGGATTGTAGATTCATCAATTAGACCGGGTAAATCTTTCTGCACGAAGTCGGTCATCATGTGCTCGGCACCGCTGAAAATCAGATCGGCATCTTGCTGGGCCTGAGTTTTCCAGGCAGGCGTGGGGCCCGCTGTGATCTCGACGATCACCCCCTTCTTTTTACCAAATACCTGGGCCGCCTCCCGCATTGCTGGAGCGGGGCCACCTGCGCCATAAACACGCAAAGAAACGTGCGGTTTTCCCACCGGTTCCGGCTGCTGCGCAGCCGCAGGCGCCTGCAACAGGATGGCAAAGAATGCGGAAAATAATATGCCCACGATAGGCATGTGCGTTTTCTGACTCATGCAATTTTCCTTCGAATCAGATAGCCAATAATGACGCCGACACTTAGAATGCTGATCAATTTCGGCGCCATTGCCCCAAGCCTGCGCAGCTTGTGCTGGTGAAAGTCAGCACATTTATCGCAACAATAGACCTTACCTGCGTCTGTTATTCCAGGTCCGGGAAACA
Organism: Gammaproteobacteria bacterium; assembly: GCA_043719675.1. Taxonomy (GTDB): domain Bacteria; phylum Pseudomonadota; class Gammaproteobacteria; order UBA6429; family Thiohalophilaceae; genus JACQBC01. Next base: position 4,793 of record JAYSTO010000317.1, on the reverse strand, counting down.
GCCCGGCGCACATTGCACAGGCTTGCATTGATTCTGGCGCGTTCATCGTTGTCTCCTTGAAATTGGTAAATACGGTGCGCACCTGTAAAAGGCCGCTGCTGCCATTGTCTGCGTTCTTTTCGGAGAACGCTGTACGCTAGCGTACAGTAGATGCTCATCATGGCCAGGATGGTTGAAAGCAATTCAAGCAGTCTGTTGAAAAACGCGCTGGGAGGCACACCAAACGCGATGCACTCTTGGGCTACGGCGCTGATTGTCAAGAATTGTTAACGGTTTCGAAAATACTATTGGAGAATGCTGTGGTAAAAATAATTGCAATTCCGGTTTTGTTGTTTTGGTCAGTGTGTGGATTTGCGCAGGCGGCGGAGGTTAATCAAGAAATACTGGATTTACCAATCACCTTACTTTCCGGGCAAACGGTTAAGCTGAGTCAATATAAAGGAAAAAAACCGGTATACCTTAAATTCTGGGCAACCTGGTGCCAGCCCTGTCGTAAGGAAATGCCGCACTTGCAATATACGTTTGAGCACTACGGCGATAAAGTTCAGATCATTGCTATCAATCTGGGTGTGAATGATGATCTGAAATCTGTTAAGGCAATCCAACAAGAGTTTGGTTTGAGCGTACCAATTACCATGGATAAATCCGGCCAACTCTCCAAAGCCTTTAACCTGATTGGGACACCCTACCACGTGTTGCTGGATAAAAATGCAAATGTTGTTCACAAAGGACACGAGGCAACACCAGAACTTGACGAAAAAATAAAACTGATAGCGGCAGACCAACCAGTGGTTTCGATGGCAGCCCCGCCAGAAGCAGCCGGGACACCCGTGAACCTGGATGGTATATCGAAAAAAACAACGGCTTTGTTTTTTGTTTCCACGTGGTGCGATTGGTATTTAAAAGACTCACGCACTTCTATCAGTGAAAACTGCGTCCGTGCACAGAATGAGGTGAACAATTTGTATGCGAAGTATCCACAGGTACATTGGGTCGGTGTTGTTTCCCGGCTGTGGACGGGTGAGACAGAATTAGCTGAATATAAGAAAAAATATAACATTCAACATCCGCTGGCGATTGACAGTACGAATACTGTATTTTTTAATTATGGTGTAAAGGATTTCCCAACGCTGATTTTAATTAACAAGGGTAAGGAGGTATTCCGTACCCAGCGTATTGACGCCAATGAGGTATCCGTTAAATTAAAACAATTGTTGACTACTCACTAAAACAGCACTGAGCATCCAACAAGGCGTTCACCGGACAGTCTATATTTAACAGCGCACGAGGTCCGGTGATATGGAAATAGTGATAATTGGTGGAGGTGTTGGTTGAGGCGTATACATTTCTGGGCGGGATTCTTGGGGGTCATCATATTTTTGCTTACAGGGCAGTATATGTATCACGTATACGATCACCTAAAGGGTATGCAAAATGAAACCAGAATGCTGTTTAGATCAGCACATATATATTTTTTGTTATCATCGCTGATCAACTTAGTGTTGGGCGTATATTTAGTCCCGTTCCAGCAGAGGCATCGGGTGATATTGCAGTATATTGCATCCATACTTTTACTGGTTTCGCCATTCTTTTTGCTGGTCGGCTTTTTTACTGAGCCGCACATGTCAGATCTGGCGAGGCCATATAGTCGCGTTGGTCTTTATGCGCTTTTTGGCTCATCGTTTGTGTTTTTATATTTTGGATCAATCAATGAAAAAAAATAATATAACAATCACCTTGCCCAGGACGCTCCCGACGTTGCGCCTGTTAAGCAATCATTATGTTACAAAATAACACCCTGGTTTTTCCAGAATTTACCACGGCACGGCTAATACTTTCGAGGATCACCTCGACCGATAGAGAATCAGTTTACGAGATGTTTTCGAATCCGGTCGTCGTTAAATTTTATGACCTCGAACCGTTCACCGATCCTGCTCAGGCGGAAAAACTGATCGAACTTTTTGAATCGCGATATAGATCAGGTTCAGGTATTCGTTGGGCAATGCGCATGAAAGCGTCTGGAGAATTAATCGGTACCTGCGGGTTTAATTCATGGAGCGAGAAAATGCACAACGCCACGATCGGCTACGATCTAAAACCGGCGTACTGGAACAAAGGAATAACGACCGAGGCTCTTATTGAAACCCTACGCGTGGCGTTTGCCGGGTTACTGCCTTGCGGATCACTGCACCGGGTTCAGGCAGACACCATCCCCGGCAACATCGCATCCGAAAAAGTTTTATTAAAGCTTGGCTTCAGAGAGGAAGGCATTCGTCGTGCATGTGTCTACGTAAGAGGTTGTTATCATGACATGAAGTGTTTTGGGCTGCTAAGGACTGAATTCGATGGAACATAACCACGCACCCGCCTGGGTAGCAAAAAGCTTCGCGCTTTCGTTGCACCACAAATCGTGATTTGGCTCACATCATTAGCAGCCCGGAAATTGGGCTTATCGTTGTTGCTCGTCAAGGCGGCCAAGTTGTGGGCATGGTTAATCTTCTCAATTAACTATCTAAACAGGAACTACACATGACTGGATATTCAGGAACACCTCTTGTAAAAAAACTCGGGATTAAGGGGGGATCGAAATTATTTTTAGTCAACGCCCCGCCAGAATACTTGCACCTTGTTGCACCCCTTCCAGAGGGAGTGAAGATCGTGTCGCGTCTATCCAATGGTACTGATATGGTTCATATATTTTCAACGAAGGAAGTCCATTTAGTTAAAACACTTCGCGCCTCTCTTCCCAAACTCACACAAGATGGGATGATATGGGTATCCTGGCCAAAAAAAACGGCCAAGGTGTCTACCGATATTACAGAAGACACTATTCGAAAGGTCGCCCTTCCTTTGGGTCTTGTCGATATCAAGGTCTGCGCTGTTGATGATGTCTGGTCAGGCCTGAAACTTGTTATCAGAAAAGAACTTCGAAAAACGACGCAGCCCGCCACACCTTCCAGCAGGCGTGTTAAATCGGCACGCCGGTAGCCCCATGTTAATTGTTATGGTCTGTAAAAATGCCGTTACCTAAACGAGAGCCGATCACTTTTACAGAGCGCATTGCAACGGCGTTTATTTCGGCTGTTGCAGCCGCACTCACTTTATTCGCTTATTTTGTTATAATTGTCGCGCTTGCTGCAAAGTCCGCTTCGAGCCAGATCCCCGTATCATCTTTGTTCTTTTCCAGGCTCAGCGCATATATTATTGTCGCCGCGAGTTTGATTGGGTTTCTTTCTGGCTCAGAACGGATGGCGCGGATATTCAGCTTTTTCTGGGGCACTCACGAAATTTGGGAGCAGGCGTGGTTCCAAAAGCTTTGCGTTACATTACTTGTATGGTCGCTATACTTACACGTAGACGTCTCTGTTGACGGAAGGCGGCAGTCGGCTTGCTTGGCATCCCTCGGGAAACTTTCCGGTTTTACAAGCAAAACAACAAACAGTTTATCGGCATGATGATCACAACACGTCCCGAGATCCACGAACGCGACAAGGGACTGATCGTTCGCATCGAACATGAATAATTCGGGCGAATAAAATGCCCTGCCCTGCGTTTAAGCGTGACACCGCAGAAAACGTCTGATTGGATTTTTTGATTTATTAGTTATAAGAAATGAGGTATCCTTTCCGGATGGGAACGTTTCGAAATATTTAAAATAAAGAAGTAAATATAACAAAACACCACGCTTTTTGCCGCCACCCGCCTTATACATTTTGGAATAATATAATGATCACGCTCGGCAAGACCTACGAATTAAACGTGGTAAAAAAAGTAGAGTTTGGTTTTTATTTAGATGCCAAAGAACTCGGTGAGGTGTTATTACCGCGTAAATATGTACCGCGAGATCTTGCCGTGGGCGATGTTATCGAAGTTTTTCTTTATCTCGATTCAGAAAACCGGCCTGTGGCCACCACACAAAAACCCAAGGCCCAGGTGGGTGAATTTGCCTATCTAACCGTATTGGCCAGCACCGCCGTGGGTGCCTTTCTGGACTGGGGCCTGGAAAAAGATGTCTTGGTTCCGTTTTCTGAGCAACATAAACCGATGGAAGCCGGTCATGCTTATTTAGTCTACTTATATCTGGACAAGATCCATGGCCGAATCACGGCAACATCTAAAATCGATAAAATACTTGATGATGACAAACCTCATGATTACAAACCAAGACAAGCCGTTAATCTAATCATCGCCAACAGTACCGATCTGGGCTACAAGGTCATCATTAACCATAGCCATTGGGGTATGCTCTATAAAGAAAATGTGTTCGAGCGCTTGAGTTTTGGTCAGTCGATAAATGGTTATATTAAACATATCCGGCCTGATCGGAAAATTAATGTCAGCCTCCACGGCGGCCAGGAGACCCGCGATAAATATCAAAACATCATTGTAAATCACTTAAAAAAGCAGAACGGCTTTGCCCCCGTGCACGATAACTCGGATCCAAAATTAATTTCAGAGCTCCTTGGCATGAGTAAAGGCGCGTTTAAAAAGGCCATTGGCAGTTTATACAAGCAGAAAATCATTTCCATCAGCAAGGATGGCATCACTTTAATTGAAAAGTAAGTTAATGATCGAGCTATTGCCAAATACGTTGCTATTTATGGGATACTATTCGCTTATTTACAACCGTAACTAATTTGAGGGTTACTCTATGCCCATACCTTGGCTTGTGGTACTCACCAGCGTCCCCTGGACTGAGGTCATCAATAATGCCCCCCGTGTTGCCGACGGTGCGCGGAAGTTGTGGAACGCTATCAGCAAAAAATCTCCCAAACCTGAGGTAGATACTCCCA
>JAYSTO010000316.1:0-3969 GCA_043719675.1 Gammaproteobacteria bacterium | reverse complement strand
TAACCAACGCGTTTTATTTATTTTACTTTTAAGGAACCTTTTATGGAATGTACCAGCTGCAACACCTCTCCGCTGCGCCAGGATCGGCCACACACATTTTTTATGCACGAAATGGCAGTGTGTGCATCCTGCTCCTCAACCGTTGAATCGCGAGTGGTATTACGGGACGGTGGCGTCGTGCGATTAATCCATTGCGCACAGTGCGGGCCGTCAGAGCAGCCCGTCGCTGACGATGCAGATGCCTACGTCAAGGCATTCCTCGCACGCGCAGAACTTGTGCCAGGCAAAACCGGCGATCACTATTTTAAACAAACGACATCCACCTGCCCCAGCTGCCTGGCACTTATCACGGCACAAGTGGTTATTCGCGATGGCAAAGTATTTTTTCTCAAGGATTGTGAAAAATGTGGTCCTTCCGAAGCGCTGGTGTCCGAAAACGCGCAATATTATGTTGATGCCTATTCCTATGCGCGTGCAGGCACGGAGCCGATAAAATTCGCAACCGAGGCCAAACACGGTTGTCCAACTGACTGCGGCACCTGCGGCGACCATGAACAACATACCTGCCTGCCGATCATTGAAATTACCGACTATTGCAATCTGGAGTGTCCAATCTGCATCGTCAATAATCAGAACGCAAACCATCTTTCCAATGAAGCCTTTGCCAAAATGATCGACCGCTTAGTTGAAAACGAAGGACAGTGTGAATCAATAGCCTTATCCGGTGGCGAACCGACCAGCCACCCGCGCATCCTTGAACTGATCGACATCGCTACCCGCGAGGAGATTGGCCGCGTCGTGGTGATCACCAACGGCTTGCGTCTCGGTAAAGATCGGAAATTTGCCGAGCAACTCAAGGCAAAAGGCGCGTATATCGCCTTGCAGTTCGACGGCTTCACCGCCGACACGCATGAAAGAATTCGCGGCCGCGATTTGTGCGAGGAAAAATCCGCTGCGTTACGTATGTTGAAGGAATTGAATATCCCAACACAGCTCATCTTCGTCGCTGCACGCGGCATCAATGAACATCAAATCGGGCAAATCGTCGACATGTTTTTGTCGGAAGATCATTTCCTGTCTTTGAATTTTCAGCCAGCTGCCTTTACCGGTTATGGCGGCGGCCAATTTGCGCACGACCCGATGGATAGGATCACGATTCCCGGCGTGATCAAGGCCATCGAGGAGCAAACGCAGGGCCGTCTCAAGGTCAGTGATTTTGCGCCACTGCCCTGCTCGCACCCGCAATGCGTTTCATTGACCTACCTGTTACGGCTTAACGATGGTAGTCATTTACCCTTTGGCCGATTTGTTGATTTCAAAAAACACGGGGCCTTGCTACGCTCATCGGCAACGCTCGGTGCCTCGCCTGAAATACATGAAGTCATGCATGATGTGATTCATGATGTGTTTGCCCATCAAGATGAGACTCCTCGTGCCGATGAGATCCTCGCGGCGCTACGGCGGACGATTGATGTGATGTTTCCGGATCGCCCAGTCTCCCCTAAAGAGGCGATTAAACTCGGAGAGCTGCAAGCAAAATCGATTTTCTTGCATCACTATATGGATCGTCACGATTTCGATCTTGAACGCTTGCGGAAATGTTGTCACCACTATCCTCAAGTCGATGGCCGTATTATGCCTGCCTGCGGTTTTAACATGTTCCATCGCGGCGCAGCCAAAGGTCCCGACACACCGCTTGCAGATTGGGGGGGAAAACCTTGGACTACCGATGCGCCCGCGGCCATTGTCCAGTTCTCGCGCACCGATACGCGACAAGCATTAACCGGCATTGGTGCTGATGAAAGCCTGGCCCGGCCACCCCATTCGATTGGCCTGACGGGGAAAGACTAATGGGTTTGCTCGATGGACGTACCGCCTTGGTGACGGGTGGCTCGCGTGGACTTGGCCGCGCCATTTGCATGGTCCTCGCACGCGAAGGCGCAAATGTCGCCTTCAACTATTCACGCTCGACGGTCGAGGCAGCTGAGCTATTGGAAGTGCTCAAACAATTCGACGTCAAGTCATGGGCTTTTCAAGTCTCTGTACTCGACAAAAAAGGCTTGAACAAAATGGTGCGCGAGATCGAACAAGCCGCCGGTTCGATCGACATCTTGATCAACAATGCGGGCATTGGCCAGGTGGTGCCACTGGCCTTGATGGAAGAAGAAGATTGGGATCGCATGATGGATATCAACGTCAAAGGTGCATTCCTGACGACCCAGGCGGTCATGCGCGGCATGATCCATCAGAAGCGCGGCCGGATATTGAATATCAGTTCGCTGGCAGGCGTTAAGATGATGCAAGCACCGGTACACTACAGCACCGCCAAGGCCGCGTTGAAGGGATTTACCGAGGCACTGGCCAAGGAAATTGGCCGCTATGGCATTACCGTTAATTGCCTGGCCCCTGGTGTACTGGATGAAGGTGTCAGTGGCAACCTGCCGCCTGTAAAACTCGATGAGTATATTCGCAACTGCGCGATGGGACGCTTGGGCACGGTCGAAGAAATCGCTGAGGCAACGGCGCTGTTTGTCTCAGACAGAAACAGCTACATGAATGGTGCCACAGTCGTCATTGATGGTGCGGTCTAAGTCTCTTTTTTATGTCAACATCAACATTGTCGGGATAAAAATAATGAGCGATATTTTTGTAAACGCTACAACGAGTTTATGTGCCACCTGCAAACGCAGTATCGACGCCGAGTTGTGGCGCACCCAAGACACCATTGTCATGCGAAAACATTGTCTGGAGCATGGCCAGCAAGAAGTATTGATTTCATCGAATGCGGATTGGTACGACAAGATGATGCAGCAGCCACCGGTACTCACTGCGCCTGTCGCCACCCGGTCTGTTTCACAAGGTTGCCCATTTGACTGCGGTCCTTGTACCAAGCATGAACAACAAGTTCTGTTGCCAATCGTGCCCATTACCTCGGCCTGTAACCTCGACTGTCCAATTTGTTATACGCATAATCGCAACAGCAATGCCTTCCACATGTCCGAGGCGGAGTTACGCGCCATTCTCGGGCATATCCGCAAGGCCGACCCGCAGCAACGCATCATCAACCTGACCGGCGGCGAGCCCACCCAGCATCCGGACTTTGCACGCTTGGTTGAACTCTGCCATGAAGAAGGTATCCATCGCATTACCGTATCGACGCATGGGCTGCGATTTCTAAAAGACGAATGGCTACTGGAAAAGTTGGCAAAGATCCAGGTGCGCATTGTACTATCGTTTGATTCGTTTAAACCGGGTGCGAACATCGAAATGCTGGGCGGCAACTTCTATGAAGGAAAAATGCGGGTATTGGCCTTGCTTGAAAAACACGGTGTCGATACGACCTTGTTGCCGGTGCTTGCCCGTGGCAGTAATGATGACGAAGTGGGCCAGTTCGTCAAACTTGGGTTAGAAAAGGATTTTATTCGCAGTGTTGAATTGCACACGATGACCTTCACGGGCCAAGGCGGCGCACGGTTTAAACGTAGCGGTCGCTACACGACCTATGATGTACTCGCCGACCTTGAGGCACAGACCCAGGGGGCGCTACGCATTAGCGATTTCGTATCCTCACCGTCTGCCCATGCGATGTGTTATCTGGTCACGTATCTATTGCGGCTGGATAGCGGGCGTTGGATTCCGTTTCCCCGTTTCATGGAACCCGCCGACTTGCGCAGCCTGTTAACCGGCTCATTGTACCTGGAGCCGTCGCCCGTCGTCGAACAGAAGCTGCAAGACGTGATCAATCGAATCTGGTCGGGCGAGATCACTTGTCCGGATGCAGACGAAGTACTGTCAACACTGAAGGGCTTGCTGTCACGAATGTTTTCGCCAAACTTGACTACCGCTGAGCAGATGCGCATTGGCGAGTTGAGTTCCAAAGCGGTCTATGTGCATTCTCACATGGATGAAGAAACCTTTGATACTGATCGTGTACGCCAGTGTTGCGTCGGCATTCGCGAACCGGATGGC
>JAYSTO010000315.1:0-9734 GCA_043719675.1 Gammaproteobacteria bacterium | reverse complement strand
CACGTACAATCACCGGCCGGTATTGCATTGTCTCAGCGTACTGCAGGGTAGCATCCAGGTGAATGGGCGCAGACTGTTGTCGTTCCAACTGTTTGGTCAATATCTGGCGTTTTTCTTCGGCACGTTGTAATTGCCAAAACCCCAAGCCGATAAAGATCGGCAGTAAGGCCAACATAACAAGGGTCGGAACTTTGCCTGGGCTAAATTGATAATAAGCAATGCGCACTGGGTTGTCTTTTCTCAGAAAGAGGTCTTATACTCGGATTGATAGTAGCCCGCCGTGGAGGCAAGATGAAATATGTCATTCTCGGTATCTTATTACTGATCATCATCAGTCTGATGACCGCCATGTATACCATGCTCAAAGACCGCGGCAAATCCACCCGCACGGTCAAGGCGCTGACCGTTCGTGTCAGCCTGTCGTTACTGTTACTGTTGCTTGCCGTATTTGTATATAAGCCCAGTTTGCTGAAGTCCAACCGGCTGATTATTTATGATCAACCTGCAACGAAAAAGGCGCCGGAATAACGGCGCCTTTTCCTTAAAGCTACGATCTGCTAACTGTTACCTGAATTTCAGGTTTCCGGTATGACATAGACCAGCACATACAAGCAGATCCAGACCACGTCCACAAAGTGCCAGTACCAGGCCGCCGCCTCAAAACCGAAGTGATGTTCTGGTTTGAAGTGTCCTTTGATGCAACGGAACATGATGACGGTCAGGATGATCGTACCTATCGTCACATGCAAACCGTGAAAGCCGGTCAACATAAAGAAGGCCGTTGCGTAACCGCCACCCTTGAGGGTCAGATCCAGTTCTTGATAGGCATGCGCGTATTCCACCGCCTGTAACACAACGAATGAAGCACCTAATAGCACAGTAACCAACATCCAGAGATTGACCTTGACTCGGCTATTGGTTTTGATTGCCCAATGAGCGAAGGTCACGGTAAAACTCGACGAGATCAAGATAATGGTATTGATCGTCGGGATTGGCCAGGCGTGAATATAGTCTTTCGCATTGATATACGTCGTTTGCGCGGCATCCATCGCGGCCTGTGGTGTAACCAGCATCGGCCATGCGGTGGAAAACTTATTCCATAACTGATTGTGCGTCTCTACATCAACGCCAGCTAACCAGGGCATCGAGAACTGCCAGATATAAAACAAGGCGCCGAAGAACGCGGCGAAGAACATGACCTCGGAGAAGATAAACCACATCATGCCCATGCGGAATGACACATCGACCTGATCGTTGTATTTGCCTGCCTCGCTTTCACGTATCACCGTACCGAACCAACCGAACAACATATAAATGATGACGGCGAAACCCAGTATCATCGGTGCGGCTTGTGCCCAACCGGCGTGTTCTCCTCGCGTCAGGAAATAACCAAAACCACCCAAGGCCAGGAATAATCCCAATGAACCGACCAACGGCCAATGGCTGGGGTCAGGAAGATAATAACTACCTTTTGCGTGTGCCATGTTTACTCCTCATTTAATATGGTAGCCAAAATGTAAAATACTCACCGTTATCTAAATCAATTTACCGCTAATTCATTTGTCGGGGTCTGACGCGGCGTTATAGTGTCAGTGCCCACGGTTATCTTGTCTGCGTAAAACGTATATGCCAGCGTTAATACCGTAATGTTGCGCGGTAAGTTTCTATCAACGACAAACCGCAGCGGCATACTTTTCTCTTCATGCGCCTTGAGTGTTTGTTGGGTAAAACAAAAACACTCAATCTTGTTAAAATATTTCACTGCCTGCCCGGGAGCAATGCTGGGTACGGCATGCGCAATAACCGATTTGTCCGTCAAGTTCTTTGCCAGGTAGCTGACTTCTTTTACCTCGCCCGGATGTACCTTAATTTCTTTAACAACCGGACGAAACTCCCAGGGCAGTTCACTATTTTCATTGGCGATAAACTGTATCGTCACCAGGCGGTCCATATCCACACCCTGCGCCAATACCTTTTTTACATTCTCACCCGGTACATAAACGCCTTTTTCAATATCAAAAAAACGTCCATTGATCCCAAATGCGTCGCAAAAAACCTGATAAAGCGGCACCAGTGCAAAACCAAAACCAAACATCAACAGGCCAATCAGGGTAAGCCGTCCCACGTAGCGACGATTGTTTTTTCCAGCCTGTTGCATTACCGCACCTATTTCCAATTTATTGCAAACACCAAGAGATAAAACGTCAGCGCCAGTAAACCAATCACCACCGCCACCCACCGATTGGCCTTGGCAGTTTTTGGCTTTTGGTTAATCTGTTCGCGCATTTTGTTTCAATATCAGGCTCACCTGGAAAGCAGATGAGCCCAATTCAATTACTTCACTTGTGGTGCCACTGCAAAGGTATGGTATGGCGCCGGTGAGGCAACCGTCCATTCTAGACCTTCCGCACCTTCCCACACCTGCGCTGTTGCCTTTGTACCACCACGAATGGTGGATATCACGATATACAACAGCAATAGTTGTGAGGCACCAAACACGAATCCACCGATGGATGAAATCATATTCCAATCCGCGAACATCGGCGAATAGTCAGGAATACGTCGTGGCATGCCTTCCAGGCCCAGGAAATGTTGCGGGAAGAACAACACGTTGGAAGAGATCGCCGATAACCAGAAGTGCCACTTGGCCAGTGTTTCGTTGTACATGTGGCCCGTCCATTTTGGCAGCCAGTAATACACCCCGGCAATAATGCCAAACACGGCGCCGGTTAATAACACATAATGGAAATGCGCCACAACGAAATAGGTGTCGTGATACTGGAAATCAGCTGGTGCGATACCCAGCATCAATCCAGTCAAGCCACCAATCGTAAATAAGAAAACAAACGCAATTGCCCACAGCATCGGCGTTTCAAAAGTCATCGAACCGCGCCACATCGTTGCCGCCCAGTTGAACACCTTCACCGCGGTAGGCACGGCGATCATTACGGTGGCGTACATAAAATACAACTCACCTGCCGTCGGCATACCCACGGTAAACATGTGATGCGCCCAGACAATAAATGACAGGAAAGCAATAGCGGCCGTTGCGTACACCATCGAGGCATAACCAAACAACTTCTTGCGTGCAAAGGTCGGGATGATCTGCGAGACCACGCCGAAGGCAGGCAGAATCATAATGTAAACTTCAGGATGACCGAAGAACACGTGTTGGAATAACACTGGATCACCACCACCACTGGCCTTGAAGAACGATGTTCCGAAATACACATCGGTCAACATCATGGTGACAGCGCCAGCTAAGACGGGCATCACCGCAATCAGCAAGAATGCAGTAATCAACCAGGTCCAGACGAAGAGCGGCATTTTCATCAAGGTCATGCCGGGGGCGCGCATATTCAAGATGGTGGCGATAATGTTAATCGCGCCCATGATTGACGAGAAGCCCAACAAGTGAATGGCAAAGATGAAAAATGCCAAGGTTTCTTTTGGCGCATAGTCAGTGGAGAGCGGCGCATAGAATGTCCAGCCATACGATGGAGAACTGATCAACAGCAGGATCGCAGCAAATGGCAGAATCCAGAAGCTCCAGTTGTTCATGCGCGGCAAGGCCATATCCGGTGCACCAACCATGAGTGGTATTTGCCAGTTGGCCAGCCCAACAAAGGCGGGCATCACTGCGCCAAATACCATGATAAGGCCGTGCATGGTGGTCATGGTATTAAAGAACAAGGGATCAACCAGCTGCAGGCCGGGTTGAAACAACTCAGCGCGGATCACCATCGCGAATGAGCCGCCCAGCAGAAACATGGTGAATGCAAACCACAAGTACAGCGTACCAATATCTTTGTGATTTGTGGTAAACAACCAGCGTTTGATGCCGGTGGGATGATTGTGGTCACTCATTATCTAAATCCTCCGAGTTAATTTTTTGCCTAGCGTGCCGCTTTGACTTGGGCAGGTTGTACGACGTCACCAGTGTTATTACCGAACGCATTACGTTCATAGGTAATGATGGCGGCCAAATCCAAATTATTTAACTGCGCACCGTAGGCAGTCATCGCTGGATTCTTCTTGCTACCGTGAATGACCATAGCCAAATGATCAGCCAGTTTACCTGTCACAATCTTGCTGCCCTTCATGTTTGGAAAAATGGGCGCAGCGGCAATACCTTCAACACCGTGACAGCCACTACAGTTTGTGGCATACAGTGGTTGACCTTTTGCCATTAATTCTTCTTTGCTGAAGGTCTTGTCATCTGCACCAGCACCGGCGGCAATGACTTGTTTCTTGGCGGTCACCCATTCCTTATATTTTGCCTCAGACACGACATGAACAACAATTGGCATAAAACCATGATCTTTACCGCAGAGTTCCGCACATTGGCCACGGTAGACACCTTCGGTATCCGCACGGAACCACATCTGGCGGATATAACCCGGAATGGCATCGCGCTTCATCCCCAAGGCCGGCACCCACCAGGAATGGATAACATCATTCGATGCAATCAACATACGTACCTTTTTACCGATAGGCACATACATAGGTTCATCCACATCTAACAAATAATTTTCCACCGTACGTGGGTCAATGCCAGATTTCAGTTCGCGTGCCTTATTGCTGGCCTCCGCCAGATTGCTGAAAAACTTCAAACCTGACTCATCCATGTATTCATATTGCCACTTCCATTGATAACCGGTCACCTTGATGTTGACCTCCGAATCCTTCATATTGTCCATTTTTAAAATAATTTTGGTGGCAGGGACCGCCAGTGCAACAAGAATAACTAAGGGGATAATTGTCCAGATAACCTCAACCGTGGTGCTTTCATGAAAATGCGCGGCTTTAGCGCCTTTGGACTTACGATGAACGATGATGGAATAAATCATCACCGCAAACACAATAACACCCACCACCGTCACGATCCAAAACACCAGCATATGGATGCTAAACACTTCGCGGCTGATCTCAGTGACGCCCTGCGGCATATTCAAATCATAGTTTGCCAGCGCAATGGCAGGTCCCAGCAGCAAAATTGCTGCCAGCCAGCTGCTGAGCATTTTCATTGTTTTAATTACTGACATACTCACCTCATAAGTTGAAAATTTTAAGAAATCGGATATGGCGTCTATTTGAATTCTGTCTGCTTTGCCGCAATTACCGCAGAGTTTTGTGTCCTTTGTTGGCTTAATTCTCGGGTGCAGCACAGGCTTTGCTCGCACACTCGCGCGGGCAGGATGCTATAGCATGGCCGTCGATATCGCAATAAAAAGAAAAGGATATGTATATAATTTTGTGATGTAGAAGCATTCACTAATATACTTATTTACTCTTCGCATTATCACCACATTTTTTCGCGAGGGCAAAACATACAAAATTTATGTGTGTTTGCCAAGTCTTTGTTTAAAATAAATAAACACAGCATTTTGCTCAGTTATTCCAGGTGTGCAAATAGAGTATCCAAGGTCAGCCAAGCGTCGCCGTAGTCCGCCTGCGGGCTATATGAAACGACACCCAATCGCGGTGCAGCCAGCTGTTTTTGCAGCGTGGCAAGATGGTCGTCGATAAATAAAAATTCCGGGGCAATCTGATTGGCGATCCACCCCTGTAAATGACAACCCGTCGCACGAATATTTTGTGCAGTGAGGATCGCATGGTTCAAACAACCCACGCGCAAACCCACTACTAATATCACCGGTAAGCGTAATTTCAGCACCAAATCAGCCAGCGTGGCGTGATCATTCAAGGGTACCTGCCAGCCACCGATGCCTTCGACCAGCACCACATCGGCATGCGCCCGCGCAACGGCAATACTGTCTGCGACCACGTCTACATCAATCCCTTGTTGCTGCTGCGCGGCGGCAATCTGTGGCGCAACCGCTAATTCAAAACAATAAGGGTTCACTTGTGCATAGGACAACGCGACGTTACTGGCTTGTTGTAATTGCAGTGCATCATCATTGCGCCATTGGCCGTCGATCCTGCGTGCGCCGCTGGCAATGGGTTTGAGCGCCGCCACACGCAAGCCGTGTGCGATCAACCGACGCGCCAATAAAGTAGTCACCACGGTTTTACCCACGCCGGTATCGGTGCCGGTGATAAACAAGCTGTGTGTGGTGGATTTCACGGTATTTAACGCCGCGTACTGCGTTGCAGTGTGACAACCGGAATGCTCACGGTAGCTGTATCAGATCGAACCGCCTGTGGTTGAGCCACCCAGGCGTGGCCATAGACCACTTCATAACTGGCGGGAAGCACACCGTCCTGTCGATAAACTTCGTAAGCCTGCTGCAACTGTTGCAAACGGCGGCGACCTGTCAAGCCGCGATTACGATGCTGCGTGACATTGTGTGCGCCCAAGTGTTTAAGATCACGCATCAAGGTCATGAGGTCCTGATACGTCACGGTCAGGCGTTCCACGTCCATCACCGGTTCGGCAAATTGCGCGTGCAATAACGCATCGCCGATATCATGCATATCAAAAAAACCGTTAACATGACTGTAGCCATCCACCAACCGCCAACTCTCACGCAATTCACGCAAGGTATCCGGACCAAAGGTGGTAAACAACAACATCCCGCCGGGCGCCAACACGCGCTTAAATTCCGCAAAGACCCGCGGCAAGTCATTACACCACTGCACCGTCAAATTGGAAAAAATCATGTCAACACTGGCGTCGGCCAGCGGCAAGGATTCCGCATCACCGACGATAAAACCGCAACGTCGGCGCAAGCGTGACCAATAGGGCATACGCTGACGTGTTAACTTGAGCATGTTGTGCGCCATGTCCAAGGCAAACAGCTTGGCCTTGGGAAACTGCCGATGCAACTTGAGCGTGCAATACCCGGTGCCCGCGCCGACGTCCAATATCTGTTTTGGCGTATAACGAATAGACTCCAGTCGTTCAAGCAAGCGTTGACCGATCTCACGTTGCAAGACCGCGACCCGATCATAAGTTGATGCGGCCTTTTCAAACGCCAGCCGGGCTTGATGTTTATCGACGATTAAAATTTCACTCATGAAAAAAATCTTGCAGCTGCTGCACACACTGGCGAGTGTGGGTCATAAAAGGGAGATGACCGGCGCCGTGTACGAGCACCGCGCGGGTATTTGGCATGTGTTCCGCCAAGTGGCGTGCCGCTGGTGTTGGAATTAAGCTGTCACGATCACCATTGATGATCAGCGTGGGACAGGTAATGTATGGCAACCCTGCCAGCAAATCCGTTGTCTGCAATAATTGTAAACCCTGTTGCAATACGGTGGCAGTGGGTTTGGGTTCGGCGGCCAATAATCCCTTCACCTCGCGCAATTGATCGCGCGACCGCGGTACATTCTTATATTGCAAGGTTAGAAAACGCGACAGCGTTTGCGCATAATCACCGGCTAAATCACCGGCAAACTGATTCAAGACATCCTGGCCAATGCCATACATCCAATGCGCACGCGACTGGAAACACGGCGTGGCAGTAAACAACACCAGACGACGCACGCACTGTGGATAACGATACGCGATATTCAGCGCCACCAGACTGCCTATCGACCAGCCACACCAATCTACAGGACTGGTCAAGGCTAATTGCCGCACGATGTGATCCGTGTAGACATCGATCTGCTCGCCATTGAGTAGTGGTGCACTTTGCCCGTAGCCCGGCAGCGCCAACAACCACGAGCTATGCTGCGCGGCCACGGCGTGCGCCAGGGGCCGGAAGAAACTACGTGACATACCCCAACCGTGCAAAAACAATAACGGCGGCCCGCTACCGATACGTTCTACCGACAATCCCGACTGACGATCCACGGATTCAATGTTTGGCAGTGGCATAGGCGAAGTTCTGACATACCGTGCCGAGTCGATCAATCAAGCGTTCTATTTGTGCCGGGGTATGTAATGCGCACAAGGTGATACGCAGACGCGCCGTGCCTTCAGGTACCGTTGGCGGGCGAATGGCGCTGATTAAAATTCCCTGTTGTTTTAAGCGTGTGCTGGCCGCTACCGTATTTTTCACGTCGCCCAACAATAACGGTTGTATCGCGGTGGTTGAAGCCATCAGTGGTAAATTTATTTGTGCGGCCAACCGCCGAAACAAAGTAATGTTCGTCTGTAATTGTTCCCGCCGCCAGCCTTCCTGCTGAACTAACTGTACACTGGTGCGAGTGGCTTCTGCCACGGCAGGCGGTAATGCCGTGGTATAAATATAACTGCGGGCGCGTTGAATCAGTGTTTCGATCAAGTCATCATCACCGGCAACAAACGCACCGAAGGTGCCAAACGCCTTACCCAGGGTGCCCACCAGGATCGGCACCGCATGGTGATCGAGTGAATGCACTTCTAAAATACCACCGCCATTCGCACCGAGCACACCCAAGCCGTGTGCATCATCGATCAACAACCAGGTTTGCTGTGCGCGACATAACTCCGCCAAGGCTTGCACCGGCGCCAGATCACCGTCCATGCTGAATACCCCGTCACTGGCCACCAAACACGTTGCCGCTTTGCTATTGATTAGCTTGTCACGCAACGTTAACACATCGGCGTGCGCATAACGCTGCAAGCGTGCCTGAGATAACACACCCCCATCCAGCAGTGAGGCGTGATTGAGTCGATCCTCAAACACCTGATCGCCGCGCGCCAGCAACGCACTGATGACACCGAGATTGGCCATGTAACCGGTGGAAAACAATAACGCGCGCGGCCGCCGCACAAAGGCGGCCAATTCCTCTTCCAGGGCGTGATGCGCCGACGAGTGACCATTGATCAAATGCGACGCGCCGCTGCCCACGCCATATTTTTGCACACCAGACACCATGGCTTCGCGCAAACGCGGATCATTGGCCAGACCCAGATAATCATTACTGCAAAAATTAAGATAAAGCTTGCCGTTGATGGTTAACTCAATTCCCTGCGGGCTATCGACCACCACGCGTTGCCGATAACATTGTTGTTGTTTGAGTTCCGCCAGATAAGCGGGCAAGTCGGTCGCGCGCATAACAATTGCTTACAACGCCTGTATCCCGAGTTTGTGAAACAAGGCTTGATCTTTCGCCGTACTCGGATTGGCTGTGGTCAACAGTTTCTCGCCATAAAAAATGGAATTGGCCCCGGCCAAGAAACACAACGCCTGTAATTCTTCGCTCATGGCTTCACGACCGGCTGATAAGCGGACATACGACGTCGGCATGAGCATACGCGCCACCGCCACGGTGCGTACAAATTCAATACCATCAAAATCCGCCGCGTTTTCCAGCGGCGTGCCTTGCACCCGCACCAGCATGTTGATCGGCACGCTCTCGGGATGCGGGTCTTGATTCGCCAGTTCTTGCAGCAAACCAACGCGATCCTCGCGCGATTCACCCATCCCCAGGATGCCGCCACAACACACATGCATACCCGCAGCACGCACATGTTTGAGTGTATCGAGACGATCCTGATAGGTGCGCGTGGTAATGATGTTGGAATAAAACTCGGGCGAGGTATCCAGATTGTGATTGTAATAATCCAGGCCCGCGTCTTTTAAGCGTTGCGCTTGTGGTTGCGTCAACATGCCCAGGGTCACACAGGTTTCCAAGCCCAAGGCCTTTACCGCTTTGATCATGGGGATAACCTGATCCAGATCTTTGTCTTTGGGGTTACGCCACGCCGCGCCCATACAAAAACGCGAGGAACCATTTTGTTTGGCCAGGCGTGCTGCGCTGATCACTTGACCCAAACCCAGCAGCGACTCATTCTCAACCGCCGTATCAAAGCGCACGCTCTGCGGACAATAAGCGCAATC
>JAYSTO010000314.1:0-9763 GCA_043719675.1 Gammaproteobacteria bacterium | reverse complement strand
TTTGCCGGTGAGCGTTTTCAATCGCCGTGCACACCAAGTCTAATTTTTCCGAGGTATCGATGAATCGGTAAATGTGAATATCTGTGCTAATCCCAGGGAATTGGCTGAGCACACCTCGACCCAGCGTTTCCACGGTAATCGCGGTGCTATCCGAAACAAAAAAGACAGGGTGGTTTTTGGTCGTCACAGGGCGCATGATAATCCAATTGCGCCAGATCAAGCAGCTTTAATAAACTGGAATTATACTTCGACGATGACAACAAAATACCTCTATTGGTTCGAAACCCTGGGCATCAACGACATCCCCCGTGTCGGCGGCAAGAATGCCTCGCTGGGTGAAATGATCCAGACATTAATCCAGCAAGGGATCACTGTCCCAGGCGGTTTTGCTACCACAGCGGAGGCCTACCGTTATTTTCTCAGCAACAACGGCCTGGCAGAACGTATCTATACCCTGCTGGACACGTTAGATATTACCGATGTCACCACCCTCGCCCGTACTGGTGCGCAAATTCGCCAATGGATCATGGCTACACCTTTGCCCGACGATGTGATCGCAGAATTACGCGTCGCCTATCAGCAACTGATTCAACGTTATGGCGAGCAAGTATCTTTTGCGGTGCGTTCCTCGGCCACCGCCGAGGATTTGCCGGATGCCTCGTTTGCCGGACAACAAGAGACGTTTTTGAATATTCACGGCGTGGAAAATTTGTTGGCAGCGATCAAGGCGGTGTATGCCTCGTTGTACAATGACCGCGCCATTGCCTATCGCGTGCATCATGGTTTTGAGCATCGCCATGTCGCGCTATCGGCCGGTGTGCAGAAGATGGTGCGCAGTGATCGCGCCAGCAGCGGGGTGATCTTTACCCTGGATACCGAGTCCGGCTTTCAGGATGTGGTGTTCATCACCAGCGCCTACGGCTTGGGTGAAACGATCGTGCAAGGCACGGTCAATCCAGATGAGTTTTATGTCTACAAACCCAATATTCAACAACACTGCCCGGCGATAGTGCAACGCCGCCTCGGCAGTAAGACCAACCAGTTAATTTTTCATGATGACACACGCCCTGACCGTTCCACCACCTTGATCGATGTCCCACTTGCGCAACAACAGCAATTCAGTATTACCGATACCGAGGTACACAGCTTGGCGCAGTATGCGATACAAATCGAACACCATTATCAGCGACCAATGGATATTGAATGGGCCAAAGACGGGTTGGATGGTCAACTGTATATCGTGCAGGCACGTCCCGAGACAGTGAAGAGTCGCGGCAATCTCAATGTACTCCAGCGTTATGAGCTGCAGCAACGCAGCGCGGTGCTGAGCAGTGGCCGCAGCATTGGCCAACGTATCGGCGCAGGTAAGGCGCGTATCGTCAATAGTGCCAAGCAGCTGGATCAAGTCCAAGCCGGTGACGTATTGGTGACTGACATGACCGACCCGGATTGGGAACCTATCATGAAACGCGCCGCAGCCATCGTCACCAATCGCGGTGGCCGCACTTGCCATGCTGCTATCGTCGCACGTGAGCTCGGCATTCCGGCAGTCGTGGGTTGTGCGGATGCCACACAAACCATTCGTGATAATGCTGACGTGACCGTGTCGTGTGCCGAGGGTGATGTCGGTTATATCTATGCCGGGCAACAACCATTTAAAATTCATGAGATCAATCTGACGCAAATGCCATCGCTGCCATTCAAACTTATGCTTAATGTCGGCAATCCAGAGCGGGCCTTTGATTTTCGTTTTCTGCCCAATGATGGCATCGGGCTGGCGCGGCTGGAGTTTATTATTAACACCTTAATCGGTATACATCCTAAGGCCATTCTGGAATTCGACCAACAGCCTGCAACGGTTCAACAACAGATCCGTGCACGCGCAGTGGGTTATGCTGATCCGGTGAGTTTCTATACTGAAAAACTCAGCGAAGGCATCGCCACGCTCGCCACCGCCTTCGCCCCCAAACCGGTGATCATTCGCTGCTCTGATTTTAAATCCAACGAATACGCCAATTTAGTCGGTGGTGCAGCGTACGAACCCACAGAAGAAAATCCGATGCTTGGCTTGCGCGGCGCCGCACGCTACATCGACCCTTTTTTTCAGGCGTGTTTTGCACTGGAATGCCGTGCGATTAAATACGTCCGCGATGTCATGCAACTAAAAAATATCGAGGTTATGATCCCGTTTGTGCGCACTGTGGCCGAGGCTGTTGCCGTCGTCAACGTGTTGGA
This sequence comes from Gammaproteobacteria bacterium, assembly GCA_043719675.1. GTDB lineage: Bacteria > Pseudomonadota > Gammaproteobacteria > UBA6429 > Thiohalophilaceae > JACQBC01. The sequence continues at coordinate 7,528 of JAYSTO010000314.1, read as the reverse complement.
GAAAAACGGCCTGCGCCGCGGAGACAACGGTCTGCGTATTATCATGATGTGCGAGATCCCTGCCAACGCCTTGCTTGCCGAAGCATTTTTACAACATTTCGATGGCTTCTCGATCGGCTCCAACGACCTCACCCAGTTGACCTTGGGTATCGACCGCGACTCGGCACTGGTGGCCGGATCCTTCGATGAACGTAACCCGGCGGTAAAAAAACTCCTGAGCATGGCCATACAAGCCTGCCGTCAACAACACAAATACATCGGCATCTGCGGCCAAGGCCCCTCCGACCACCCGGATTTGGCGTTGTGGCTGGTGGAACAGGGAATCGAATCGGTCTCGCTGAATCCAGACTCCGTCATCGAAACCTGGTTGTATCTGGCAGAACAGTTAAAGGTGAACAAGTAACTGTGACAAATCCAAACTGAGCACTCTTACATTTTGCATCGGATAGAATTTACTCAGGATTAAATCAGAAGATACAAAAATGCTAATATGTTGCCTGGTTACTGAAATAAACGGCGAGACCTGGCGATGCGATGTACTCAATTTGTCGGTAATCGACATAATTATTTGATTTGATGAACCTAGTATGTTAATAGTAACCATACACATTCAATTCGAAGGGAGATCGGGAAATGACCACGAAACAATCAGCAAGTTTGCTCGGCATCGAAGATATCCTCACAGATACTGCGGAGGCTCAAATCGCTGCCTTCAATGCCGGAATCGAATTTTGGAGTCAATGGGTCAGCCAAACCACACAGTTAAGTAAATCCATTGAAACGAAACTGGACGCCTTCAAACGTAACCCTGTTCAATCTGTCGATTTACTGATGGAAATAACGGAAGCCAACCGGAAGTATCTGCGAGAAATGAATACCCTGCCACGGGAAGTAGCCAATAAATTTGTTAGTGAAATGGACAGGCTAAAAAAGAAAACAGGGTCGGCAAAGAAAAAAACAACTGCAAAGCCTGTTCGGCGTGCCCGCGCTAAACCCTAAGACAAACAAACTTCGCTAAGCAATCACAATATTATGATCTGCTTGCCTGGATTAGCCGATTATTGAACAAATCAATCGATTGCTGGATAACGGCCCGCGGTCTGGCGCATACAGAGGCATGCTTCACCGGGATAACGATAAATCAATAAGCCGTGTTTTTTTCAACAACCTGTGAGAGTTATTTGTCGGTACTGGTATGAAACCTGTAACAAAATCTAACATGAGCAGGCTGGATGATGAATCCAGACAGGTTTCGTCGGTATCTAGAAATTTGATTGAATCACTGGGTTATGAGCGCCATATAAAAGCGCTTAAAGAATTTATCCAGGAATGGATTAATCAATCCGATGATGAAATAAAAATCCTGCTGAAATGGCAATTTGAGGCCAACTCAAAATTCTTTCGTCCGGTAACGATGTTTGCCTGTTACGAAGCTGTTTCCAACAAACCCATCGACAAAAATTTGTTGTCACGTGTCGCGGCGTTGGAGCTTTTCCATAATGTTTCTTTGATTGTTGATGACATCCTTGATCGCTCACGTACAAGAAGGGGCAAAGCGACGCTCCATTGCAAATTTGGCAGTTTGCCTGCGCTCATGGCCTCCGGCTATATAACGGCGGAGGGGTTCAGAATAGTTCACAATGATGCTTATGCAATCGACCGCTTGGCTGAATTACTCCGGAGACTCGGCATAGCCGAGTGCATGCAGTGGCGACTGCGAAGACATCCGCTAGGGGTTGAAGATTGGCGCATGATTGCCGGTGAAGATACCGGCTCTATGTTTGAAGTGTCGGCATGCTTAGCCACACACGATGAAACATTGAGACATTATGGGCACTTGTTAGGCGTGTTGTATCACGGTTGCGATGATGTCAGTGATGTAAGGGGCAGCCTGGCGTTGGGCGGCGGCGGCGATGAAGATATAAGAGATGGAATATTAACTCTACCGGTATCACTGGCCATTAAAGATCCGGAATTTGCGATCAAATTCCGTGAGGGAAAGTTCAGTGACTTGGGTTATGTAACAAACAAATTAAACGCGACTTTGCCGGAAGCAGAATCATACCTGGATAAAATTGCACAGGAGGCAGGTGATCAAGCGGTTAAGGTTGCCAGACACCCTGAGAAACTTTTAACCCTTATTAAACATACCCGCGGCTTATCGCGTGTTTAATGCTTATTACAACTTTGCATCATAGTGGTTTAAATGCACATCGAATATATTTCTGGAGGAATCTATGACTAATCAGAAAGCTGTAGGTGATAACTTTGTTCAGCTCAGGAATGCGTACGGACTGAGCCAGATTGAATTTGCCAAACGTTGCGGCCTATCCGATAGCGAGATCGTCAATATCGAACAAGGCAAAAAACCCATTTCACCAGATGATCTATTACAAATTGCCGATGGCCTGAAGTGTAATCCCTGCGACCTATTGCTATTTATCAGCCAAGATAAAAAATAACACCCCCCACATAGCAAGACGCTGGTGCACTCCGGCGGTAACGATGCAGTTCGTGGCGCTCCTAAATTATCTGTGTTTCATTTCCCTCCAAGCGCAGCGAGAGATTCCCGCGGATACGGACTTTGGGGCCTTCGATATTTAACTCATTGGTTGAAATAATATCAACTACGTTGCCGAAGATTTCAATATGGCCGTTACTTTTCATCCTGACCCTGGACTTGCCGACGGTTACCGTGACTTCATCACCGCATACAATATTGAGCGATTTGGCGACTTGTAGTTTATAGTCACGTCCTACATCAACGGCTACATCTTTACCAATGTCCATCGTACAGTCATCACCCACGTTAATAACCTGATCGCCACCGATCTCAATCTGCTGATCACTGACTATCTGCACATGCTGTTTCCCACCGATATAGTGATATTGATCGTTACCAGTCTGCACACATTGATCTTTCGCCACCGCAATACCTTGGTTACCATTGACAACAAGACTCTGTGAACCGGCAATATGCAGGTTGGCGCTCAAGGCCGACGCAAGTCGGGTAGGATAATCAGGATTGTCACTCTCCGGCGTTATATATTGACTACAACGGTATTTCTGCCGCTTCGCAGCCGCATTACCCGCCGCCAGTTTTTTCTTGCGCGTGGTGGTTGTGCCCTTGTTAGAACGTTTTTTCCTTGCCATGGCGAATCCTCCTTATGCTGTCGTGAATAGAGCCTGGGAATAACGATAGCAGATTTTGGCTGTACTATCACCAATATAAAAATACCGGCGAGCACCAGTATTTCAATTAATTCACATTGGCGATTTTTTTAAACTCAGCCTTCGCCGCCGCCACCGCAACATTGGATTTGATCTTGGCGCCCAATTTTGTCAGCACGGTATCCAAGGCGTTTAAACAGTATTCAACATGATACATGCTGCTACTGCTGCCCATCAGACCGATGCGCCAGACTTTACCGGCCAGTGCACCGAGTCCACCACCGATCTCCAGGTTGTGATCGTTCAACAGTTGGTTACGTACTGCTGCATCGTCCACACCCTCGGGAATGGTGACCGCATTGAGTTGCGGCAGGCGATCCTGTTCGGCGACAATAAAGTTCAGACCCAGTGCTTCAATACCTGCACGCAAGGCCAGATGATGGGTGCGGTGGCGTCGCCAGGCGTTTTCCAGACCTTCTTCCTGCAACATCACTAATGCTTCATGTAAACCATAGAGGCTATTGATCGGCGCCGTGTGATGATAAGCGCGTTTACCGCTGCCCCAATACCCCATCACCAGATTCATGTCCATGAACCAACTCTGCACCTTGCGCCTACGTTGTTTAATCACTGCCATCGCGCGCTCGTTAAAACTGACCGGTGACAAGCCCGGTGGTGCCGATAAACATTTCTGGGTACCGGAGTAAATTGCATCGATGCCCCACTCATCCACTTTTAACGGTGTACCGCCCAGTGAGGTAACGGCATCGACAATGGTGATACAGTCATATTGATGCGCCAACGCGACCAAGGTCTTGGCATCCGACTGCGCACCGGTGGAGGTTTCGGCATGCACAAAGGCCAGTAGCTTTGCGTCCGGATTTTTTTTCAACGCCGCTTCTACCTTGTTGGGATCAACCACCGTACCCCAGGCATCTTCGACCATGATGGGTGTGGCGCCGCAGCGTTCGACATTTTCTTTCATACGTCCGCCAAACACGCCATTTTGGCAGACGATCACCTTGTCACCGGGTTCAACCAGATTAACAAAACAGGTCTCCATGCCTGCGGAACCGGGGGCCGATATGGGAAAGGTTAAATGATTTTTTGTTTGAAACGCATATTGTAATAATTGTTTGACTTCATCCATCATACCGACAAACGCCGGATCGAGATGGCCAATGGTCGGTCTGGCCAGGGACTTTAATACGCGTTCACTGACATCCGAAGGACCCGGTCCCATCAGAATACGTTGAGGTGGATGAAATGATGTGATTGCCATGATTAACCTCTGCTATTTCGCGTCTACCGCGAACCAGAAACCGGTGTCAGTATACTTGAGCTGTGCTGAACATGTTAAGTAGAAAATTTACAGGATTGTGGCAATGCCCTGCCCCATACGGATCGTATCACCCGTCTTGAGATTCTCATCCCAACGAATTGTGTTTTTTGGAAACAACAGTATCACTGTTGAACCCATGTTAAACCGGCCCATCTCCGCGCCTTTCTCCAATTGAATCACATCATCGGCACGATCATAAATCCAGCGCTGAACCGGTTGCCGGTGTGGCGGTGTCACGACACCGTGCCAGACGGTTTCAATACAGGCCACATTCAATGCCCCCACCGGAATCATCACCATCGGCCCGACGCGACTATCAAATACTGCCACCACTCGTTCATTGCGTGCGAATAAATTCCGCACCCGGCGTACTGTGGTGGGGTTCACGCTGAACAAACGTCCGGGAACATATAACATCTGCGTTAGGCGTCCGCCGATCGGCATATGAAACCGATGATAATCACGTGGCGATAAATACAACGTGGCAAACGCGCCATCCCTGAATTGTTCAGCCAACGCCACATCACCGCCGAGCAGGCTTTGCAGGTCGTAGGAATAACCTTTAGCCTGAAACACGGTAGACCCATCAATATAACCCAATTGGCTGATCGCCCCATCCACGGGACAAATCACGCGCTGTGTGCCTGGATCAATTGGCCGTGCTGACGCCTTAACCGTGCGGGTAAAGAAACTGTTGAAGTCCGGGTAAGATTCCAAATTTTCATTATCAGCCTCCGCCATATTGACGTTAAATTTTTTCACAAACCAACGCATCAGGGGATTTTTAAACCACTGCGCACGCACGCGGGTTGCGCGCAGTACCAGGCGCGAAATAAAATGATGCGGCAACATATATTGCGGCACAACAAACAGCAACTCAGCAAACGCCGAACGATTTTTTTCAGTCATGATTTTCTAGTGGTGGTGATGGGAGTGATCAACGTCGAGCATGGCGGGCATAACCTTGGCCAGTACTTTCTGGCTTGTGCCGTTATGCAATGTCAAAACAAGTTCAATCGTGTCCCCCGTCTTGAGTTTGACTTTCGGATTAAACAGCATGAGGTGATAACTGCCTCGTTTAAGCTCAAGCTTGCCTTTAGCAGGCACAATCAGCGCCTCCTGTTTGATCATTTTAGCGAGGTTGTCTTTTATCATGGTTTGATGCATCTCAACATGACCAAACTGGATACTGCTGATATTGACGATACGTATTTCCTTCTCGCTGGGATTTTCAATCGACATAAAGCCGCCCATGACCATGACACTCGGCGGCTTTTCCGGCACCACCGCATGGTGAACCACTAACGTAGCGTCGGCCTGCACGCCCAGGCTGGGCAACAACAGAACCATTAAATAAATTATTTTTTTCATGCCTTAACCTTTATGAAATTGCCGAATGTGTGTAAACGTTTTTATCAGCTCATCGGCGACAAATGGCGGAGAGAAAATCGCGCGCAGATTACCTTGCGGGTCCACTAATACTAATTGCGCACTGTGGTTGACGGTGTAATTGTTTTTGTCGGGACCATCTTCGTAGCCATACAAAGCCCCTAATTGTTTCACCAACACATCCAGTTTGTCATGCTCACCGCGTACCGCGATGAATTCAGGGTGATAAAAAGCAACGTAGTCTTTTAATTTCGCCACCGAATCACGATCCGGATCAACGCTGACAAAGATCAATTGCGGTTTGGGTTCGGAGGGCGCGACAGGTGGCAATTTCTGCCACACCTGTTTCATCACCAGCATGGTCGTCGGACACACGTCCGGACAGTTAGTGAAGCCAAAAAACAGGAAACTCCAATGCTGTTGAAACCGCGCTTCCGTAAAGGGCTGATTGTTGTGATCCGTCATCTGCAAGCCGCGCACCGGCTTGCCCTCCGGCAAGTAATTCATCGCCAGTTCTGGTGGGAGATCGGCCTCAGTTATTTGTCGCGAGGCATATTTATTCCACAACAGCACCGTTGTCAGGCCCAGCAAGAGCATCACCACACTAATAACGAGCAGCAGCAGACGCGGAGGTTTTTTCGATTCGAGTGTTTGCATGGTGCGGATTATTGTCTTTTTTGGGATAAAAATCATCTGTTGTGCGCAGATAATGCCGTGATCAGAGACATTCTTGCCCCGAAGTTTGCAATAACCGGGAAAACACGCTATGTTTTCCCCAAACCCTAAAGAGAATTCTCCATGAATAACGTCAGTTACCTGATTTCAAAGAAAAAAATCCCCGTGTGGAACCCTGCCCTTGAACCTGTTGCTATTGCCACTGAGCCCCTTTGCGAGATCCCCCTGTTGGGCTTTGTGCAGGCCGGTTTACCGGTCGACATCTGCGAACAACAGGAAAAGGTGCAGGTACCGGCGCACATGGTCCACAAAAACACCTATGCGCTGAAGGTCCGCGGCCACTCGATGATCGACGACAATATCCAGGATGGCGATGTGATTGTCGTAGAAAAACGCGAGTCCGCGCAAAACGGCCAGACCGTGGTGGCGATGATCAACGGTGAACAAGTGACGCTGAAAAAATTCTATATCGAGGCCGATGGCATTCATTTACAACCCGCCAATCCTGCGATGTCGCCGATTATTCTGAAAAATGATCAAGTGCAAATCCTGGGTATCGTCACCGGGGTTATCCGCTCTACCCTTTAAGATTTTAACCGTGACCCACGAACCCCTGCGCCTTTTATGTGACGAAACACTGCAGCGTCTTGCGCGGTGGTTACGCGCAGCCGGACACGACACGCTTATCACCACCAACCCCAAAGTTGATTATCCTTTATTATGCCAGGCCATCGATGACGATCGCCTATTACTCACGCGCGACAAGCGACTCTGTGATCACCGCCGCGCCCAAGGCCATGTGCTCTTACTCACCGCCCGAACACTCCACGAGAGCGCCCGAGAATTAAGTCATAAGCTCAAACTTGATTGGCAGTGCCGCCCATTCAGTCGTTGCCTGGCGTGTAATACGCACCTGCTCATCGCCAGCACACCGGTAAAAACCCGGCCCAG
>JAYSTO010000313.1:0-31263 GCA_043719675.1 Gammaproteobacteria bacterium | reverse complement strand
GCGCAACAATTCACGTGGCGTGATACCGAGCATTTTGATCACCTGTTTTAGGGTCATCGTATCCGGTGGTGCTGTGAGATATTCCACGATCGCGGGTTCATGGCCTTGCGCACGTATCAGCGCCAGGGTTTGACGTGACTTGGAACAACCTGGGTTGTGGTAAATCGTTATTTTCATGGTAGTTCTCAACGGGTTATGGCGGGATATAACATAAAATTCCATTGCTTGACAGTCCATAGGGTGGGTGTTAGTGTCCTCAATATTAATAGGTAACAAATCCCACGGTTTCATCTATGGTAATACATTCTGCTAACCGTTTTCGCCTGCTTTTTCTCGGTATTGGATTGTTGGCGTTGGTGAGCGCCTGTACTGTTAATCCGCCTGTTCAGGAAATGAGCAATGCCCGACAGACGATCCAGGCCGCAAAGGATGTTCAAGCCGACACTTATTCACCTTCACATTTGACGCAAGCCCAGGATTTAATGACCAAGGCCACGGGCGCATTGGAAAAGGGCGATTATCCCTCGGCGCGTGCATTTGCGGTTGATGCACAGAAACTGGCGATCAAAGCCCGGATGGATGCCTTAACCCGGCAACAACGTAATTAACGTATTTGTGTATATTACTATTCTCTGATGTTTCTCCTACTTGTTTACGAAAAGTCCAAAGTACCTTTATCGGGCATGAAACTCTTACATATGTTTGTCTTAAGTCAATTCATCGTGCCCCTGAATCAAATATACTGAACGCAGGCAAGTGATGCAGGCAATGCAATTTTCAATTGTTCATTGTAAATTGCACGATAACGCCTCACCGCGGCTGTATTGGGTTTTTGTATTATGCAGTCAAAAGAAACGTGCTAATCGTACATGATCTGCTTCGACATTGAATTTTAACGATAAGGAACAACGACAATGACAAAGAAAACATGGATACTTGTTGCACACCGCGCCGGCGCCCGGTTGTTTGAAAGCGCAGGTTCGGGACAAGCGTTGACATTATTGCAGGACCTCCCGCATGAGCAGGGGCGGCTAAAAAATCAGGAATTAATTTCTGATCGCCAGGGTCGTGTGGCTAATGGGCGTGGCGGACACAATAGTTATCAGCAAGCAGAAGAACCAACGGAACATCTGGCTGTGCAGTTTACAAAAGAGCTGGCCAAATTGCTCGACGACGGGCGTAATCAGCAGAAATATGACCAATTAGTGTTGGTTGCCGAATCACGATTTCTTGGCCATTTACGTGCGGCGTTATCGACACAGACGACCAAGTTGGTGACGGCAAGTCTTGATAAGGACCTCGGTACCATTGACGCACGCGATTTACCACAACACATCCAGAGTGTGGTACGGCTCTAGTTAGGCAAGAATATTGCACCAGTTGTAAGGTTAGCGGGGTTTCGCAGGTATATAGTCGTAACTTAATGAATATAAAGGCGCGGTATTATGTCAAAGAAATTTATCTGGTTAGCTTTCCTGCTCTGTACTGGATTGGCGGTGGGCCAACCCCTGTCTGATTTTACCTTGCCGGATGTGAATGGCAAAAAACACAATTTATCGGATTATCGTGGCAAATGGGTAATTGTGAACTATTGGGCGACGTGGTGCCCCCCGTGTTTAGAGGAAATTCCTGAGTTAGTCGATTTTCACGAAAAACATAAAAATGTGGATGCGGTGGTCCTGGGCATCAATCACGAAGAGGTGGATGGAAAGTTTCTGCGTACGTTTGTGGATGAATACTTGATATCTTATCCAGTACTGCGCGGCGATGTGGATGGCCCCATGCCGTTTGGCCCCATTCAAGGATTGCCGACGACCGTCGTTGTATCTCCCGATGGCAAGGTGGCAAGTATAAAAGTGGGCGGTGTGACCATGAAAAAATTAGAAGATTTGCTTGACCAGGAAAAGAAGAGGAGCCCCCCGAAGAAAAAAACATGAACAAGCTAAGGCGGCTGGCATTGATCGCCTTGGTGACTGTGTAAGTGCACAGTCTGAAACACGCTAACTCTGGAGTCACGCTGTGGGAGTGTACCTTCCACAGCGTTGGCAACTACCACATAGTTTGGCTCATGCATCAAATTCAGGATGGCGGAGGAAAACATATGAACAAGCCAAAACTGCTTGCCATGCTGATGAGTGGACTTTGTTATCTGGGTGTTGCACAGGCCGAGGATCCGCGTGATCCCAATGCGCATTTTTTTAATGAGACTTGGGGTGACTACAAAGAAGAATTAAAAAATGCCAAGGAACAAGGCAAAGACGGGATTATGGTTTTTTTCGAGATGAAAGATTGCCCGTTCTGTCACTACATGAAAACAAATGTATTAAATCAAACCGAAGTTCAGGAATACTTTCGTCGGCACTTTTTATTGTTCACGCTGGATATTGAAGGCGATGTGGAAATGAAAAATATGCAAGGCAAGGCAATGACCCAGAAAGAGTTTGCCTTTCGTGAACATAGGGTACGCGCAACACCGGTGATCGCCTTTTTTGATTTGAATGGCAAAAAGGTGCATCACCATGTCGGCAAGACCACCGGGGTTGAGGAGTTTATGTGGATAGGAGATTATATTGTCTCCGGAGCCTACAAGACCATGCCCTTTATCCGTTACAAACAAACAAGACAAACGAAGCCGTAAAGTAAATCCTGAATCCCCTGTCCATAGAAGAGTAGTATTAAGGTGTATAAAGGTTACTGGTGATGACTCAGCAACTGGGCAGACTTGGCGCAGCAGGATTGTATCTTGTTGTCCAATTTGCCAACGCTGCTGATCTGAGTCAGGTATTGCCATCGCCACTTACCCTGGAACATGCTTTATCCCTGGCAGATGAGCCGCATCCAACGTTACTATTATATACAGCGGATATTGCCGCAGCCCAGGCGGACTATCAGCGTGTTGATGCAAACTACGATTGGGATGCGTATATCGAGGCTCGCGCCAGATATATTGAACCTGCAAAAACGTCGCCCGATCAGACGCACGATGACCATCGTATCGGTATTGTGATCTCCAAGGAGATCTACGATTTTGGCCGACACAATGCGCAACGGCAGGTGGCGGAACACGAAGTTGATGCACGACGATTTAACTACCTGGATGCACGTACCCGGCGGCGCCAGGACATCATGCGGCGATTCTTCGACGTACTACTGGCGGATTTATTAACTGGTCGCAACGAGGAGGAGTTAGCCACGGCTTATGTGCGTTTTGATCGACTGCGCCAGCGTAAAGAGCTGGGGCAGATTTCGGATCTCGTAGTATTAGAGGCGGAGGCAAAGGTGCAACGCGCACGATTATTGCGGAATCAGAGCCAGGCACAACAACGTGAAACCCGTGCGCGTCTGGCGGAAGCATTGAACAGACCCACCGACCTGCCTGCGTTATTGACGGCGCCGAAACTGGATATACTCCATCGTCCCATTCCGGAAGTGGAAACATTACAACAACTAGCAATAACCAGTAACTATCAGTTACAGGCAATCCGTATGCGTGTCACCGCTGCTGAGCAGCGCGTGACGGCGGCGCGCGCGCAGGATAACGCGGTGTTAAAAGGCAACGCCGAGGTATTTAGCTATTCACGTGAATTAGGTTCGAATGATGAGGTGCGGGCGAGCGTGACGTTGACGGTACCAATATATACGGGTCGGCGCGATGATGCGCTGATTGCGCAGGCACAGGCGCAATTGCAACGGGCACGCGCTGAATTACACATTGCCGAGCTTGAGGTGCGGCAAGCAGTATTAAATGTGTGGTTTGAACTGGATAATCTAAACCAGCAACGGCAAGAAATGGCGGCGTTACGCAAGTTTCGTGAATTAAACCTGGATCGCAGTCGTGCCTTATATGAGTTGGAAGTCAATGCAGATCTGGGAGATGCGATGGTGCTGATTGCCGATGTGGAATATTTGTCAGTACAAACCGACTATAAGCTGGTGCATGCCTGGCTGAGACTGGACAGTTTGACCGGGCAAGTGGCATTACCGGGTAGTGATACAACCAACAAACCTGCTGAGAGCATAAAGCAAAATGAAAAACAGTAAACCCAACCGGAAACAGATGATCATTGGCAGTATAGTCTGCTTTACTGCCAGCCTGCTGTTTGCCCAGACAGTACCAGCGGAGAGTTATCCCGCCGCACTGAATTGGTCGAAACGCATGGAGTTGCGCACGCCGATCAGTGGCGTGGTTAAAGAGGTGATGGTCTCCGCCGGGGATAAGGTCGGCAAAGGCGCGGTCGTGTTGCGCCTGGATGATGCTGTATTTAAAGCACAGCTGGACGCAGCGCAGGCGGCATTGCACAGCAGTGATGAAAATCTAAAAGAATCGCAACGCGAGTTACAACGCACGACAGAGATGTACAACCGCACCTTGTTAGCGGATCATGATTTGCAGGTTGCAAAAAATAAACTGGTGCAGGCCAAGGCGGATCGAGAAAGCGCACGCGCTGTGTTGGCGGTGGCAAAATACAATTTTCAATATAGCGCCATTCACGCACCGTTTAACGCCTGGGTATTGTCGCGTCACGCCGAACCGGGCAAGGTGATTGCGGCTACATTACAGCCGGAAACCTTATTCGTCATTGCCGAAGCTGATCGCATGTTGGCGCGCCTCTGGGTAGGGGAAGCGACTTTACCTGGATTGCGCATCGGCAACCCGGCCACTGTACGCGTCAATAACCAGGATTTTTCCGCGACTATACGTGCGATTGGTTTGGAACCGGAACAAAGTTCCACCAGCACGGCACGGTATCCCATTGATGTTGAATTTTCTGCCGACGATAAATTATTGCGTGCAGGACAACAAGCGACGGTGTTATTGCCGTGACAGTGTGTTGCAAATGTCTCGTTACCGGACGCGTGCAAGGCGTGTTTTACCGCGCGGCCACACGGCAACAGGCTCAACTGTTAAAGGTAACGGGTTATGCCAGAAATTTACCGGATGGGAGTGTTGAAGTATTAGCGTGCGGCACCACCGAGGCGGTTACTGCTTTAAAAACCTGGTTATGGCAGGGATCTTCGGCGGCAAGAGTGGATGCCGTGCAGTGTCACGATGTGAGCGTGACCATTCCGCAAGATTTTATATAGGTCTCAGGGTTGTGCCGTACATAAAAAACTATACTCTTTATCAACAAACACTTAACGTTTGTTGAAATTGTCTGGTTCAGTGAAACCTTCTCGGCTGATTGACGAGTTGCGTGGGGAGCAATTTTCTTGATGCACCTGGAACAGGTCAGGAAGACATCAAAAACGCGTATTCCACGAATGTCTGTACGAGATCGCCTAACAACAAGATTGCGAGGTGTATACGTATATCTTAATACAGCATAATATTTATTGAAAAAAATAACAAAAATGAATAAATCTCATTTCTATAAATCTACCCAATATAGCTTTTCAACCTCACTGAATAATGGCTGAACCAACAATAGAAAATGAGGAAACTTCACGGATTAATGAAACGGCCGAAAAATTCCGGCCGCTTTTTTTATTGTTTTTCAAATCACATCCGGTCTGCGGTGCTAACAATTAAATCAACGACGGCGCCAGCGTTTGTCCAGTGCGCGAAAAACCAGATTGGAGTAGGTATAACTGTGGCGGCTGCCGTTGTAACGACCGAGGGCGCGGGTGATGTTGTCCTTCTCCATATCCATGTAATAGCGCAATATGGTACAGCCCATGCGCAGATTGGTACCGGCATTGAACAGGTTATCATTTGGGCGTCCAATCTCTTTTAACCAGAACGGCATCACTTGCATTAAACCTTTTGCACCGGCATGTGAAATTGCATAACGATCAAAGCGGCTTTCTACCTCGATCACCGCCAACACCAATTCAGGTTGTAAATTCGCGCGGTTTGCTTCGTAATGGATATTCTTCAATAAATTGAGGCGGTGTTCGGTTTCCGGCAAGATGGGCGATAAACGTCTTGACATGTCCGTCAGCCAGACCTCGGCTTCATACCGATCCGGGAAGCTGTCGCTGCTGTCGACGGCGGCCTTTAATAAACCGCGCAATTCTTCATTGGGGGTTTCTTGCTGGCTGGCGGCGCTGGCGCCACAGCATAGACTCACGAGCAGTGTTAGTAGCTGCGCTGCCGGATAGGAATAAATCTGTTTGTGGTCAGCTGATACCATGTGTTCGCCAGCACGATGTTCCTGTCATTAATTTTTAATCTGTTTCTGTAAAAAGTCAATCAAGTCACTGCGTTTGATATCCTGGGATTTTTCATCACGGCGGTGTTTGTATTCGACCATACCTTGTTGCAGGCCACGCTCACCCACCACCACGCGGTGGGGGATACCGATGAGTTCCATGTCGGCAAACATTGCGCCGGCGCGCTCGTTGCGATCATCAAACAACACGTCATAACCCAACGCCGTTAGTTCCTGGTACAAGGCCTCGCTGGCAACCCGTACTTCTGCCGAGCGGTTCAGGTTCATCGGTAACAAGGCAATCTGAAATGGCGCGATGCTGTCGGGCCAGATAATACCCTTGTCATCGTGATTTTGTTCAATCGCTGCGGCAACTACACGGGATACACCAATACCATAACAGCCCATGGTCATGGTGATGGCCTTGCCTTTTTCATCCAGCACGGTGGCCTTCAGCGCGGCGCTGTATTTCTGGCCCAACTGGAAGATGTGACCAACTTCAATACCGCGTTTGATTTGCAGTGTGCCGTTGCCATCGGGACTCGGATCACCGTCAACCACATTGCGGATATCGGCGCTGTGAGGTTCGGGTAGATCCCGGCCCCAGTTCACGCCGCTTAGATGTTTGTCTTTTTCATTTGCCCCACAGACAAAATCCGCCAGTGCAGCGGCAGCATGATCAACGAACACTGGGATTGTCAAACCTACTGGGCCGATAGAACCCGGCGGACAGGAACAATGCTGGCGTACTTCCTCGTCGCTGGCGAAACGCAGCGGTGTGGCGATGCCTTCGATCTTTTCTGCCTTGATCACATTTAATTCGTGATCGCCACGTAATACAAACGCGACGACGGGCGCCTCTGTTCCTTTCACTAACAAGGTCTTCAGGCATTGTGTGGTGGGGATCTTGAGAAAGCCGCATACGTCTTCAATGCTGTGTTTGCCCGGGGTGTCGACGGTTTGACGAGTTTGTTTTGCAACAGCACGGGGTGTTTTGCTTGGCAGGGTTGCCGCCAATTCCAGATTACCGGCGTAATCACCGCTGCTACTGAAGGCAATCGCATCTTCACCGGAGGCGGCGAGCACGTGGAATTCGTGCGAGACACTGCCGCCGATGGAACCGGTATCGGCCTGTACCGGACGATAATCCAAACCAAAGCGATCAAAGATGCGGCAATAGGTTTGGTACATGAGTTGATAAGTCTCCGTCAATGAGGTCTGATCGAGGTGAAAGGAATAGGCGTCTTTCATCAGAAATTCGCGGGCGCGCATCACACCAAAACGCGGGCGGATCTCATCACGAAACTTGGTTTGAATTTGATAAAAATTGGCGGGCAGTTGTTTGTAGCTGCGGATTTCACCGCGGATCAGATCCGTGATCACCTCTTCATGGGTGGGCCCAAAACAAAATTGCCGATCATGCCGATCGCGCAAACGCAGCAATTCCGGACCGTATTTATCCCAACGCCCGGATTCCTGCCATAGTTCAGCGGGTTGGACCGCCGGCATTAATACTTCCTGTGCGCCTGCACGGTTCATTTCTTCCCGCACAATCGCCTCGACCTTGCGCAATACCCGCAGGCCCATCGGTAACCAGGTGTAAAGCCCCGCCGCCAGCTTGCGGATCAAGCCGGCACGTAACATCAAACGGTGGCTGATAACTTCGGCATCGGCCGGGGTTTCTTTGAGCGTGGCCAGGAGCAATCGTGAGGTACGCATAAGGACGGAATTCTTCAGTGGTGAATGGAGCTGCGAATTTTATACAGGTGGGGAGGGCAGGTATAGCGATTATTGTGGTTTTTTCTTGCCGGTGAACGCCTCGGAAGGCAGTACATTGGTTTTGTCATTGTATTCGACGATGTCGTATTTTATCCCTGCCTCGGGTGGCGTGTCACTGAGGTGTGTCTGCCCGCGATGATCCCGCCATTTATACAATGTGTTGTGACTGGTGTGTTTGGCCCGCCGTTGATCCGTTTTAACGTCGAAATAGGCGCGTATATCTGCGTTTTGATACAGCCCGATAGCCGCGCCGGTGAGTATTGCCAGGATAATCAGCAGCCACTTTTTCATGTCACAACCGGCAGACGATGTTAATCACAAAATTCTTGAATTGCCTTTTTTGACTCCTCAATCCGTTTGGCGCGTTCGTTATCTTCCAGGATAATCACATTGCCGTCTTTATCCTGAATGCGGCGAAACACGGTGTAGGCCTCGAGGTTCTTTTTTGCGCCTTCGCAGTTTTGCGTACGCAGCGCCTTGTTTTTCTCAACTTCTTTTTTCAATGTATCCTTAGCACCGCTGCTGGAACCACCACCGGTCGTCTGACTTTTTGTGTCGGGGGTGGCTTCTTCGCTATCGTTACCACGCGAGGTGTCGCCTTTGATTTTTTCGTAATTTGATCCGTCTGCAGGGGGGGTGGAGGAATAGACAACATTGCCACTTTTATCAACGTATTTATAGGTTGCCGCCTGTGCTGTCAGTACCGTCAAGGCTATCAAACATCCAAACAAAATGTGCAGGGTTCGTAATTGCATAAGGGTTCTCTCGCGTGGTTATCCGGACCGTGGTTGAAGTTAGCGAAACAGCTTGAGCCAACTCATTGAAAGCATAAAGCATATTTACCGATTTGCCTATCTGGGGTTTGCTATAGTAGCCATGCTATTGACATGCGCAGGGCGCAAAAGTTGTGAGGTTCATGCGAAGCCTTGTCGCGCAGAGCGTGATATTGATCACTTCCTCAGGGTTTTTGTTACCAGTGTGGTGTTTGGTCCTCTTGCTGCGGGCTAAAATGGCCGTGTGTATGGGCTGGGAGAGATGCCTCCCTCCTTTGAGGTATCGCCTCAGGGACTATTTTATGTGATGTTTCTTGACCTTAGCGTGTAGATTCAGTAATTTCCTAAGTGTCCCCGTGAACGACGGTGTGGTCGGTCAGCGGGCATTTTTTTATGTGAGTTATTTTGAGGAGTGTACGTCGTGCAGTTAAGTGGTGCCGAGATTATTGTCCAGTTCCTCAAAGATGAGGGCGTGGAATACGTGTTTGGCTACCCGGGCGGGGCGGTGCTGCATATCTATGACGCCCTGTTTCAACAGGAAGAGGTCCGCCACATCCTCGTCCGTCATGAGCAGGGCGCCGCCCATGCTGCGGATGGTTATGCCCGTGCGACAGGCAAACCGGGCGTGGTATTAGTCACCTCCGGGCCGGGGGCAACGAATGCTGTGACCGGGATTGCGACGGCTTACATGGACTCTATCCCCATGGTTATTATCACGGGTCAAGTTGGTACTGCATATATTGGTTCAGATGCTTTTCAGGAAGTCGATGCCGTGGGAATTACCCGGCCCTGTGTCAAACACAATTTCCTGGTCAAGGACGTCAAGGACCTGGCCATGACCTTGAAGAAGGCATTCCACATCGCCAGCACAGGCCGTCCAGGTCCGGTAGTTGTCGATATTCCCAAAGACATGACTGATCCTAAGATTAAGATACCGTACACCTATCCAACGCAGGTCACCATGCGTTCGTACCACCCCGTGACCAAGGGCGATCCACAGCAGATCACTAAGGCGGTTAAATTACTGCTTGCCGCGAAACGCCCGATGATATACAGCGGCGGTGGCGCGATTCTCAGCGGTGCGCATGCCGAACTGACCGCCTTCACTCGATTGTTGGGTTATCCCATTACCAATACCTTGATGGGCTTGGGTGCGTATCCGGCGACCGATAAACAGTTTATTGGCATGTTAGGGATGCACGGTACCTATGAAGCCAATATGGGCATGCATGAAAGTGATGTCTTGCTGTCGGTCGGCGCACGTTTTGATGACCGGGTCACCGGTGACGTGAAACTGTTTTGTCCTAATGCCAAAATAATCCATATCGATATCGATCCGGCATCGATTTCCAAAACCGTGCGGGTGGACGTGCCGATTGTCGGTGACGTGAAGTCTGTGCTCATTGATATGATCAAGGAGATCAAGGCCAGTAAACATAAGCCTGATGGCGCTGCACTCAAGGCTTGGTGGGCGCAGATTGATGAATGGCGTGGCAAGGATTGTCTGCGTTATGACCATAACAGTCCCTTGATTAAACCTCAGTATGTGGTTCAGAAGGTGTATGAGATCACTAAGGGTGAGGCGTACGTGACCTCCGATGTCGGACAACATCAGATGTGGGCGGCGCAATTTTATAAATTTGATAAGCCGTTACGCTGGATCAACTCCGGCGGCTTGGGCACGATGGGCTTTGGTTTACCGGCGGCGCTCGGCGCACAGTTGGCGCATCCGCAAGAGACCGTGGTGTGTATCACCGGTGAAGCCAGTATCCAAATGTGTATCCAGGAATTATCCATGGCCAAGCAATATAGCCTGCCGGTGAAAATTATTAACCTGAATAACCGTTACATGGGAATGGTACGGCAATGGCAGGAGTTTTTTTATGAAAGCCGTTATTCACACTCCTACATGGAAACCTTACCGGATTTTGTCAAACTGGCCGAGAGTTATGGCCACGTCGGTATGCGTATTGATAAACCCGCAGATGTTGAGGCCGCATTAAAAGCCGCTTTTGCGATGAAAGATCGCCTGGTATTCATGGACTTTATTACCGACCAGAAAGAAAACGTGTATCCGATGATTGCCGCAGGCAAGGCGCATAACCAGATGCACTTGTCATCGGAAAGAGAGTTGGCCTGATGCGTCGAATTATTTCATTACTCATGGAGAACGAGGCAGGGGCTTTGTCGCGGGTGGCCGGCTTGTTTTCTGCGCGTGGCTACAACATCGAATCGTTAACAGTCGCGCCGACCGAGGATCCCTCTTTATCACGCATGACGATTGTCACGGGTGGTTCAGAGCTCATCATTGAGCAGATCATCAAGCAGCTGAACAAGTTAATCGATGTGGTGAAACTGGCTGACATTACCGAGGGCCGCCATATTGAACGCGAGTTAATGCTGATCAAGGTGCAGGCAGTGGACAAAGATCAGCGCGCCGAAATAAAACGGCTTACCGATATTTTTCGCGGCCGGATCATTGATGTGTCGGATACAACATATATCATCGAGTTGACCGGTAGCAGTGATAAGCTTGATGCCTTTATTCAGGCGATTGAGCCTGGGGCGATCATGGAGACCGTGCGTTCGGGCAGCACCGGTATTGCACGTGGCGAAAAGAGTTTACGCGTTAACTAAATTTGTTTAATTCTTTTAATATTTCAGCATAGAGGCAGTACGACATGAAACTTTATTATGACAAAGATTGTGATCTGGCATTAATTAAGGCCAAAAACGTAGCCATCGTTGGTTACGGTTCACAGGGGCATGCACATGCGAATAATTTGCGTGATTCCGGGGTCAAGGTAACGGTGGGATTGCGCCCAGGCTCGGCCTCGGCGACGAAGGCCGAAAAAGCAGGCTTGAGTGTCAAGCCGGTCGAAGAAGCGGTGCGTAACGCGGATTTGATTATGATCCTGGCGCCCGATGAACATCAAGCACGCCTCTATCGTGACCAGATTGAACCGAATATCAAAAAAGGCGCGGCCTTGGCCTTTGCCCATGGTTTTAATATTCATTTTGGCCAGATTGAGCCGCGTGCCGATTTGGATGTCATTATGATTGCGCCCAAAGGCCCCGGTCATTTGGTGCGTTCAACCTATGCCCAGGGTGGCGGTGTGCCCAGTTTGATTGCGATCCATCAAGACGCCAGTGGTCGTGCGCGTGATCTCGCGCTGTCTTATGCCTCTGCCAATGGTGGTGGCCGCGCCGGTATTATTGAAACTACCTTTAAGATTGAAACCGAAACCGATCTGTTTGGTGAACAAGCGGTGTTGTGTGGTGGTGCTACCGCCTTGGTCCAGGCGGGATTTGAAACACTGGTGGAAGCAGGTTATCCCGCCGAAATGGCCTACTTTGAATGTTTGCATGAACTGAAGTTGATCGTGGATCTGATGTACGAAGGCGGCATTGCCAACATGCGTTACTCGATCTCCAATACTGCGGAATACGGCGATTTCACGCGTGGCCCACGTATCATCACTGACCAAACCAAGATTGAGATGCGCCGCATCCTCAAAGAAATTCAGACCGGTGAATTCGCCAGGGAATTTATCCTGGAAAATCAGGCGGGCGCACCCAAGCTCAAGGCCATGCGACGGATTGGTCAGGAGCATGCCATTGAAACCGTGGGTGCTAAGCTGCGCGACATGATGCCCTGGATCAAGGCGAACAAACTGGTGGATAAAGCCAAAAACTAAGCCTGTTGCAATTATTCTTTTACTGAATTGGATCCATTATGGTTGCGGCTGAAAGCAAGCCAGCCTTCTTGTTCGTCACGGTATTGTTGGTAATTGCGTACTGGTTGGTGGGTAAGGCGGCATGGCCGGGTTGGTTGTTGGTACTGTTGCTGTTATGGCTGTACCGTGATCCCGAGCGCCGCATCCCCGCCGCCGCCTATGGTGTGGTCAGTCCTGCCGATGCCAAGGTGACTGCAATCGAGAAAAAGGTCGATCCAGTACTCAAACAACCGATGGTTTGCATCAGCCTGCGTTTGCGCTGGTTTGGTGTTTTACGACTACGTAGCCCCAGCGAAGGCAAGATCACTCACTACGGCTACCTAAAACCGGATTCCTCCCGTTTTGGAAATAAATACATGGGTGTTGCGATCAAAACCGATGAGCAAGATGAGGTGGTAGTGACGTTAAGTACGCGTATCTGGTTGCGGCGAATTCGTTGCTATGTGCGGCTCGGCACGCGCATCGGTCAGGGACGCCGGTGTGGTTTTCTTTCCTATGGCAGTGTTCTGGAAGTCTTTATCCCGTATACCGCTCGGATTCTGGTTAAGCCCGGTCAGCAGGTGGCAGCGGGTTTGGATATCCTCGCCGAGTTTAAGCATTCCTAGCTTCCCCCTGGTGCGGTAAAAATTCTACTGTTTTTTTATAGATAAACCCCTTAGACTGATCCGATGGAACCAGAACGCACCAAGCCTGCTCGGCGGGGGATTTATTTTCTTCCTAATCTATTTACGACTGCTGCCTTATTTGCCGGGTTTTATGCAATTGTTGCCGCCACCCAGAACAAGTTTGAAATTGCCGCTATCGCCATCTTTGTTGCCATGATCCTCGATGGCTTGGATGGTCGTGTGGCGCGTTGGACTAATACGCAAAGTGATTTTGGCGCACAATACGACAGTTTGTCGGACATGATTTCCTTCGGCTTGGCGCCCGCGCTGGTGATATATGAATGGGCCTTACGCGATATGGGCAAGGTAGGGTGGATGGCGGCCTTTATCTATACCGCAGCGGCGGCGTTACGCCTGGCGCGTTTTAATACCCAGGTGGGCGTGGCAGACAAACGTTATTTTCAGGGACTTCCCAGCCCCTCTGCCGCCGCCATTGTGGCTGGTTTTGTCTGGGTAGGTTACGTGAACGATGTGGTTATACGTCACTACAGTTTGGTCGCGATCATTGTGACGGTGGTTTCCGGCATGCTCATGGTCAGCAATATTCGTTATCACAGTTTTAAGGGCTTTGATATTCGTAGTAAGGTGCCGTTTGTTGCCGTGGTCGCCGTGGCCCTCATTATTGCCGTGTTAAACACTGATCCGCCCTCGATGCTGTTTGCGATCTTTTTGTTATACGCCCTGTCGGGGCCCGTGCTCACCTTATGGCAGTTGCGACATAAACGGGCGCGACGCAAAGGTGCTGCAACGCATGAGAGCAAACAAGACTTGGAAAAAGATGCTTAGCACGCTATAGTTAACGTAATTTTAGACCTTAACCCTTGATACATGACCACAACACATACCAGCCTTTATTGTTTTGCCGTACCGCCTGCAAGCGGACGCGACATGGTTGTGCCTGCCTTTCTGCTAAACCTGCGACTGCTGCCCTGCTAGGGCATACTTCATACACCTCAGCGCTGACGCGCACCTCGGAATACCGTATATTTTCATCCACAGGATTGATCGGCCTGCCGCAGGCGGGTTGATATAGTTTGGAGTAATTACAATGAGCGACAAATTATTCATTTTTGATACAACTTTACGTGATGGCGAACAAAGTCCCGGCGCCTCCATGACCAAAGAAGAAAAGGTGCGGATCGCCAAGGCCTTGGAACGCATGCACGTCGATGTGATCGAGGCAGGTTTCCCGGTTGCCAGTCCCGGGGATTTTGCCGCGGTGCAGGCAGTAGCACGGGTCATTAAAGACAGCACAGTGTGTGGTTTGGCCCGCGCATTGGACAAAGATATTGAACGCGCGGGTGAGGCGCTCAAAGACGCCAACTCGGCACGAATCCATACCTTCATTGCGACCTCACCGATCCACATGAAAATGAAATTGCGTATGGAACCGCAACAGGTGATCGAGCAAGCAATCAAGGCAGTCAAAAAGGCGCGCCAGTATACCGACAACGTGGAATTTTCCGCCGAAGACGCCGGGCGTTCCGAATTGGACTTTTTGTGTCGCGTGGTGGAGGCGGCCATTACGGCCGGTGCCACGACCATCAATATACCGGATACCGTGGGTTATAACGTACCGGAGTTTTTTGGTGTATTGATCCGTCAATTGCGCGAACGAGTGCCCAATGCTGATAAAGCGGTGTTTTCCGTGCATTGCCATAATGATTTGGGGTTGGCCGTCGCCAATTCTTTATCTGCTGTGTTAAATGGCGCACGCCAGGTGGAATGTACGATTAACGGTTTGGGCGAGCGTGCCGGCAATGCCGCATTAGAAGAAATAATCATGGCAGTAAAGACGCGCAAGGATATTTTCAGCTGTGACGTTAATCATCTCGATGCGACACAGATTTTGAATTGTTCACGCTTGGTCTCCAGTATCACGGGTTTCCCGGTGCAACCGAACAAGGCGATTGTCGGCGCCAATGCCTTTGCACATGAATCAGGGATTCATCAGGACGGTGTATTAAAAAGTCGCGAGACCTATGAAATTATGCGTGCCGAGGACGTGGGTTGGAGTGCAAATCGGATGGTGTTAGGTAAACACTCAGGACGTAATGCCTTTCGGACGCGTTTGAAAGAAATCGGCATTGAATTTTCCTCGGAGGCTCAACTCAATGAAGCCTTCAGCCGCTTCAAAGAGCTTGCCGACAAAAAACACGAAATCTATGATGACGATTTACAAGCTTTAGTGACCGAAGCGAATCTTGAGGCGGAAAATGAAAGTATACAATTGGTTTCATTAAAGGTTTGTTCGGAAACCGGCGAGACACCCCGCGCCCGCGTGAATATTGTGGTCGATGGCAAAGAGCACACGGCCACGGCGGATGGAGGCGGCCCAGTGGATGCCTCCTTCAAGGCGATTGAACAAATGGTGACAAGCGGCAGCCAATTGTTATTGTACTCGGTCAACAACATTACCAACGGAACGGATGCGCAAGGCGAAGTAACGGTACGGATCGAAAAGGCGGGGCGTATCGTCAATGGCCAGGGCGCAGATACGGACATTGTGATTGCCTCAGCCAAGGCCTACATTAACGCACTGAACAAGCTTATCTCGAAGGTGCAGCGTGCTAATCCGCAGACAGATCACGTTTGAAATTTGGATAAGGTAATGGCGAATACAAAACAGCAGGCATATCTGACGGCAATGGGGGTGGATGTCTATGTACCCCGGGATCTGTCGGCGGCCCCATTGCGTGCTGCAACAACATCGGCTGACACTGCACTAATAACGGTAACACCGGTGTCTGCCAAGGTGCCAATGTCGGCAGATCCAGCTAACTTGGATTGGGATAGTTTGATCCAGCAGGTACAGCAATGTACCTTATGCGATTTGCATGCAACACGCACGCAAACCGTTTTTGGTGTCGGCAGGCGCAATGCATCTTTAATGTTCATTGGTGAAGCGCCGGGGGCGGAGGAAGATCGTCAAGGCGAACCGTTTGTCGGGCCTGCTGGTTTATTACTGAATGAAATGCTGCGCGCGATCAATATTCAACGTGCGGATGTTTACATCGCCAACATTTTAAAATGCCGCCCACCGGGAAATCGCGACCCCAAGCTGGAAGAGGCCGCGCAGTGTGTGGCGTATTTACAGCGGCAAATAGCGCTCATTCAACCCAAACTGCTGGTTGCCTTGGGCCGGATTGCTGCCCAGAGAATGCTGCAGACCGACATAGCGCTTGCGCGCTTACGGCTGAAACAGCATCAACATCCTGAGTTTAACGTGCCGCTTATCGTCACGTATCACCCCGCCTATCTGTTACGTACGCCACAGGATAAGCGCAAGGCCTGGGAAGACATGCTGTTTATTAATAAAAGCCTGCAAGAAATACTTAACTAAGGCTTGCGTTATTGGCTGGATTCAGCCTAAATTATCGTAACAATCCTTTATCGGCATACCATTGCAAACCGTTATATGAGCGCTGTACTTAAACCGTCCACAGGTTTACGCCAAATGAGCGAGGCGGATCTGGATGTCATTATCGAGCTTGAAGAAGCCGCCTATGATTTTCCGTGGACGCGTGCCATTTTTCACGATTGTTTAAATGTGGGATATGCCTGCTGGGTGTACGAGGCAGCGGGGCTGATCGAGGCCTATGGCGTGATGTCGCTGGGTGCCGGTGAGGCACATATTTTAACCCTGGCCGTGCGCCATCAACGTCGTGGCCAGGGATTGGGGAAGATGATGCTTTCGCACTTGATGATTGTGGCAAAACAATTTCATGTGCACACGGTGTTGCTGGAAGTAAGGCCATCCAATCATGTGGCGATCAGCCTGTATCAACAGATGGGATTTAATGAGATTGGCCTGCGACCCAATTATTATCCCGCCCATTACGGCCGTGAAGACGCCTTAATGATGGCATTTTGTTTTGCAGATAATTTCAGCCAATTCAACCGCTGATTACACTCAAGTACAGCATCCCCGCATGTTAAGTTTATCTGATCTTGCTCAATTGGCGGCGGTGACCAAACAATTGGCCAAGCGCGAACTATTATCACGGTTTAAACAAATCAGTCACGACACGAAACTCGACGGCAGCCTGATCACTCAAGCTGATCTGGTGATGCAGCAGAGTATGCAAGCGGCGCTTGCCAGCTCCTGGCCCTCTATCCATTTTCTTGGCGAAGAGATGCCGCCGGATATCCAGTCCGGCTTGTTAAATAACACCACGCAAGGCTTATGGGTTTTAGATCCGCTCGACGGCACGATGAATTTCAGCATGGGTATCCCTTTTTTTTCCGTGTCATTGGCCTTGCTATGGGATAAAAAAATTCAGGCCGGTGTAGTTTACGATCCGATTCGCGATGAATGTTTCACGGCATTGCAAGGGCAGGGGGCATATCTAAATGGGCAACGATTTGATCTGAGCGCATTGGCGCAGGTGGAGCAATTGCGGGTCGGCACGGTGGATTACAAACGACTGCCAACCAAACTGGCTACACAATTAATGAATAATCCGCCTTACCAATCACAACGCAGCTTCGGTTCGGTTGCCCTGGATTGGTGTTGGTTGGCTGCGGGTCGTGGCCAGGTGTATGTTCATGGCAAACAAAATTTGTGGGATTACGCGGCCGGTGTGCTGATTCTCAGTGAAGCAGGTGGTTATGCCTGTACCCTGGACGGCGAGCCGGTGTTTAACGCAAGCTTGCAACCACGTTCCGCTGTGCTGGCGATCAATCAACACTTGTTTACGATATGGTGTCAGTATTTGCGTCGTGCGATGAGTTAATGGGGCAGAATACGTTGATCCACCATAATGAGTGACATATTAGCGTTTGTTAAATTTGCTGGCCTACCTGCCGCATTACCAAAGAACAGGTTGCGTGCGGCAACAACACTGACATATGATGTCCATCATATTTTTAAATCAAGGTGAGGAAACCATGCAGAATCATTATGCACCGCCGGGTGCGACGGTGGCCGATGTCAATCGTGCTTCGGGTAGCGTCAGCCAGGACATGGTCGAGGCGATGCGCGGTACCAAACCCTGGGTTTTATTGATCGGTGTTTTACTGTTTGTATTTGCAGTATTAATGATCATTGCAACGGTGGCGATATTTGCCGGTGGTGCCTTTGCTCTGGCGGCATCCGGTATGGAAGGGGCGCCGATGATGGCGATTGCCATCTTTTACGGACTGTTTGCCCTCATTTATTTTTTTCTGGGTTTATATCTCCTCAAATACAATGCGGCGATTGGCCGTTTGGTGAAAGGCGGGCAGGCCAGTGACATGGAAGACGCCTTGACCGCACAACGCAAGTTCTGGCGTTTATCGGGCGTCATTACGCTAATATTTATTATATTGTTTGTTGTGGGCATTCTTGCGGCTATCTTGATACCGCTATTGACAATGGGTGGCCAATTTTAATCCGTAACCTGTTTTTACTTCGATCTTGTTAGTGATAAGGAAACCTACCATGCAAAATCATTACGCACCTCCCCGCGCAGCTGTAGCGGATGTATCCAAAGCCGGTAGCGGGATCACCGATACGATGCTCGTGCAATTACGGGCAACTCGCCCATGGGTGTTATTGGTGGCCGTGGTGTTGATTATTTTTGCGGTTTTTATGTTGCTGGGGACAGCGGGCATCATCCTGGCGGGTGTGGCGATGAGCATGGGTGGCGAGGCAGCTGGTGCGCCCATGGCGATTTTTCTCGTTATTGGGGCTATTTATGGGGTGGGCGCCATCACCTATATGTTGATGGGTATCTACTTGGCAAAATACAGCTCGGCAATCAGTACGGCAGTGACAACCGGCCATGCGCAAGACATGACGCAGGCCTTGGAACAACAACGCAAATTTTGGAAAGTCGCCGGAATTGTCACCCTGATTATGCTGTTGATTACGGTTGTATGGATGGGCGTGCTGATAGCGATGCCGGAGATGATGGCGGGTTTCAACCAGTTGCAGTAATCCGTCAGTCCATGTTACGTCGGGTTACAATTGTCCGCTGAGTTTTATATCCAGATAACGATTGACCAGGGTCACCGGTAATATTTGCGGTTCAACGTCCAGTACCATCACGCCATAATGTTTCAGTTCTTCATGCGCCAAACGGCGCTCTTCGAGATAAAGATCGGTCGCTGCAAGTCGTACCGCGTCGTGAAAATCATACACCGGTTGCTCAACCACTTTATTGAGGACGCATTCCTGCAAGCTGGCCAGGATCACCAGATGCTGCCGACGTAATAAACTCACCGCCGGGCGTAATTCCTCCGCGTCTTCATCGCGCAGATTGGTAATAATCACCACCAGGGAACGTTTGCGCAGGCGCTTGAGTAATTCCGTTGCGGCGCGTGCATAATCCGGCACATGCGTGGATGCTTGCAAATCATAGACAGAATTTAATACCGCATTGATGGAGGGTGCGCCTTTAAGTGGCGGCAGAAAACGATCCATTCCGGCAAAGGCCAGGAAACCTACCGCATCACCCTGGCGCAATGCCACATATGAGAGTAACAGGACCGCATTGAGCGCATGATCAAAATGTGAGAGTTCACTGTCTTTGGCCAACATGCGTCGACCACAGTCAATCATAAAAACGATTTGTTGATCGCGTTCATCCTGGTATTCGCGCGAGATCAAGCGTTTGATCCGCGATGTTGCCTTCCAATCAATTTGCCGCAACGCATCACCCAAGCGGTATTCGCGTAGCTGATGAAAATCCAATCCTTCGCCGCGACGTCGGCGTTTGCGGATGCCCAATTGACTAAGGCGGTTGTCGGTGGCGAACAAGGCATATTTCGCCATGGCGGCGAAGTTGGGATAGACGCGCACCTTTTCACTTTCGCCCAGTAAGCGGCTGCGTTTCCAAAACTGCATGGGCGACATAATCAGTATTTGGATTTTGCCAAACTGTTGTTCACCACGCTCGAGTGGACGCAAGCGGTAATGTAACTGTGACCAGCCATGGGCGGCGAGGGTGGTATATTGTGGTAAATCTTCAATCTCACAGGGCGCGGGGTGATGATCAAAAACGGCAAGTCTGACTTTACTGCGACCGGGGTTAGTGAATTGTAACTGTACCTGACTCATGACACCCACTGGCAACGACCCTGACACCGATCGCTTTGCGGTAATGGCGGGTGTTAACCATAATAGCCACACGTCGAGCAACACCAGTAACAGCAAGATGCCGCCCAGGCCATACCATATTAACAGGAGTGGCGGATAAATTGCTGCGGCGATGCCAACCGCAAACCAAACCAACGTTGCTATTACGAGTCCAAGTGCAGGCCTCACTTACGCGGTGCCTCAACTTTTTCCAGCAAGGCATGAAGGATGTCATCGGTTTTGTGTCCTTCAATCTCCAGTTCGGGCGCCAGACTAACGCGGTGGCGTAACGCAGGGATCGCAACGCTCTTGATATCATCCGGCGTGACATAATCGCGACCGGCAAACAAGGCCTTGGCGCGGGCCGTACGGATAAGTGCAATACCGCCACGTGGACCTGCGCCCATCGCCATCCCCGGCCACTCGCGGGTCTTACGCACAATACGCACGGCATATTCATTCACCCGTTCATCCACGCGCAAACTGGAAACGATTTGTTGTACGGCAATCACGGTACTGGGTTTAATAATATTACTGACGGCAGCGACATTCAGATTATCACCAACCTTGCCGGAGGTGACGGCGGCAACCATGTCCTTTTCCTCTTGTTCGCTTGGGTATTTGATTAATACTTTTAACAGGAATCGATCCAGCTGTGCCTCGGGTAATGGATAGGTGCCTTCCTGTTCTATGGGATTTTGTGTGGCCAGGGTCATGAAGGGCGGCGTTAACGGCATGGCCTGGCCTTCGATGGTGACTTGAATTTCCTGCATGGCCTCCAGCAGCGCGGCCTGGGTTTTCGCCGGGGCACGGTTGATTTCATCCGCCAGTAATAAATTCGTAAACACTGGCCCTTTGCGAATATGAAATTCATTGCCCTTCATGTCATACATGGCATGACCGGTGACATCCGAAGGCATCAGGTCGGGGGTAAATTGAATGCGCGTGAAGGTGC
Organism: Gammaproteobacteria bacterium; assembly: GCA_043719675.1. GTDB lineage: Bacteria > Pseudomonadota > Gammaproteobacteria > UBA6429 > Thiohalophilaceae > JACQBC01. The sequence goes on along the minus strand of JAYSTO010000313.1, from coordinate 10,142 downwards.
CATCAAAGGTTTTGGCGAGGGCACGCACCAGCAAGGTTTTGCCTAAACCCGGCACACCTTCTATTAAGACATGACCGGCGGAAAACAGCGCCAGCAAAATCTGCTCGACGACGTCCTCCTGGCCAACAAAGGCCTTGGCAATTTCCTGTTTCATCCGATTGGCGATGGCCGAGGCTTGGGCTAATTTATCTTGTGGTGTGGTGGGTTGCAGAGGTTCGTTCATAGCGACTTCCTTATGTGCTCAAGGGTTTGGATTGTTTTGGTAAATTCGTGTTCGTTACGTGCCTGGGTATAGACCAAGGCCTGCTCAATTTGTTTGATGGGCAAACCGGAGGTTTCGGCGAGACGCTGGTGTAATTTATTGAGCGACAAACTCAACCAGACCGGATGGCGTAATTCCACTGCACGCATTAATGCATGATGTACGCCTTTATGCAGACGCTGACTCTGGCCGCGTTTCCATAAAAAACGACCTGCGGCCTCAATGTGCTCCAGCAGACGGCGACGCGCCATCGCCAGCGGCGGTAACAAGGGACCAAAACGCCGACTTGCGTACCATAACCAGATCGCCAGAAACAAGGTAAAGCTGAGCAATGCTGTCCATGCATACTGTACCAACCAGGCCCACAAGGACGGCATCGCATCGCTATACACAAGCAAGATAGGACGGTTATCACCAACCTGGGCAACATGCCACAAAAAGGCGGCATGGTCGTATTCTCCGATAAAAGCGTTACTCATAAAGCCAGCGGTATATAACACGGTAAAATAACCTTTGCCAATTTTGAGACGCAATAAATAGACGCCATGTTCATCGATTAGTTGCAGCGTCGTACGGTAGTCGGTTTTTTGCAGCTGTAAGCGGGCGCGATCATTCATGTTAACAACAAGAAACTCATGCAGACCGGGCCAATTGACATCGACGATAGTATCGCTGCAACGGCTATGCGCACTTTCCCAACCGATATCTTCTTCATCTTCAACCGGTATATCTTCTTCGTTGTCACCTTGTTCATCAGTGGTGACCACTGTTTTGATTCCAAGTAACTCCAACAGTGGGTCTTGCCGCGCTTCTTCATGGGAATAGCCATGTGTTGCAGCAACAACGAGGTGTCCGCCATTTTCCACCCAGTGCAGATAACGATTGGATTCATCGACACCAACCTGCAGGCGCTCAGTGGGCAGGATTATCGTGGTTGCCGTGTCGGGAAGTTGCAGGACGCCTTCAGTACTGTTAACGACAATGTCGTAGGACTCAAAGAAACGTTGCGCCGCGAGCAAATGATTACGCCGTGCTTCACCATTAAAGCCGATGTCGATGTCTTTTTTTACTTTCTCATAATTCGTGAAAAACCAGTAAGCGAAGCCACTGCCTGTGGCGATCACGGCAAGAATAATCAGTACCCAGGCGATGCGTTTCATTCCACCACCTCAAAATGCACAGCGAATTCACTACATAAATTCTCAATGTCGATAGCAGTGGGTGAACGGTTGGCATAGGCAATCATTTGCCAGGCGTAGGTAAGATTGGAAAAATAATTACTTTTATTGCGGTTGACGATGCGTTTGACTTCGCGCAGGCAATCCCCTTCGGTAAAACTTTCTTTCAGTTGTATGGCATCACGGGTGGCCAGTCGCGATAAGGCCCCGCGATACAGGATGCTCAATGCCTCGCGCAACTTGCCTTCACGCAACAGGTTTAAGGCGTAGGCGCCAATATTGTCCGGCAGCGACTCCGGACGTAAATCCAGGCCGAATAATTGTTTGGGCGGGATAAATCTGGGCGCCGGTTTGATACCGCGTATCCAGTTGAGCCAGCGCTCGTGGTTTATCGCAAGCCAGATAATGGCCACAAACAGCAGGATCCAGAGCACAGATTTAAAAATGATGGCAATAAACTGCCCAACCGCCCGCAACAGTTTCATCAACGCATTGTCATTGCCTTTTTTCTCAGCTTTTTCTTCCTGCTCGTGTTTGTATTTGTAATATTCGATGGTTTTTTTTCGATTGAATTCCTCGGTCTGCAGAATGGATTCAATGTGATTTTTTGCTTCAGTGGCAGTGGGCGCTGTGTTTGCTGCATAGGCTGGTACAGGTGTCAGCAGGGTAAAATACAGAGCCAATACAACACATACCAGCAGACTGGCTACCTTATTAACCATTCCATTCAACTGTAGACGTGTGATCATGCGGTGAAAGGCCAGCTCAATGTCCCAACCCTCAAGCAGGGTGCGGCGGTTGAGATACAGGGAAAAACCGGCAGCGATATAAAAAGGTTCTAGTAATATAATTGATAGGGTGAAGACACCTGTCGCTATCAATTTAAAGGCAACAGGAATGGTCTCCTCAAAGGGGAAAAGTATATGGTTCCATTGCATATGGATATTTTCCGGAATAAAAATCACGATCAATAACAAGATGGAAAAATGTAAGTGCAACTGCAATAATAGCCCTAAGCTGGTGACTAAAGCTGTAGTACCTGCTGTGGTGCGGCGCAACAGACGCAAGCGTTCGCGACGTTCCTCACCTTTTAAACCTTCCAGGATAACGACGGGTAAGTCTACGCAACGCATCCAGCTAAAACGAAACAGCAATAAATGCCACAAGGGCGAGATCATAAATAAACGCGGCACGGCTTGCAGGGTCTGGATCGTTGTTAATTGTTCGCCAAAGACTGTGCGCGATAGCACATACAGCGGGATACGGCCATACAGTGGCTTAAACCACCAGAACAACACGACGTACAACCATAACATATCAAATTGCCAGCAGAGAAAAAATAAGGCGGCGGCAATACAGGTAGTGACGATGAGCCACGGTGCGTAGATCGCTCGCCACCAGTGTTGCACCATACGCAGTCCCAGATCCACGGTCTCCCAGTTTTCACGCGGGCGAATCGCAATGGTGACCTTGTTAATCTGCATGTTGGCTGCGTCCAAAAAACAGAAAATACACGATCACCAAGCCCCACAACGCCGCGCCCACCGCATATTTGATGTCGGGGCTGATGAGTTTGATCGACGACCAGAATGCCTCAATAAAGGCGGCAATCACCAACATACCGATCACGCCATAAACGATCTTGATACTGATGCGAGCGGCATCAACCAAGGCGCGTGAGCGGGTTTTCCTGCCCGGCGCCAACAAGGCAAAACCCAATTTTAATCCGGCCATACCCGCAAAGACGATGGCGGTTAATTCAAATGCGCCATGGCCGATCACAAAGGACCAGAAGGTATCGATATAACCGCGTTGGGTCAGATAACCGGCGACGGCACCGATAAACAGGCCATTGAACAGTAGAAAAAATATACTGCCAAGACCAAAAAAAATACCACTGGCAAAGGTTTGGAATCCAATACTGATGTTGTTTCGAATGTAATGGCCGAACATCTGCACGTCATCGTCAGCGCCACGTTCGCGGCCAACATGAGGTGCCTCGGGACTATACATCCAATCCATTTGCATCACCGTATTGGAATCCATCAAGGTGTAAATCATTTGTGGCCAGTAGTACACCGCGACACCCATAATGATCCCCGGCAGAAAAAACAAGGCGCAGGCCAGCCAGAAGTAACGCCATTCGCGGCGAATCAGGGCGGGAAAACCACCGCCGATAAATCGAAAAATGTGCGTGATGTTACCGGCACGCGCGCTGTAGAGATATTGGTGGCCGCGCATCATCAGCAGGTTGAGTCGGTCAATCATGTGCGTGGTGTACTGGCGCTCGCGTGCGATTGCCAGGTCGTGACAGATTTGGCGATATAACTGTGGAAACGTCGCGCTCCGGGTGACGGTGTCGGGCGTGATTTTTTTACCCAAGGCCGTGATGGTATTATCCAATTCTTTCCAGGCGGGCTCGTTGCGCTGTTCGAAGTCCTGCTGATTCATCGTTTCCCCAGAAACCAATTGGCCATTTGATACAGACGTTGAATACTGGCAAATCCCCGTGCGCCAGTGACCGGTGCCAGGATATCGGCCAATTCGGCGGCACGCATGTCGGTTAGTCGCTGTGAGCGTTCGGCGAAATTGATAATAGCGCGTTGTTCTTCCAGTTTTAATGCCAGTGGTGGCGTACTGGCGCTGGTCTGCGGTACCTGCGTGGTGTGCATGAGATTATCTTTGTAGGTAACGACCGTGCCCGCCGCCAAATCACCTAAACGTTTGAAGTCACGGTTCATGAACATGCTGACAAGGCCAAAGCCATAAAATAACGGCAGGAAATCCACTGCGCGCAATAAATTGCGGATCAACGATGGCCCCCAACTGACGGGTGTGCCATTGTCATTTAATACACGCAGGCCCAGCCAGCGTTTACCCGGTGTTTCGCCGTGCCAATAAATTTCAAACAACACCGGATAAAACCATTCCAGCAGAAATATCGTGATCAAAATCAGGCCGGTACCAAACCGGCCAAAAAAAGAAAGGAACGTACCTAAAATAGTGTAAACAATCGCGCGGATAAAAATATCGGCAAGCCATGCCAGGGCGCGCGGCGCAGGACCGGCGGGGCGCAATAATAATTCCACCCCTTCCGGTGTTTCAATTTCGCGATAGCTGTCGAGCATCAGGCATTAATCATAATATGTCGGCGATGATGGCATGGATACAGCGGGCAAATAATTTTCATTATTTGCACCGCTGATACAGTGTGCTCCGAATCTGAATATTTATTGTTGTGATGGCGGCGGCATCGGTTGTGCTTCGCCACCTTGTTGCTCTTGACGTTGCATTTCCTCTTGCAACTGTTGCAGTTGTTGTTGGATATCTTCGGGGGGGTGATCTTGTTGGGATTGCGCTTGTTCCATGTATTGCATATATGCAGGTATTGAGATAGCGGCCATAATTGGCAGAATAAGCATCCCAGCAATAAACAACCAGAACAGAACCAAGACACCAGCAGAATTTGGCGGTGGCGGCAGGCCATAGTTATTTGTGCCTTTGGTGCCCGGGACAAACATAAATACGAGAGATCCTAGCGGGATAAGCATAATGAGTGACAGCCAGCCGCTCACATTGAAGTCATGGCAACGCTGTATTGCGAGCATAAATGAGATCACGATCATCGCAATATAGAAGGGGATAATAATTAAAAGTACAGCGGGTGACATTTCATTGGAACCCGAAAGAGCCGCAAATCCACCGACAAGTAATAGCAGGGCAAAAATTATCGCCATACCAACTAATGCGGCTGCAATTCCGTAGGCCAAATAACGGATTCGTCCAAGCCGTCCTGAAAATGACCAGAACTTTGTTTCTCCCATTTGTTCATGATTGTCAGCTACGCGTGAGCGTGGGGCCGCATAGGGATTATTTGCCATGTTGTGCTCCTTATTGATATTGAGTTGTTGTTATTGCTGGATATAAACGTGCCTGCAAAGATAGCCATTTCTCCTCGAGGGCACAATGGGGTCAGGGGGATTTGTCGGTATTTTGTTGATTATCACCACTGGGCGAGGGTGACATTCACGGTGCCAGGTGAATACTGCTAGAATGCGCCGCTACAAATCCCCCCGCCCCCTTGTGCAAAGGGGGGAGAACCCGTATGTCGTGGGTGGCGTCAATGACGCAGGCGATAGTACGTTGAGCAAGAGTCGAGGTGACAGGGCCTTGCTTTGATGCAGGCACGAACTCCTGGGTAATTGCAAAGTGTCGATTCAGCATTAAATTGGGTTAAATGAGCATGGCAACATTTCTTGAAGAATTGGCGCGGCGGCGCACCTTTGCGATTATTTCGCATCCCGATGCGGGCAAGACCACCTTGACCGAAAAACTCCTGTTGTTCGGGGGGGCGATTCAGCTTGCCGGTACCGTTAAAGGCCGCAAGGCGGCGCGGCATGCTACATCTGACTGGATGGAGCTGGAAAAGCAGCGTGGGATATCCGTGACCTCGGCCGTCATGCAGTTCCCGTATAAAGACCACATCGTTAATTTACTGGATACCCCCGGCCACGAGGATTTTTCCGAAGATACCTACCGCACCCTCACGGCGGTGGATTCGGCATTGATGGTCATCGACAGCGCCAAGGGTGTGGAAGAACGTACCATCAAATTGATGGACGTGTGCCGGATGCGCGACACACCGATCATTACCTTCATCAATAAACTCGATAGGGAAGGCCGCAACCCGGTGGATTTGATCGATGAGGTCGAGTCGGTGCTGAAGATCCGTTGCGCACCGATGACCTGGCCGATTGGCATGGGCAAACGCTTCAAAGGCGTCTTCCATATCTATAACAACAAGGTGCATCTGTTCAGCGCCACCCACGGCGGGCGGATTCAAAGCGGTGAGGTGATCGAGGGCTTGGACAATCCTCGGCTGGATGATCTATTAGAGGATATGGCAAAGGAACTCCGTGATGAAATCAGCCTGGTTCAGGGTGCCAGCCATGCCTTCGATAAAGACGCCTATCTGCGTGGTGAATTAACCCCGGTATTTTTTGGCTCGGCGATCAATAACTTTGGTGTTCAAGAGCTGTTGGATTATTTTCTTGAGGTCGCGCCCGCACCGTTGCCACGGGAAACCCAGACGCGGGGGGTAGAGGCGGAGGAACCCACCTTCAGTGGTTTTGTGTTTAAAATCCAGGCCAATATGGACCCGCTGCATCGGGATCGCATTGCCTTCATGCGCATTTGTTCGGGCCATTATGAAAAAGGCATGAAGATGTTTCATGTGCGTCTCGGCAAAGAAGTTCGGATCAGCAACGCCATTACCTTCATGGCCAATGAGCGCGAGCAAATCGAAGATGCTTATTCCGGCGACATCATCGGCCTGCACAACCATGGGACGATCCGGATTGGTGATACCTTTACCGAGGGTGAGCTGTTGAAATTCACCGGTATCCCCAACTTTGCGCCGGAGTTGTTTCGCCGGGTACGGATCAAGGACCCGTTGCGGGTCAAGGCGCTTCAAAAAGGCTTGGATCAATTAAGCGAAGAGGGTGCCTCACAAGTCTTCCGGCCGCTGAATTCCAACGACATCGTGGTCGGTGCCGTGGGCATCCTACAATTCGACGTGGTGGCGTTTCGCCTCAAGCATGAATACGGCGTGGAATGCGCCTTTGAACCGGTCAATGTCGTGACCGCACGATGGTTAAACAGCAACGATCCCCGCAAGCTGGAGGAACTCCGTAAAAAATCAACGGATAACCTGGCGCTGGATGCCGGGGAGAATCTCGCGTACCTGGCGCCCACCCGTGTGAATCTTGAGCTGACCCAGGAACGCTGGCCGGATATCCGGTTCATGCCAACACGGGAACATTGACTCACTGTTTTAACTTGCTGATATCTCAGCCATTATCAAAAATCAGGATCGTCCTACAGAGAAACTCATTGACTTAATGAACGCTGTTCAATAAATTACGACTTTAATTAAACACTGTTCAATAAGGTCAGTATGGCAAGGCGTAGCGAGCACAGCCGGGATGAGATCAAGGCAATGGCGATTACCGCAGCCACGTCTATTCTCAGCCGTGACGGGATGCAGGCCTTATCCACTCGGCATGTCGCCAAAGAAATCGGTTATACCGTCGGTACCCTCTATTTAGTCTTCAAAAATCTGGATGAACTGATCTTGCATATTAATACGGCAACGCTGACGGAGCTGGAACAACAGCTCTCTGCACAAGCGACAGCAGTTCATTTTCCACAGGATAAGATTAAAGTCATAGCCCAAAGCTATTTGCAATATGCCCAGACCAACCCAACGCGTTGGTCACTACTGTTTAGTCATCAACTGCCGCACGGGGCGCCCGTTCCAAACTGGTTCATCGAAAAAGTTAGCACTATGTTTGAGTTGATTGAAGTACCATTACGGTTGCTCAAGCCCGACCGCGAGGCTACGGTATATCGAGCAGCAGCCCGCGCCTTGTGGGGCGGTGTGCAGGGTATTTGTACGCTGGCGATGAGTGACAAGTTACGCTGGGGCGCCGACGTGGCAACCGAGGATGTTATCAACAGTTTGGTGGGCAATTATTTAATTGGATTTTTACAAGGATTAGAGGACAAACATGCTGAAGTTAGTCTTTAAGTTTTTATTGCGGCTGTTTTATCGTGTCGATGTAAAAGGCATGGAGTATGTTAAATCTGCGGGTGATCGGGTATTGATCGTTGCGAATCATACTTCTTTTCTTGATGCCGTGTTATTGGGGGCCTTTTTCCCGGATCGTTTGAGTTTTGCGATCAATACACAAATTTCCCGGCGCTGGTTCTCACGTATCAGTAAACCCTTCGTGAATTTTTTTGTGATGGATCCCACCAATCCGCTGTCGCTGAAATCCCTGATTCGCTATGTCCAGACGGATAAAAAAGTCGTGATCTTTCCAGAAGGCCGGATCACCGTGACCGGGGCATTGATGAAAATCTACAATGGCCCTGGCCTGGTGGCGGATCGATCCGGTGCCACCGTTTTGCCGGTGCGGATTGATGGGGCACAATTCACGCCTTTTTCACGTTTACGTGGACGGGTGAAGCTGCGTTGGTTTCCCAAGATTACGATCACGGTTTTGCCGCCACGGACGATTCGCGCCCCGGATGACGTGCGCGGCCGGGCGCGGCGCAAATATGCGGGCAAGGTATTGTCAGAGATCATGATCGATATGATGTTTGCCACCAGCAATTATCGTCGCACCATCATCCAGGGCATTCTGGATTCGATGCGTATCCATGGCCGTGATCACGAGATCGTCGAGGACATTGAACGCCGACCAGTGACTTATTCGCAGTTATTAACGCGTGCCTTTGTTTTGGCGAATGTGTTGCAACGTGATACGAGCCGTGGCGAGTATGTCGGGGTGATGTTACCCAACACCACCAGTACGGTGGTGACGATGTTGGCAATTCAGATGTATGGCCGGGTGCCAGCACTGATGAATTTCACCAGCGGCGCCAATGGCATGTTGAGCGCGTGTGCGGTGGCGAAAATAAAGATCATCTATACGTCACGCCGTTTTGTGCAAATGGGCCGAATGGAAAAAGTGGTCGCCCAATTGGAACAGCAAGTAACAATGATTTATCTTGAAGATATCGTCAAGTCGCTGACCTTGTCTAATCGTTTGCGTGGCGTCATCAATGCGTGGTTCGCACAATCGTCTTACCGGCGCAAATCACAACATGCGAGTTGTGATGAGCCAGCCGTGGTGTTGTTCACCTCTGGTTCGGAAGGTAAACCAAAAGGCGTGGTGCTGTCACACGCGAATATCCTCGCGAATGGTGCGCAGTTATCAACGCGGGTTGACTTCAGCGCACAGGATATTATTTTTAATGCGCTGCCCATGTTCCATTCGTTCGGCTTGACCGCCGGTACCTTGTTGCCCTTGTTATCCGGGATGAAAGTATTTTTTTATCCGACACCCTTACATTATCGTATCGTCCCGGAAATGGTGTATGAAGTGAACGCCACGGTGATGTTCGGCACCAATACCTTTTTAACCGGTTATGCGCGCTTTGCCCATCCGTATGATTTTTACAGTGTGCGGTATGTCTTTGCCGGTGCGGAAAAATTACAGGAAGAAACGCGACGGATCTGGAGTGAACGCTTTGGTGTGCGCGTGTTTGAAGGTTATGGTGCGACGGAGACCAGCCCGGCGCTGGCAACCAATACGGCGATGGAAAATAAATCCGGAACAGTGGGCCACTTTCTGCCGGGGATTGAATACGCCTTGCATGATGTGCCGGGAGTCAGCGAGGGTGGTCGCTTGTTTGTTAAAGGCCCGAATGTCATGCGCGGTTATTTATTGCATGATAACCCCGGCGTGATCCAGCCGCCGATGAGTGAGCGCGGCGCAGGTTGGTATGACACGGGTGACATTGTCAGTTTTGATGAGGAAGGCTTTATTACCATCCGTGGTCGCGCCAAGCGCTTTGCCAAGATCGGCGGTGAAATGGTGTCGCTGACCGCCGTGGAAGAACTGGTGAATAAGGTCTGGCCACAAGACAAACATGCGGTCGCGACAATTCCCGACAAACAAAAAGGTGAACAACTGGTGTTGCTGACAACCCGGGTAAATGCGGATCGCAATGAATTAATCAGCGGTGCGCGGGCACTGTCGATCACTGAGATCAGCGTGCCGCGCAAAATCATTGAGGTTAAAGAAGTGCCCTTATTGGGTTCGGGTAAGACGGATTACCCGGCGGTCCAACAA
>JAYSTO010000312.1:0-4000 GCA_043719675.1 Gammaproteobacteria bacterium | reverse complement strand
AGTAAAAATGACGGGTGCTTTGCTTGGCTACGTCACTGTTAACATCGTTATTTTTCCCGTACGGCTTGCGCTGAATGAAAGTGTCGCGGTGATACTGGCGGCAGTGCAGGCGGTTTCAAACAGTGTCGTTTTGGTATATGAAATTATTGCACCCAGCGCCAGTGCTGCCGCGGTTGGTTTGTTCAGCGTCGTTGTGCTGATAGGCGGACAACTACTGGCGGGCGGTGAGTTGTTGGTAGGCGCAGTCGCCACTGCCGGTACTTATGCGGTAGGTAAAATGACGGCGGCGGTCATTGCCGGTGGCGGTTATATCGCGGGCAAGATCGTGCAATATGTGGGTGCGCCACTTTTCACCGTGTGTGTTGCCGTCGGTGGCAGCACGTTTGGCGTCGTTGCCGGTGCTGCTACCGCTGTTGCTGGCAGCCTTATTGTGATCGCAGGTGTTGCAGGTGAAACGATCACGCAGATAACCGGTAATGTCGCGGCGGGCGGTGTATTGGTCAGCGGCTTTGTCGCCGCTGTTGTCGCGGGTGCTGCACTGGGTGCTTATGAACTGATCAAGGCCGTGGTGGTCCCGGTTATTTACGAGTTGGCAGCAGGCCTTATCATTATCTATAGCATTATTTTGCAACTCGGCGCACATGTTGTACTGGCCGTGGCCGATGTTGCTTATATGATGTTATCGCTTGAAGGCGCAAGATGGGTGTTGCATTTAGTAAAAGGAAATCGTCATGCCAGCGAGCAATAGCGTCAAGAAATCGCTCTCCGAAGTTCTTTACGTCACCGTGTCCAATCTGCGCGGTCATTTATCGCTTTACCAGCAAGGCTGGTTTGTCGTCAGTTCCAGCGCAAAGACGTTTCGTTATGCCAAAGCACATTCCATCACGGCCTCGGGACGCGCCATATCGTGTGTCATTGACGAGGTACAAACACGCAGTGCCAGGTATGGAGAGAACATGCGGGCGGCTGGCAAAGAAGGTGTGCAACTCGGCAAAGATATCTATGCAGGTGGTACCAGGTATAGCAAGCAGGGATTGGCCTTCACCAAAAAACTGATCAAGAATGAACGACGCTACGGCGCGGAAATTCTGCAGCTGGCGTGGCAACGTTTCGTCAAGGGCAACATGACCCTGGCGAAACGCACAGCGGAAGACCGCGCCGCCATCATAAGACTCCCGAGTCGCTGGTACAAAGCCGTCAGAAACGATGCCAACCATGTTCGCGAGCTGACACGTGCCGCCACAAAAAAAATATTTCTGCGCGTGACAGGCCATTGGGGCGATGCGTTTACGCAAGCAAAAAGGTCGTTCAATGAAGCGTATGAAAAATCAGGCAACGGCGGCAATGCCTGCTCCGGCCTTGGCCACATCTTTGTTGGCTACGGTCAGGCGATGTATGCAGGCCTGATCAAACCCATCGCCCGTTCAATTGTGCAGGGCGCCACTGTCATGCTGAAAGGAGTTTCAATATTAATTTTTCTGCCGGTGGCCTTGGTCGTTATCGTTTTCGGCCGCACAATACAGACTGTCGGATTTGGCTTGTATTACATCAGCGTGATGGCTGTGAAACTGGTTTCACCGACGGTTGAAGGTGGCTTGTTAACGGGACTCTCACTGCTGTTGTACGGCGCCATTCCGATCACCGCGCTAACGGGGCTTGCGGTGATTGTTGCGAATCAGATCGCTGTCACTGTTGCCAGCCCGGTTGCCTGCGCCAGCATAATAGTGTTAGTCAGTGCTGTTAATACCAGCGTGTATGTTGTGCAGGTGAGTTATGACGTGATCAAAGGTTTGGCCAAAATCAGTTTTAATCAGGCGCAATCCGCCAGCGTGCTCGGTTACAACGTCCTCACTGCGCTACCCACGCATCTGCTGCTGGGTACGATGAATGTCATCGTGTTCCTGGCTTACGACGTCCCGCGTCTGGCGATAGCCTCGGTCAAAGGCGAAGTGTTATGGTCAAACTAAGGCAACGCAGGTGATGTGGCTGCGATGAACAAGAAACCGGGCAGGTAAGCACACATCGTCAGTGCTAATCATAAAGAAGCATAACCAACCCGTTATTTTTCGCCATTGGTTATCCGCGGACATGTGTATTTTGGATTTTTGAAAATATTGGTTGTGTTTTATTTAGTATCTACGGCCCTTCCGCATATTCGTTAACTGACGCGAGGTTATTTTGCTAATACTTAAAAACCGGCTCCACACTTCCCCCAATTTAATCAGCGGCAGTTTTCTTTTGCTAAGTGTTCTGTTTTTCTCGGGCTGTGATACCAAGGTTGGCGACTCAAATAAAAAATCAAACTTGCCCGCGACTGACAGCGTTGCTATTGCACCGGATACAGACGTGGCACAGGAGTCGATGACGTATTACACCGAAAAAGAGGAGGAAACAAATGAGTGGCGCTTAATCGTCAATAAAGGTGGCCGGGAATTACAGGGACCCACAGACGCTATCGTGAACATAGAAAAGGAAGCGGATTTTAATGGTGATGGGGTTATGGATGCCTTAGTGAGTCTGTCAGGCGGAGGAAATTGCTGCGCAAGTACATATATGTTTGTATCCGTCAAGAATAAGGAAGTGATCACGTCAGAATTGGAGGAGGGCTGGGCGGATTACTCGTTTGTTGAAGAGAATAAGCAAGTGCTTGTGATACAAAAAATGCTTGATGTAACGAATTTTTATACATTTGACGGGACGTCGGCAGTTAAAACCCGAACAGTATCGAAACTAAAAGCAGAAGAAGAAATAAACGGGTTAGGTGCCTTTTACTCGGGCGACGAGAAAGACAAGACGCTTAAAATGGATATAAACAAGGATGGGGTAGTGGATGAAATCAATTGTACGATATGGCCGCGTTGGGGCAGTCTGAGCGGATGTTCCTTACCGATGCCAGGCGGGAGTGTTCAGACGTTAGAGTATGCTTGCGATAGAATCGGGGTCTTGGCTACCAGCCGAAATGGTTATCAGGAAATAGTCTGTAACAACGATACGGTTATCTATTTTGATGGAAAAAAATGGATTACAAATCACTAGCAGTGTGTTGAAAAACCCGACATTGAACCCCGATTCGTCGTTTACGAATAATTCTTTGTACTTGGTGGAATCATTTCTTACTGTCGGCCCATTGCCAGGAAGCAGGTGGATTTAAATCGCACCGACAACCGGTTAATCATCATGTATGATAAAGGACGTTATCATACATGAGATGAGAGAGGGGACCGATGCCAACACTGCCGTCAAAACGCCTGATTGAGTCGGTCACACTTCCGGTTTTGTTCGCTCCCAACCCCGAGGCCTCCACCCGATTCATCGAATTCTTTACCACCAACATCTAATCACCCTTTATCGAGAGGATTCAAATGACCTACTACGTATTTGGCCAGGACATGCGCAAAGTCGGCGCACGCACCGCTATAGACTCTTGGCCTGAACAACACCTTATGGGCGAAGCCGAGCTTGAGATACCTGTACCGATAGTACTCGACGATCCAGAAGAGCGAGGTGATTGCGCGCCTGAAAGTGGGGCAAATACCTTCGGCGACATCATCAGCGGAGCGTTTAGCCTCTATTCATCTCGTCTTTGTGACGAGTTGAAGGCATTCGGAATCGAGCTCATCTATACGCCAACCAAGATATTTTTGCCCGGTATTAAGGAGCCATTGGAAGGCTATAACAGCGTAGGGGGTGTGCCCGATGCCGATTGCCTTGCCAAGGGTGAGGGTTACAACGAGTTAGAGTATTTTGAGATCGATTCATCAAAAACTAAGGGCCTATCCCTTTTTGACCTCAAACGCTCGCTGAGGATCATTGATGAGAGACTGAAGTCGCATCTCGAGGCGCTAGGGCTGGAGGGCGTCTTTATGGTACCAACAAGTGAATATGGAGGAACACTCGCGATGGATCTGACGTTCGGGTAAATCTGCCAGAGCAGGGGCATCTATATATAACGGCAGCGATAAAATTAGAAACTGATCCAAGGTCTCCCCTCTTTTGCACA
>JAYSTO010000311.1:0-4008 GCA_043719675.1 Gammaproteobacteria bacterium | reverse complement strand
CATGGGCGCGTAGCGAGGCCAGGGTCAGTTCGCGCAGGTCGTGGCCATCCAGGTAAATGGCGCCAGCGGTGGGATCGTAAAAACGTAACAACAGGCGTGCCAGTGTGGATTTTCCGGCACCACTTGGTCCCACCAGGCCGATAAACTCGCCGGGCCGGATATGCAGGTTAAAATGATCTAGCATCACCGCTGCACCAGGATAGGCAAAACTGACATCAGCGAAACGCACTTCACCACTGACCTCGACCAGGACATGCGCGGGCACGCGTTCCTGTACCACAGGCAGCGTGTCCAGAATTTCCGCCACACGCGCGGCAGCGGCGGTGCGGATCTGCGATTCAACCGGAATATTGGCCAGGCCCTGCAGCGGTTTGGCGAGGTAGCCTATATATAAGAGGAAGTTGATCAGTCCTCCCAGCGTCAGCGCACCACGGCCAATCGCCTCCACGCCGAACACCACCAGCACAATGGCACATAACGCCGCCAGCAATTCAAAGCTTACGACAAAGGCGTTCTGCGTCAACAAATTACGCATGGCCGCAAGTCGAAAACCGGAAAACAGTCGCGCAAAGCGCGTCAACATCGCGGTCTCGGCATTGAATGAATTGATCCCCTGCAGATTGGCAAGCGATTGTTCTTCAAACGCGCTCAGATCTCCTTGGCGGGCAAGAAACGCCCCGGAGGAGCGACGCGTACGCACCGAGAAGTAGCGTTGATGCAGCCAAAACAAGGGCAACAAGGCGAGTGCGACCACGGTTAAGCGCGGCTCCAGCCACAGCAACACCGTCACATACACCAGAAAGGTCAGGCCATACGCAAACAATTGACCGGGCACCAACACTAACAACTGTGACACCCGGCTGACGTCCTGCGCCAGTCTCGTCAATAGATCACCCGCCGCATAGTGTGTTTTAACCGGCGTCGACAACAACAGCAGTTGTGCATAGAGCGCACGACGAATCGAAAAGATTACGCGTTGCTCCATCCATTCGTACAAGTAGTAATTTATGTAACGCAAGCCTTGCAACAACAACACCAGCGCGGTGACGGCCAGAAAATACTGCGGCAATTCCTGGAAACGGCTGGCATGCAACAGATCGAAGCCATGTCCCACCATCCAGATCAGCAGCGCAGAACAGACGGTGGCGGCGAGCACCACGACCGCATTGACCATCATGCGCAGCAAATCCGGTTGCAGATACGGCGCAAAACGGCGAAACGCCTGCGTAAGCGTGGTGATGCGAAGGGATACAGCATTAACAGTCATCGACAACGTCCTGTTAGTGGGGATAAACAATCGAATCTTGTCATTCCGGCCAAACGCAGTGCGAGCCGGAATCTATATAAAATAATAGGCTACTGGCCGCCGACGTTAATCGGTTTGAATAATATTCATCGAGTAAATGAGAGTAATGCATTTTTCAACAAGTGTTAAGGATAAACTACCAAAACGGGGGACACAATGAAAGCAGGAAACTTATGCTTAAGTGGCGCCCATTTCCTTGGAATCACGTATGATTGAGTACGGCGCAATTAATCTGGGGCACGTCTGGCTTACCCCGGAGCCAAGTCGGCTCGCGCTAACATTGGCGACAGCGATGAGCAGGTTGACAGCTATCAGTATCTAGCTTACCGTCAATAGAAGAATTAAACGGAATAATCAATAGGGGAACGAAATGTCCGACACTCAGATAGCTTGGCCTTTGGTGAATAACATAATCAGGGGCATGTCCGAAAACAATACGTTTGGTATGGTACGTAAACTCGCGAATGGCAGCCCCAAGCCGCATCAAGGCTGGGATTTCAGCGCAGCCATTGGCACCAATGTTTACGCCATTGCAGATGGTACGGTTGAGTTTATTAAAAATAATGGCGATTATGGAAGGCAGTTGTGTCTTTCCTTCAATTTTAATGGCACCGTGTATTACGCTTTTTATGCCCACCTGCAAACAACGTCGGTTGCCGCTGGTGCCAAGGTGGAAATGAATGATGCCATTGGGACAACAGGCAATAGCGGTAACGCCAGTAATCTTCCGCATAGCCAGGATCATCTGCACTTCGAGATTCGTACCAAGCTCAAGCCCGGCGCCGGATTGGCTGACCGTATCAGCCCGATTAAAATTTTTAAACGCTGTCCGCTAAAGGCGGGAATTCCAGGATAACCCTTTTTTATTGAACCGCCCTTTGGAGTATTTATGAGCGAGAATAATCAACTACAGCGTTATTGTGCGAACGGGTTGTTGGCATTATTACTGGTCAGTGGCTCGGCCTGTTGGGCGGAGAACGAAAAGGCTACCACTTCGAATGATTATCGTATTGTCGATCTCAAGCCCGCTCAGGTGAAGGTGGATCATTTAGGACTGACAGAATGTACCGGTATGTTTGCATTATCCGCTACGCGTGTGCTGGCCGCCTGCCGTTCTGCAAAAAGTGACACGGCGGAGGATTCCGGATTACGGTTATTTATTCTGGCGACGGAGGTAACCAAGGCCAGTATCCTGTCCGCCACGCGCGGACTGGGCGACGCCTATTCGGTTGTTTTACAACAACGTGTGAATGAGGCAGGAAAATATAAAAATCTTATTCTTGCCGATGCCGCTGCGGAATATGCCTATGGCACCGCCGTCTATCAACTCGATGGGGACAAGTTAAATTATTTAGGTGACATCGGTTATGTGCAAATGAGCGCGGAGGAGAATGCAGTTTCCGCATTAAGCATCACCACGTTGCAGGCGACCAAAGACGGGTTCAAGGTCTCATTTTCAAAAGATGTCCATCGTATGGATAACAGCGGCAAGTACCATCGTATAGACGCACGTAAGGCGGCTATGCTGTATGATGGAAAAAAACTTAAGTAAAATTTAATAGACCTCCCCACCTGGTGGCGCCCTGTAGGTGAATTCCCGAGTCTGTCCGGCGCGCGCCCCGGGGCCATGCCGGATGCGACCAATAGACTGGCGCTGAAGAAGACAGGCCAAGCCTGTGCTTTTACTGAAGTTGTCCTGTGAGTCACAATCCCACGTGTCCGCCAAAATTATTTCTTGGTTTTGCCTGATAAGCCCAGTACACTTAGCCCCGCAACAAATGCAGCAGTGGGAGAGACCTCATCGCAGGTAGATGAGGCGCCGAAGGCGCAACCCGCCCGGAATCGCTCAGGCACAAAGGACCGCTACTGCAACGTTGACTCTGGAGAGACTCGTTATTCAGGCAGGCGAGCACCGAAGGGGCAAGCTCTCAGGTGGACAGGACAGAGGGGCGATGAAAGACGATCGAGGTCGTCTTTCATCGCCTTTTTTTTTGTCGCAATAAACTGAGTATCGAATGACAGAGCAACCGGTATTTAATTTTTCCGCTGAGGCCAACGTCGGCCGCATGCCGATCTGGGTGCGGCAATCATTGGGCGGCGGCGACTATGCCCTGACGACACGCGCCGTGCATGACAATGGTTTGCATACCGTCTGTGAAGAGGCGCGTTGCCCCAATCGTGGTGAGTGCTGGAGCCGAGGTACCGCGACCTTCATGTTGTTGGGCGACACCTGCACCCGCGCCTGTGGATTTTGTGCGGTGAAAACCGGTAAACCCCAAGGTCTTGATACGGATGAACCACAACGTTTGGCGCTCGCAGTACAGGCCATGCAGTTAAACTATGTCGTGTTGACCTCGGTCAATCGCGATGATCTCACCGACGGCGGCGCACCGATCTTTGCGCAGAGCATTCACCAATTACGCGCGCAGAACCCTGCGTTGGGCATCGAATTACTTACCCCGGATTTTCATCGGACGCAAACCGCCGCCATTGCAACGATAACGCAAGCCATTCAAACCGCGCCGGGCAACAAACAATTGGTGTGGGGCCACAATGTCGAAACCGTGCCGCGTTTATATCGACGGGTACGTAAGGGTTCGGATTATCAACGTTCGTTGGCATTATTAACCGCAGTAGCGCAGTGCCAGGAATTTGCAGCCAAGACCGCTGTGATGCTGGGCTTAGGTGAACAGGCCGATGAA
>JAYSTO010000032.1:0-23884 GCA_043719675.1 Gammaproteobacteria bacterium | reverse complement strand
GACGAGGTACGATGCCGGTTCAATAAGGTCTGGATGATTTCGACATCACTGGGGGAATTCTTTCCGCCTTTACCGACTGAACCTTTGATTCGTTCCATGATTAAGCTCCTGTTATTCGTTAGATGTCATTGGGGGTAGTTAATCACGGCTCCCCCGAAAGTAGTTCCTTGTATTCCCCGCGTAAGTGCTGTTGTACATCGGAATATAATTCAGCGTCAAGTAGCGTAGTCGCAACGGCAGCCTTTTTATACCTTAATCAAACTGCGGTAATGCACGTTGATTTCTGTGTTGTCGCCGTGTGCCGGTCGTTACAGGTGTTGTATTTTTTCCAACTGTTCACGCAACTGCTGCAAGGCAATATCAATCGCGGCCAACTTGGCACGTTCTTGTGCGACGACTTCGGCCGGGGCTTTATCAACAAAACTGGCGTTAGTGAGTTTATTTGCCAGGCGGTCTTTCTCCTGGTTTTTTTTGTCGATCTCCTTGCTCAGGCGTTTTGATTCCGCGTCTTTATCGATCAGGCCGGCCATCGGGATCAGTAATTTCATGTTGCCGACCAGTGAGGTCGCTGCTTCGGGTGCGGTAGCGGTGGGCAGCAGCCAGGTGATACTGCTGATTTTCGCCAGACTGATCAGATAGTGTTGATTGTTATGCAAACGTTGCTGATCGTGTGCCGAACCCTGTTGCAGCAATACGGGCAGTGGTTGACTCGGTTTGATGTCCATGCCGCTGCGGATTTGGCGCACACCGAGAATGAAGGCCTTGACCCACTCGATGTCGTCCTGTGCAGCACTATCAATATACTGTGTATCGGCCAGCGGATAGGCCTGCAACATAATGGTCGCGGCTTGTTTACCGGCCAATGGCGCAACGCGTTGCCAGATTTCTTCCGTGATAAACGGCATGATGGGATGGATAAGACGTAATAACGTTTCCAATATATTAATCAAGGTGTAGCGGGTACCACGTTGCGCGGCGGCGGAACTTTGCGGGTTCATTAATACCGGTTTGGATAATTCCAGGTACCAGTCGCAGTATTCATTCCAGGTAAATTCATATATGGCATTGGCGGCGAGATCAAAACGGTATTCTGTGAACGAGGTGTTGACGGTGTGAATGGTTTGTTGCAGGCGCGAGCGGATCCAGCGATCGGCGGTGCTCAATTCGATGGCGTTATTATCAATACCACAATCATGGCTCTCGGTGTTCATCAACACATACCGTGCGGCATTCCATAATTTATTGCAAAAGTTGCGGTAACCCTCGGTGCGATTTAAATCAAAATTAATGTCACGGCCGGTGGAGGCCAGCGAGGCGAAGGTAAAGCGCAACGCATCGGTGCCATATGTTGAGATGCCTTTGGGGAAGTCGCTGTGTGTGGCCTTCTCGATTTTAGGTGCCTCTTTGGGTTGCATCAAACCGGTGGTGCGTTTCCTGATGAGCGTTTCCAGATCGATGCCATCGATCAAATCGATCGGATCCAACACATTGCCTTTGGACTTTGACATTTTCTGGCCGTGTGAGTCGCGCACCAGGCCGTGGATATACACTTGCCGAAACGGCACCTGACCGGTGAATTTAATTCCCATCATGATCATGCGTGCGACCCAGAAGAAAATGATGTCGAAGCCGGTGACCAGCACCGAGGTGGGGTAAAATGTTTTTAGTTCGCTGGTTTGTTTCGGCCAGCCGAGGGTCGAGAAGGGCCACAGTGCCGAGGAAAACCAGGTGTCGAGCACATCGTCATCCTGGCTGAGCGCGATATCCGCCGCTAATTTATATTTCACGCGTGCCTCGGCTTCGTTGCGTGCAACATATATATTACCTTCGGTGTCATACCACGCCGGGATGCGATGGCCCCACCATATCTGGCGGCTGATACACCAGTCCTGAATATTGCGCATCCAATCGAAATAGGTGTTTTTCCAGTTGTCTGGGACAAATTGGATGTCGCCGTTTTCCACCGCCTTGATCGCCGGTTCCGCCAGCGGTGCCACTTTCACATACCATTGATCCGTTAAATACGGTTCAATCACCGCGTTGCTGCGATCACCACGCGGCACCATAAGTTTATGCGGTTCGATTTTTTCCAGCAGGCCTAGCGCTTCGAGTTCGGCGACGATCTTTTTACGTGCGGCAAAACGATCCATGCCGCGATAGGCTTGCGGAATATATTCAAATGTCGCCCTCCCAGCTAATCCGCCACCATCGGCAAGCACAGTTTGACCTTGCGTTGCCCTGTGGCCAAAGGTGAAATCATCAAGGCCGCTGTTTTTTATGCTCGCGTCAGGTTTAAAAATGTTTATGAGACCACCGAAAGGTTGAGTCTTGAGAGTATCTTTGTGTCGTTGCCAAACAGCATAGTCATTAAAATCATGCGCCGGGGTAATTTTCACCGCACCGCTACCAAAAACGGGATCGACATAGTCATCGGCAATGATCGGAATCGCGCGGTTCACCAACGGCAAGGTGATGGTTTTACCAATGCAGTGCTGATAACGGGGATCATCGGGATGAACTGCCACGGCGCTATCACCCAGCATGGTTTCCGGCCGGGTAGTGGCGACGATGAGATAACCACTGCCATCACTCAACGGATAACGCAGGTGCCATAAGTGCCCGGTTTCTTCCTCGGCAATAACTTCGAGATCGGAGACGGCGGTATGTAACACCGGATCCCAATTCACCAGACGCTTGCCGCGATAGATGAGTCCTTCGTCATGCAGACGCACAAACACTTCTTTAACGGCATCGGACAGACCCTCGTCCATGGTAAAACGTTCACGTGTCCAGTCGAGCGAGGCGCCCATGCGGCGTAATTGCCGGGTGATCGTGCCGCCTGACTCCGCCTTCCATTCCCAGACCTTTTTAATAAAGGCCTCGCGCCCGATATCATGGCGGGTCTGGCCCTGTGCATTGAGCTGGCGTTCCACCACCATCTGCGTGGCGATCCCGGCGTGATCGGTACCGGCCTGCCAGAGGGTATTGTCACCCAACATGCGGTGATAACGGATGAGGGTATCCATGATCGTGTCTTGGAAGGCATGCCCCATGTGCAGGGAACCGGTCACATTGGGTGGCGGGATCATGATGCAATAGGCCGGGCCGCTACCCTGGGGTGCAAAGTATTGGTTTTTTTCCCAGGTTTGGTACCAGCGTTGTTCTATGTCGTGCGGGTTATAGGTCTTGTCCACGGTGCGTTCTTTGCTGACAGGTTATTACGTGGCACATTATAACCACAAACACGTCGCAAACGGACTGTTCCGTGTTGGGTAGAATACGTTAGAGTCTGTTAACATTAGCTGCAACACACAACGAGAATACGTACCGTATGTTTTTTAGTCGCATCACTGATCGCCAGGCATTTTGGGCTTTGCTCACCATCAGCGTGTTGGTAAAACTGGGCGTGGCGCTGACTGTACCGATGACCGGCGATGAGGCTTATTTTGTTGTCTGGGGCAAGGCGCTCGATTACGGTTATTACGATCACCCACCGATGGTGGGCTGGTGGCTGGCGGGCTTGCTGCAAGTCAGTGATGCGGTGTGGTGGTTGCGCCTGCCCACCATCATTACCACCACGATCATTGGTGTGGCGATTTATTACTACGCGCGCGGCCGCGGTGCGATGTTGGCGGTGTTAGCGGCGGGGCTGTATTGGCTGGCGCCGGTCAATTTATTTATCCCCTTGATCACCACGGACACCCCGTTGATCTTCTGGTCGTTTGTCTCGGCCTGGTGTTTTTATCGCGCCCAACGCCGCGATCAGCCGCTGTGGTATTTCCTGGCAGGAATTTTTCTGGGTCTGGCGTTTTTCTCGAAATTTTTTGCCGGATTACTCGGTTTGGCCTACGTGGCTTACCTGTTGCTGTTTGTGCGGCGTGGCTGGCGGCCTTATCTGGGTATCCTGTTAATAGTACTGGGTACCTTGCCTTTTATCGGCTTGAATCTTTATTGGAACTACACCCATTGTTGGGATAATTATTTATTCAATTTACAAAACCGTACCTCGGATTTCCGGTTTTCTTTAATCACCTTGGGTAAATATTTACTGCTGTTGTTGGTGGTGGTGACACCACCAGTGCTGTTCTATTTATGGCGCAGCCCTGCGAAATTTATTAAGACCATTAAGGAAGACGGAAAAGGATTGTTTCTGGTGTTGTTTCTGGTGCCGATTTTATTATTTTTGCTGATTGCCTTGGGCAAGACCGTCGGCGGACACTGGATATTGAGCTTTTATCCGTTTCTGTTTGTGGCATTGGCGGCGTTTTTGAATTACGGACAATTACGCGTCTGTTTTCATTTTATGTGGGGTTCCAGCCTGATCTTCCTGATAGCCTTTGTTGTGTTAATTCTGGCTATCCCCAATGCATTTAAGCATAATCCGGAGACCTATCAGGATTTGATCTTTGCCACCCGTACTTCAGCATTGTTAGAGGCCATCAAACCCTTTCAATTTAATTTTCAACTGGCGACCACCAGTTATTCACAGTCATCGGTATTGGCTTATTGGAGCAAAAAGCCGGTGATGGTCTTGGGGCTGGGTTCGCATCACGGCCGTCAAGACGACATGCTCACGGATTTACGCAAGCTCCATCGGCAACCGATAATGATCATCAGTCAGGATGCTGCGGATGTGCAAAATCACGCAAAATATTTTGGCAGTTATGAACATATCATTCTGCCGTTTGAAGGCACACAATTTCACTTGGGAGTGGGGACTGAGTTTAATTATCCGCTTTATCGCGACACCATCCTGGTGAATATCCGCCAGCAATATTACGCAATGCCATCCTGGTTGCCGAAAGGCCAGTGTTATATGGATGACCGTTATGGTGCCGTGGCGCCTAAGCCTTAAAACGCGGCATCATCTATCTTGGTTGATCATCTTGCGTAATTGATTCAAATAAGCACTGATTTGTTTTTTTATGTCGCTCTCCGCGCGTACTACGGATTGCATGAGTGTTTCCCGCAGGCGTTTTTCCAATTTGATCTGCATCTCATCAATGAAGGCGCTCAGCACCAGGGGATCAATCCCTTGTTCGCCGGGTTTGTGGATTTCCTCCGGGATGACAATATCGTTTAAAACCGGTACCTCTTCCTCATGTTCAGAAAAGAGTTGATCTATGTTCGGAGTGGCTTGTTTAATGCTGTGGCGTGCGGCGCTGAGTTTTACTTCATTCTGTTCCAACAGACCCTTGATGGATTCCAGCGCGGTCAGCAAGGTGTCGTTGCTGGTATTAAAATTGTCAGGAGTCTTTGCCATGATGACTATCTTAGTCGGATAGCTCATGGGTTTCGAGTGGGTAACCGCGTTCCCGATAAAATTTATAGCGTTGCCGTGCCTGTTGCCGCGCTGATTCATCCCCACTGACAACCTCCGCGACGCGCTCAAAACGGCTGAAAAAGGCCGGTACCGCATCGCTCAGGTTGATCAAGACCCCATTCGCCATGGCCGGGGGTTCATTGCTGCCGATCAACACCGGGCTGGTGGCGGCGAGGGGATCATTGCTGCGGCAATGGGGGATAAAACTACCGGCACGAAATACCCAGAGCAGGGTATCCAGTTGTTCGGCCTGTGTTTCATCGGCGACATGTAAATAAACGGGGTGTTGTTTTAGATAGGCTTTCTCCGCAATGCGACAGGCCAATTGTTGCCGGGCTGCGCTGGTTGGGGCAGGGCTGACATAAAAATCAACGCGAGTCATGTTTGCTCGTCACCACAGTCAATAACCGGATTCATTAATGAGATACTGGGTCAGCAGCGGGACCGGCCGCCCGGTGGCACCCTTACTGGCACCACCGTGCCATGCCACCCCGGCGATATCCAGGTGGGCCCATTTGAATTTTTTGGCAAAGCGTGACAGAAAACAGGCTGCGGTGATTGTGCCAGCCTCCTTGCCGCCGATGTTGGCCATGTCGGCAAAATTGCTCTTGAGCTGCTCCTGATATTCCTCCCACAACGGCAATTGCCAGGCACGATCCGCGCTTTCGTTGCCAGCGGCCAGGAGTTTATCCATGAGGGCTTGATCATTACCAAGCAAACCGCTGGCGTGATTGCCCAAGGCCACGACGCAGGCCCCGGTCAGCGTGGCGATATCGATCACCGTCTTGGGTTTGAAGCGTTCGCTATAGGTCAAGGCATCACACAAGATCAAGCGGCCCTCAGCATCGGTATTGAGTACCTCAATGGTTTGACCAGACATGCTGGTCACTACATCACCGGGTTTATTGGCGTCACCGTCCGGTAGATTTTCACAGCTGGGAATGACACCAATGATATTAATCGGTAGCTGAAGTTCGGCGGCGGCATGCAGGGTGCCCAGGACACTGGCGGCGCCACACATATCAAATTTCATTTCATCCATGGCGGCGGCGGGTTTAATCGAAATACCGCCCGAATCAAAGGTAATCCCTTTACCGACCAAGGCCACCGGATTACCGGGATTTTTCGCACCATGATATTCCACGATGATTAACTTGGGCGGCTGACGGCTACCGCGTGATACGGATAACAACGAGCCCATCCCCAGCGCCTGCATCTGTTTTTGGTCCAATACCTTCACTTTTAGGCCCAGGGTTGTGCCCAGCTTTTTTGCACGGTTGGCCAGGTAGGTGGGTGTGCATATATTGCCGGGCAGGTTGCCCAGGTCACGGGTCAATACCATACCATTGCCCACGGCATGGCCGATCTTGGCAGCCCGTTGGCAGGACTTGAGCTCTTTATTGTCTGTGATATGCCAAGTGAGTTTGGTGAGTGCAGGTGGTGGTTTTGCAGGTTTTTCCGATTTTAATTGGTTAAACCGGTAGAGGCTGTAAATAATGGCTTCGCTGCCGTATTGAACTTTCCAGGCGGTGGCACGGTTTACCACCTCGACCTCGGCGAGATAACTGATGGCTTCTTTAATTCCGGCATCGGTCAGGGCTTGGGTTGCGGCGGTGATGACGGCGCGGTATTGCGAGACCGACAACCCCGATGATTTACCACAGCCGATCAGCAATAGCCGTGGCGCCAGCAGGCCTGGTGGATCATATAAGAATAACGCTTGCCCGCTGCGCCCGCTCAGATCACCGCGGGCCAGTTGTTTACTCAGTGCACCACCGGTTAACTTGTCAATGGTCTTACCACTGGGGGTTAATTCGGCGCCTTCATAGACACCGATGATGAGACAGGCACTACGTTGCCGTTGGGCATCGACCGATTTGACCGTGATTTCCATGCTATTCCTCTTGTGTCGAATGAAAAACTCACAGACGGGTGAACAGCCTGTGCAGTGGCACACTATCATAGCCGAAGTGGGACAGCGAAGCGAAGCAAGTCATCCCGGGTTAAACGGTGGGCGCCGTTGCCGAGGTGGATCAGGGCAAAACCAAGCTGCTATTTCCGCTGATTTTTGCGAGAATGGCGCAACAATCACAGTGCAATTATATCGGCGATCGCGGTTACACCGATTCAAATCACGTTACACTACGGCCACAGCGCAGGCAGGCACGGAATACAGTGTGTTAATCATTGATCGATATATTATCAAAGATGTTTTTTACACCTTTTTGGGCGTGATCACGGTGTTATTGCTGATCTTTGTCAGCGGCCAGCTCATCAGTCTGTATAGCAAGGTGGCGGGTGGTTCGTTGCCATTAAAATCAGTGATGACCATGCTCGGACTGGATAGCATTAGCAACCTGGTCGTAATTCTGCCATTGGCCTTTTACATTGGTATCTTGCTGGCACTGACCCGTTTACATAAAGACAACGAGATGGTCGTACTGGCCGCCTCCGGTATCAGTGAATGGCGTGTCTTGCGTGCGTTATTCGGGTTGGGGCTGGTTTTATCGTTCATCGTTGGAATTTTAGCCTTGTTCCTGGCGCCGTGGGCCGAAGCAAAAGGGGAGACGCTGCTCAAGCAGGCCAAAGAACAATCCGAACTCGAAGGACTGGCAGCGGGCAGATTCAAAGAACTGACACATGGCGAGGGTGTTTTTTATATTGAGGAATTTAATGACAAGACCGGCGCGATGGGTAATGTCTTTTTGCAGCAGGATGATAAATATAAAAACTCCATTATCAGTGCCATGAGTGGCATACGCATGACCAGTGAAGAGAGTGGTGACAAATATTTCGTGATGTTAAACGGTTATCGTTATGACACCCAAATTCGTTCGGATCGACCGGGCCAACAACCACGCTCAGCGATCATCCGTTTTGAACGTCACGGGGTATTGTTGAAAGATGACAGAGAAACGAAAATGCCGGAGTTACGCATCAGGGCAATACCCTCAATTGATTTATGGCACCGGGCTCAATTGCCGGATCTGGCTGAATTACAGAAGCGCTTTTCCTCGGTTATAGTCTGTCTGGTCTTGGCGATCCTGTCGCTGCCATTGAGCCGTACTTCGCCACGGCAGGGCCGTTACACCAAGCTGGCGATGGCACTGCTGATTTTCATTATTTATTCAAACATGTTAAACGTGTCAGCCGCCTGGATAATCCGCGGTATTATTTCACCCTGGATAGGGTTGTGGTGGGTGCATCTACTGGCATTACTCACCGGGTTGCTGTTATATCTGGATTGGACGGGATTTAAGTTACGTTGGCGTAAATTACTCGGTGGCTTAAGCAGATAATATGGATATTCTGGATCGGTATATTGGTAAGGCAGTGACCTTAGGTATCCTCGCGGCCCTGGCGGTAATTCTCACCCTGGATTTTCTGGTCAGTTTTGCCGGTGAGGTAGGTGAAATAGGCAAGGCTAATTACACTTACTGGCAAGCGTTTCTTTATATTCTACTGAAAACCCCGCAGAAGATTTATGAGATATTTCCAATGATTGCCGTGCTTGGCACCATGCTCGGTTTGGGCATGTTAGCCAGTAACCACGAGTTAATCGCAATGCGTGCCGCCGGCGTATCACTGTTGCGCCTGATCGGTGCCGTATTAAAAACAGCTGCGATTATCACCGTGGCCGCCATTTTTATTGGCGAGGTTGTTGCGCCCCCTGCGGTACAGTATGCCAAACTGAATCGCGTGCGCGCCATTGAGCATTTGATTAGTTTGAATACTGATTATGGCTTGTGGGCGCGTGATGGTGATACCTATATTCACATTCGTCGCGTTGAACATGATGGCAGATTAATTGGTATTAATTTGTATGTGTTCGATGAGTTTCATTCATTGCGGGAAACCTATCAGGCTCGGTCGGCAGAATACAAAGATGACAGCTGGTTGTTACAGAACGTTGAACATAAAAAAATTTCCGCCGATGGCATTACGAAAACGTCGGCCGAAAGCATGGCATGGAAAACACTGTTAAAACCCGATATTGTCAGTGTCGTTTCCGTATCGCCTGAGGATCTCTCGCTCTGGCGGCTGCGTGGTTATATTGATTATTTAAAAGATAATCATCTTGATGCAAAACATTATGAACTGTCATTCTGGATCAAGGTATTCAGCCCCTTGACCATTACCGCGATGATGTTTCTGGCGATACCGTTTATTTTTGGCAATATGCGCGGAGTCGGCGTTGGGCAGCGGGTATTTATCGGTTTTCTGATTGGGCTGGCCTTTTTTATTTTAAGCCGGCTAATCAGTCAGGCGGGGCTGGTGTATACCAATTATCCGTTATTACCTGCCGGTTTGCCGACATTGATCGTCCTGGGGTTGGGAATTTTTCTCATGCGCCGGATCCGCTAGATTTATGAGGGGATGCTGCAAAAGTGTATCATTGCGCCAAAGCGCAGCTATGTGGTTCTGAAATAACAATTGCTGTCTAACCACCGATAACATTGACAATCACGAATTAGGAAACCCCTTGTCGAACCCATTCTTACCTTTTTCCCGCCCTTCCATCAGTGAACAAGAAATTCTTGCTGTCGCCGAGGTGCTGCGCTCCGGGTGGATTACCACTGGACCCAAGGCGGCGGAGTTTGAGCAACAGTTTTGCCAGACCATCGGTTGTCAACACGCAGTAGCATTAGCCTCAGCGACGGCGGGCATGCACCTGTTGTTACACGTGCTGGGTATCGGCCCTGGCGATGAGGTGATCACGCCATCCATGACGTGGGTATCGACAGTGAATCTCATTGTGCTGAGCGGCGCAACCCCGGTGTTTGTTGACGTGGATAAAGACACGTTGATGACCACGGCAGAACTCATTGAACCTTTTATCAGCGAGCGGACCGGGTTGATGGTGCCCGTGCATTTCGCGGGTGCTGCACTCGAACTCGACTCGTTGCGTAAATTGGCACAGAATAAAAACATACCGCTGGTAGAAGATGCGGCCCATGCCGTGGGCAGTAAATATAAAAACCGTTTTATTGGTGCGCAGGGCACCGCGATTTTTTCTTTCCATCCGATTAAAAATATTACCACGGGTGAAGGCGGCATGTTTTGCACCGATGATGCCGCGCTGGCGGAACGTATCCGGCGCACCAAATTTCACGGCCTGGGCGTGGATGCATTTGATCGGCAGACGCACGGGCGTGCGCCCCAGGCCGAAGTGATCGAACCGGGATTTAAATACAATCTGCCGGATATGAATGCGGTGTTGGGCATCGGCCAATTAGCACGCTTAGCCGCGATGAATCATCGCCGCGCTGAGTTGGCGCAGCTCTACGCGACCCTGTTGGCAGACATGAGTGAACTAACCCCCTTGCAAGTACCGGCAAATCCAACCGACCATGCCTGGCATTTATATATAGTCCGCCTGGATATCGATAAGGCCGGGATGAGCCGCGACCAATTTATGGCGGCACTCAAGGCGAAGGGCATCGGCACGGGATTACATTTTCGTGCGGTGCATACGCAAAAGTTTTACCGTGAAATGACCCGGGTTACCGACACGCAGTTACCCAATACCTGCTGGAACTCAGAGCGTATTTGTTCCTTGCCGCTGTTTCCGGATATGCAGGATGCCGATGTGTATCGCGTGGTAGCGGCAATTAAAGAAATTCTAGCGGGGACAAAAAAATGAATACTCCATGGTTATCCCTGGTGATTCCGGTTTACAACGAAGAGGCGAATCTGGATGAACTGCTGGCGCGTTGTGTCAAGACCTGCAACACTTTAAACAAGTCGTTTGAAATAATTCTGGTCGATGATGGTAGTCGGGATCGTTCCGTTGATATCATTCGTCGTGCCGCGCAGGATAAAGATAAACATATTGTTGGTGTATTCCTCAATCGCAATTACGGCCAGCATGCAGCAATCATGGCTGGGTTTTCGCAGTCGCGGGGTGAAGTGGTGGTGACCCTGGATGCGGATTTACAAAATCCACCGGAAGAAATCCCCAAGTTATTGGTACCGATGGAAGCGGGTTGTCAGGTCGTGGGTAGTATACGCCAGCAACGACAAGACTCCTTGTTTCGCCGTCTCGCCTCACAACTCGTTAACAAGGCGGTGCGCAGCGCCACCGGCGTGATGATGCACGATTACGGCTGTATGTTGCGCGCCTATCACCGCTCGATAGTGGACGCCATGTTGCAGTGTCATGAGCGCAGCACCTTTATCCCGGTGTTGGCCAATTCCTTTGCGAACCGCACTGCAGAGGTAAAAGTTGAGCATGCGGAACGGGGCAAAGACGTTTCCAAGTATAACGTCTGGAAATTAATAAATTTGCAGTTTGATCTGCTGACCAGTATGACCACCTTTCCTTTACGTCTATTGAGTATCTTAGGCGGGCTGTTCGCGCTGTTTGGGTTTTTATTCAGCCTGCTACTGATTGTTGTGCGCCTCTTCTATGGCGCGGAATGGGCGGGGCAAGGCATGTTTACCATTTTCGCGGTACTCTTTGTTTTTATCGGCGCACAACTTCTGGGCCTGGGTTTGTTGGGTGAATACATTGGCCGCATTTACAATGACGTGCGTGCCAGGCCCCGTTATTTTGTACGCGAAGTGATTGGTGACAGCAAGGCAACCTGAGTCGATTGAAACTAATATTTGTTAACTACTAGGAAATAAAATGAAAACGATTGTTGCCGCTTATCACAATATGGGTTGCGCAGGCATTGAGGCATTATTACGTAACGGTTTCGATATCAAGGCGGTATTTACCTATAGTGATGATCCGAGGGAGAATCTTTGGTTCCAGTCGGTGGCAGAATTGGCGGCGCGGCACGGCATCCCGGTATTTTCACCGAATGATATCAACCACCCCCTGTGGCTCGACAAGATTCGCGCATTTCAACCTGAGGTTTTATTTTCATTTTATTACCGCGATATACTCAGCCAGGCCATCCTGGATATTCCCAAGTCCGGTTGTTTTAATCTGCACGGTTCGCTATTACCTAAATACCGTGGTCGTGCGCCGATTAACTGGGCGCTGGTTAATGGCGAGTCGCAAACCGGCGTTACTTTGCATCATATGACACCGCGTGCCGATGACGGTGATATTGTCGCAACGCGTGGCGTCACCATTGATGCACAGGACACGGCGAAAACGCTCAATGAAAAAGTCGTGGCCGCCGCCGCAATGCTGCTCGATGAAATCCTGCCCGCGATTAAAACCGGCAAGGCGCCGCGTACACCACAAGATCATTCTCAGGCCACTTACTTCGGACGGCGTACTGCGGCCGATGGTGCAATAGATTGGAACAAACCCGCCAATACTTTACATAATTTAGTTCGTGCCGTGACGCGCCCGTATCCCGGTGCGTTCACCCAACGTGGTCTGGGTAAAATACGCATCTGGGAAACCAGTGCTGACGATAAGTTTAAACACGCCAAACAACCGGGCACGGTAATGTCCGTAGCTCCCTTGGTCATTGCTTGCGGCAAAGGTGCGCTCACGGTGAAGTTCGCGCAAATCGAGGGTGATATCTTCATGCCTGGAACGCAGCTGGCGCAACAACTGAATTTAGTGGCAGGTATTCGATTAGGTGCCGCCGTTTCATCTGGTGCCACCGCCAAGAAAACCCGTGTGCTGATCTTGGGCGTGAATGGCTTTATCGGTAATGCGTTGACGGAACGCCTGTTACAAAGCGGGCAATATGAAGTGCATGGTTTGGATTTAAATAATAACGCGATTCAGCGTTTCAGTAATGAACCCAACTTCTTCTTTCATGAAGGTGATATTGCCATCCATCGCGAATGGATTGAATACCATGTGAAAAAATGC
Organism: Gammaproteobacteria bacterium; assembly: GCA_043719675.1. Lineage (GTDB taxonomy): Bacteria > Pseudomonadota > Gammaproteobacteria > UBA6429 > Thiohalophilaceae > JACQBC01. Next base: position 10,775 of record JAYSTO010000032.1, on the reverse strand, counting down.
GATGTGATCCTGCCGTTGATTGCCATCGCCACGCCGATTGAATACACGCGTAATCCGTTGCGCGTATTTGAGCTGGACTTTGAGGAGAACCTGCGCATCGTTCGTTATTGCGTGAAATACGGCAAGCGGATCATTTTCCCTTCCACCTCGGAAGTGTATGGGATGTGCACCGATGAAAAATTCGATGAAGATACATCAAACCTGATCCTTGGCCCAATCAACAAACAGCGCTGGATTTATTCCGCCAGCAAACAGTTGTTGGATCGGGTGATCTGGGCCTACGGCCAGTCACAAGATCTTAAGTTTACCCTGTTTCGCCCGTTTAACTGGGTTGGTCCCCGTCTGGATACGCTCGAATCGGCGCGCATCGGCAGTTCACGGGCGATCACCCAATTAATTCTCAATCTGGTCGAAGGCACCCCGATCCAACTGATTGATGGCGGTGCGCAGAAGCGTTGCTTCACCGATGTGAATGACGGTGTCGAATGTTTATTCCGGATCATTGAAAATCCCAAGGGGGTGTGTGACAGTCAGATTATCAATATTGGTAATCCCGACAATGAAGCGAGTATTCGTGAGTTGGCGGAAATCCTCTGCAAAAAATTTGATGCTCATCCATTACGGCAACATTTCCCGCCGTTTGCCGGGATGCATGCCACGGAAAGCCGCGCGTATTACGGTGAAGGTTATCAGGATGTACAGCATCGCAAGCCCAGCATTGACAATGCAAAGCGCCTCTTGGCTTGGCAACCAAAGATTTCTTTTGATGTGTCGGTTGCCGACACGCTGGATTTTTTCCTTCAGGATTATAAAGCCAGCTCCGGGTTGGGGGAAAAAACCAACCCATCCGGTAAGAAGAGTTAATCCCCGTTGTGGGCGGATGACACAGCCTCAATGACAACAGACGTCGCAAGTGCTCCGATACTGGTTGGTTTGCGTGTGGACGTGGATACCTATCGTGGCACCCGCGATGGAGTGCCGCGTTTAATTGAAATACTCACCGAATTTAATCTAAAGGCGAGTTTCTTTTTTTCGGTGGGTCCTGACAACATGGGTCGGCACCTGTGGCGGTTACTCAAAGCTAAATTTCTGCTGAAAATGCTGCGCTCTAAAGCCGCAAGCCTGTATGGGTGGGACATATTATTGCGCGGCACCTTCTGGCCGGGCGCGCAGATTGCGCAACGGCTTGGTCATGTCATTCGCGCCGCGGATAAGGCCGGACATGAAATAGGTTTACATGCCTGGGATCATCATCGCTGGCAGTCGAAAGTGGAACGGATGACTGCGGCAATGATCCAACATGACATCCAGTTGGGGCTGGAGGCATTAACAAAAGCAGTAGGCCGACGTATCACTTGTTCCGCCGCAGCGGGGTGGAAGTGTACCGAACAGGTGTTGCTGGAAAAAGAAAAGTTTGGGTTTGTTTATAATAGTGATTGCCGTGGCACACATATTTTCAGACCACGCGTCGGCAACCAATTCTGCGCACCACAAATCCCCGTCACGCTACCGACGTATGACGAGATGGTGGGACAGCACGGAGTCACTGACGCAAATTACAATGCACAATTGCTAGCCTTAATTAAACCAAACCAATTAAATGTCTTGACCATTCATGCCGAGGTGGAAGGGATCGCCAAGTCGGAATTATTCCGGCAATTCCTGCAGTTGGCACGCCAACAACAGATTGAGTTTGTGCCGCTCCAGCAGTTAGTCCCTGCCATTGATACCATCCCAATGGGTGCCATTAGCGCAAGATCTATTGCTGGTCGCGAAGGCAAGCTCTGTTGGCAAGTGGTAGAGACCGACTAATGCGAGCACTATCTAATCTGCTACAAGGTGTAAAAGGCAATCTGACATGTGCGTGATAAGGGCATAACCAATGGAATATGCATTCATTGTTGGCTCACTGTTTTTTGTCACCATCGGCCAATTACTTCAGAAATTAGGCGCCAACAAGGCCTTGGCGCTGCCGGATAGATCACATTTTATTATTCGCATTTTTAGTGTCCGCGAAACCTATTGGGCGATTGCCAGCCTGGTGATAGGGATAATTTTGTGGCTCGCCGTGTTGTATTTCATGGAGGTGAGCAAGGCCTTCCCGTTTTTGAGTGCCGGGTTTATCCTCGTCATGCTGGTGTCGCATTTTTACCTAAATGAAATCATTACGCCGGTACGCTGGTTAGGGGTGATGTTGATTGTGCTGGGGATCGCGCTGATCGCGCAGACATGACCTCGCAACACACAACGCGCCGTGGGATGTTTTTTATTTTTGCCAGTGTGGTGTTGTCCGCTGCGGCGCAATTATTTCTCAAGACAGGTATGCTGGAAGTTGCCACGCATGACCTTGTTCGTCAGCTGTTCAGTATTACGGCACAATGGATGGTTTTTTTACCGGCTGTTTTGTGGCTCGGTCTCGGCCTGCTGTGTTATGCCTTGTCGATGTTGTTTTGGATGGCGGCGCTTGCAAAATATGAACTGAGTTTTGCCTATCCGATGTTAAGTCTGAGTTATGTATTGGTGTATGTGGTTGCGGTGGTTTGGCCACGACTAGGAGAAAGTGTTTCGCTGACGAAGACCTTCGGTATTTTATTCATTGTTGTGGGCGTGATGCTGGTGACGTATTCTGCGCGTAAAAAACCAACTAAGACTGTCATTCAGTGAGGGTGATAACAAGGCGCGGCACGCGCCTGTTTGTTAAAGTTGTTTCGGCAAGACGATGACGCGGGTGTGTGTCAAACGATCGCGCCAATTGTTGGGGAGGTGATCGATAATGATCCAGACGATAGCGACGAGGTAAAATGGCCAGGTCGGCAAACTGCGTAAGGTGGCGAGTGCCGTATCCGTGTTACTGCGCGGGACATAACCCAGCAATATCACCGCCAGAATAAAAAGCCAGAGTGGCAAGCTCAGGATAAAGCGCAACAGGGCGCTGCGCCAGGTTAGCAAGCTGCTATTTTTTTGTTCCAGGCGTAACCGCCAGGCACGCATCCCGAGTGTTTGGCCGCCGTGGGTCCAAAACCAGCCAAAAAAGCAAAAGGTCACGCCCACAAAATACAGCGTTAGCAGTGGTTGATATGCGCTGTGCAGTGCCATATTGCGAAAAGGCAAGGTCACCGCACTGGCAAAGATCAGCACCGCAAATAACACCAAGCCATCATACACCAGGGTGATCAAGCGACGTACCAGGTTGGCAATAGTGGGAGTGGTGATATCAGGCATGTCAGGGGTTGAAAGTTGCGTTGGACTCATGTCTACTATTGTAGCTCGCGACGCACAATGTTCCGTGCGGTATTGTACGCGACAACGTACGGTGTTTCACTCAAATATTTGGTTTACCAATGAATAGTAAAAGAAAATGAGTTTAATCCAAAACCTCAGCCGGGTACCGGGGGTGCTCGCCGCTGGCGAATATTCCTATCGTGGTGATCGCTTTTCCTATGCCGGTCAGCTGACCGATGAATTGGCGCGTATGGCCTCGATCATGTGCCGCGCCACCACCATGGCCTCGCACATGCAGGTTGATATGATGCAATCGCTGGGTTCGGACTGTGGTTGCGCCCCGGCGCGTGGCTGGGTCGTGCGTGGTCAGCAGTTTAGTGTGTGTGTGATTGGTAATGTATTTTGTTTTCTTGATCACCGTACTGCCAACCTCAGTGAGGTGATGCGGTTACTGATCGAGCAGGTTCCGCAACAGACAGGACAATTAGTCTAAAGGGTAACAACAATGGCCAAGTTGGACACATTAATGAACATTGCTGGCGTGGAGGGGGCGTTTCGCTTTAGCCCCAAGGGCGAGTTACAGGAACACCGCATTGCCAACGGCAGTAAATTGAACGACACCGTACTGGACTTGCTCTGCCACGTGTGTGTGGCGAACATGGCGATCGCAACGATGCAAGCGCGGGGCTGGGAGAAAATCACTGGTATGCAGGGTTTCTATCCGGTGAATGGTTTTAGTCTGGTGGGCTTTGAGTGGACCGCCGTGGTTAATGATGAATATGGCGTGGTCGTTCCCAATAACAAGGTTGATTATGATCATATCTATAGCGTGCTCAATGGCTAGAGGTGGGCATGATTAAGCAATTATTGGCATTGGATGGTGTTCTCGCAGTGTGTAAGTTCCGCGATGACGGTGCCCTGGTCGAAGGTTATTGCCCCCCCGGTAGCGACTTGTTACCGGGTCTGGCCAAGTTTGCGCATGATTACAAACGCATTGTGCAAGGCAATGCAGATCAATTGTCGATGTTTACCCAGATGGCGGGGTGGACACCGCCGGGCGGCTGGATTGTACGCGGACCGGTGTGGTCGGTCTGTAGCGTTGCCAATCTGGTGTGTGTGGTGGATCTGCACATGATTGGTTTAAACACACTCATGGCGCAGTTGCAAGAATCGGCAAATTGGTAAGAGTGCAGGGCACTGGCCGCACCCGGCGGCATACAGTATCATAGTGATCCCGAATCCTTCCCCAACAAGAAGAAGCTGATGCTGCGTTTACGAGGTGGTGTTGCCTTATCAATATTTCGCTTAGCCAAGTTGCAACAACGACTGGTGGCGATGGTTCCCGAGGTACATACGGTTGCTACCGAGTTCTGGCACTTTGTCGCCACTGAGCGAGCATTGCAGCCGCACGAACACAACAAACTCCAGTCGGTATTGCATTATGGCGATGGCGTCATGACCTCGCCGCACGGCCAATTATTATTAGTCATCCCACGTCCCGGCACGATTTCACCCTGGTCGAGCAAGGCCACCGACATTACACACAATTGTGGCCTGCCCGTGATCAAACGCGTTGAACGTGGTATTGCTTATTTTATCGAGTCAGCCCGATCGCTGAGTGAGGCACAACTCAATCTTATTAAACCGCTGTTGCATGATCGCATGACCGAGATCGTCCTGAGTAATGAAGATGATGCGGCGCTGTTATTTTCTGATGCAAAACCCAAACCGTTACAAAGTGTGGATATCCTGCAGGGTGGTCGTGAAGCGTTGCTTGCGGCGAATCACGCCTGGGGTTTGGCCTTGGCCGAGGATGAAGTGGATTACCTGGTTGAGAATTTCAAGATGCTCAACCGCAATCCCAATGACATTGAATTAATGATGTTTGCCCAGGCCAACTCCGAACATTGCCGGCACAAGATTTTTAATGCGGATTGGATCATCGATGGCAAGCCCCAGGATCGATCACTGTTTAATATGATCCGCAATACGCATGCACACAGCCCCCAAGGCATCTTGTCGGCATATAAGGACAACGCGGCGGTGATGGCAGGGTTTGATGCCGAACGTTTTTTCCCGGATGACCGAACCCAAATTTATCACTACAGCCACGAGCCGGTGCACATCTTGATGAAGGTCGAGACCCACAATCATCCCACGGCGATTGCGCCGGATCCCGGTGCGGCAACCGGCTCAGGCGGGGAGATCCGTGATGAAGGGGCAACCGGTCGCGGCTCCAAGCCCAAGGCGGGATTGTGTGGCTTTTCAGTGTCGAATCTGCGTCTGCCGGCATTGCCACAACCGTGGGAGATCGATCATGGCAAACCATCACGCATAGCCTCTGCCCTGGACATTATGCTGGAAGGGCCGATCGGTGCGGCGGCCTTCAACAATGAATTTGGCCGCCCCAATATCTGCGGTTATTTCCGTACTTATGAACAACAAGTGCCAGGCCCTGACGGAGTTGAAGTACGTGGTTATCACAAACCGATCATGCTGGCTGGTGGGGTGGGAAATATTCGTGCGGCGGACATCACCAAACAAGATCTGCCGGTGGGATCACCTTTAATCGTCATCGGTGGCCCGGCGATGTTGATCGGCTTAGGTGGCGGCGCTGCTTCGTCGATGACCACGGGTAGCAGCCAGGAAGATCTGGATTTTGCCTCGGTACAACGCAGCAATGCTGAGATGCAACGCCGTGCGCAAGAGGTGATCGATCGTTGCTGGCAAATGGGCAGCAGTAATCCCATCCTGAGTATTCACGATGTGGGTGCAGGGGGGTTGTCCAATGCCTTACCGGAATAGGTGCATGGCAGTGCACGTGGTGCGCAATTTGAATTACGCACCATACCCAATGATGACCCCGGCATGTCGCCGCTGGAAATCTGGTGTAATGAGGCGCAAGAGCGTTATGTGCTTGCCATTGAGCGCGAAGAGCTGACGGAATTTATTGAGTTATGTGAACGTGAACGTTGTCCGTATGCGGTGGTGGGTGAAGTCACCGAGGTACAACAACTGGTGGTGGGGGATGGTTATTTTGATAACACTCCGATTAATATGCCACTCGACGTGTTGTTGGGGAAACCGCCGAAGATGGTGCGCAATGTCAAACACCGGCCGTTTCATAAAACCGAATTTGACAGTCGAGCCATTAAACTCGATGACGCCGTAACACGGATTCTGCATTTGCCGACCGTGGCGGCGAAAAATTTTTTGATCACCATCGGTGATCGCAGTGTGACCGGCACAGTGGCACGCGATCAACTGGTTGGTCCCTGGCAAGTGCCGGTCGCTGATGTCGCGGTGACCACCACCGGCTACGATGGTTACACGGGTGAAGCCATGGCGTTGGGCGAGCGCACACCAATCGCGCTTGTGCATCACGCCGCCTCGGCACGCATGGCGGTGGCCGAGGCGATCACCAATATTGCGGCGGCACGAATTAATAAACTCAGTGACATTGTTTTATCCGCCAACTGGATGGCCCCCGCCGGACATCCCGGTGAAGACGCGGGTTTGTTTGAGGCAGTGAAGGCAGTGGCTATGGAATTGTGTCCAGCCCTGGGGATTGCAATACCCGTGGGCAAGGATTCCATGTCGATGAAAACCGTCTGGCAGGAGCACGGTCAACCACGCAGTGTCACCGCACCCTTATCCTTGATCATTACTGGCTTTGCGCGGGTCGCGGATGTCCGTAAAACACTGACACCGCAATTACGCTGTGATGTTGGTGATACCGATTTGATCTTGATTGACATTGGCAAAGGCCAGCGACGCCTGGCCGGTTCATGTCTGGCGCAAGTCTATCAGCAGGTAGGCCATGTGCCAGCGGATCTGGATAATCCCCAAACACTGATCGCCTTCTTTAATACTATTCAGACCCTCAATCAGGACAATTTGCTACTCGCCTATCATGATCGCAGTGATGGTGGTTTGTTCGTGACCTTATGTGAAATGGCCTTTGCTGCACATAGCGGAATAGATGTACACCTGGATGATTTGGGCCAGGATCACATCGCCGCGTTATTCAATGAAGAATTAGGCGCGGTAATCCAAGTGCAACACCAGGATACCGAAGATGTGCTGGCGGTATTGCGCGAGGCAGGCCTGGCGCACCACAGTCATGTGATTGGCACGCTCAATCAGAGCGACACCTTGCGGTTGTTTTATGGCAAGCACGCGATATATCAAAGTTCGCGGGTGGAATTGCAACGCATGTGGTGGGCGACGAGTTATCAAATACAGGCCATGCGGGATAATCCGGAGTGCGCCAAACAGGAATACGATGCGATCTTAAATGCACACGATCCGGGTTTACATGCGCACCTGAGTTTTGATCCGCAAGAGGATCTGGCGCGTCCGTATATTCAACGCGGTGTGCGGCCGCGCTTGGCGGTATTGCGCGAGCAAGGTGTTAACGGTCATGTCGAAATGGCAGCAGCCTTTGATCGCGCCGGTTTTGAATGTGTTGATGTCCACATGAGCGATATCCTCAGTGGTGACATCGAACTGACCGATTTTGAAGGCCTGGCCGCCTGCGGTGGTTTTTCTTACGGTGATGTGTTGGGTGCCGGTGGTGGCTGGGCTAAATCCATTTTATTAAATGATCGTGCACGGGATAATTTTGCCGCTTTTTTCCAACGCAAGGATACCTTTACCCTGGGTGTCTGTAACGGTTGCCAGATGTTGTCACAACTGAAGGATTTTATTCCCGGCGCACAACACTGGCCGCGTTTCCTGCGCAATCAATCAGAACAATTCGAAGCACGTTTGTCTCTCGTGCAGATTCAACCTTCGCCCTCGATTTTATTCCAGGGCATGGCCGGTTCACGCCTGCCGATTGTGGTGTCGCACGGTGAGGGCCAGGCCGTGTTTGCCGATGCGCTGGCGCAGCAACACGCCGAACAGGCCGGTGTCGTGGCCATGCGTTTTGTGGATCACAACGGCAAGACCACCCAGGACTATCCGTTTAATCCCAATGGTTCACCGGCAGGTATAACCGGTCTGACAACCTTGGATGGCCGCGTGACGATCCTGATGCCGCACCCCGAACGGGTATTTCGCACCGTGCAACACAGTTGGTATCCGCGTGAGTGGCGTGAAGACGCGCCGTGGTTACGTTTGTTTCGCAATGCGCGGGTGTGGTTAGATTAGTGAAGGCTATAAAAGTGAGTAAGATTCCGTGACATTGGCTTTATCCATACAAGGATTACGCAAAACCTATGCGACCGGCATTGAGGCACTCAAGGGCATTGATCTCCAGGTAAAGGAAGGCGATTTCTTTGCGTTGCTGGGTCCCAACGGTGCAGGCAAGTCAACTGCAATTGGTATTATTTGTTCCTTGATCAGAAAGACTGCGGGGCAGGTCAAGGTATTTGGTTACGATATTGATACCGAGCTGACCAAGGCGAAGAGTTGCATCGGTTTGGTTCCACAGGAATTTAATTTCAACCAATTCGAGCCGGTGGGTGAGATTGTAGTGAATCAGGCCGGGTATTACGGCATACCGCGACGTACCGCTTTAACCCGTGCTGAAAAATATTTGACGCAGCTTGGTTTGTGGGACAGGCGCCACGATATGGCCCGGGAATTATCCGGCGGCATGAAACGGCGTTTGATGATTGCCCGTGCGCTGGTGCATGAGCCGCGTTTATTGATTCTGGATGAACCAACGGCGGGCGTGGATATTGAAATCCGCCGTTCCATGTGGGAATTCCTGCGCACCATCAATGCACAAGGCACCACGATTATTTTAACCACGCATTACCTGGAAGAGGCCGAAAATCTGTGCCGCTACATCGCCATTATCAGTAACGGCTTGACCGTTGCCAGCAGCGAATTAAAACCACTGCTGATGAAATTGCACGTGGAATCGTTTGTTTTGAACATCAAACAATTACTGACACAAGCACCAATGCTGTCCGGCTATACCGTGCAATTGATTGATGAATCCACGCTGGCAGTAGACATTAATAAAGAACAAAGCCTGAATGATTTGTTTCAACAGCTGGCGGCAATGCGTATTGACGTGGTGAGTATGCGCAATAAAACCAATCGGCTGGAAGAGATGTTTATGCATCTGGTTGAGCGGGAGGATTTATGACCTGGCAACAACAATGGGTAGCGCTCAATACCATCCTGATGAAAGAGTTTATGCGTTTTATCCGCATCTGGATTCAGACGGTGTTACCGGCGGCGATCATGACCGCCTTGTATTTTATTATCATGGGTAAGCTGATTGGTTCGCAATTGGCGGATGTCCACGGCCAAACCTACGTCAATTACATTGCGCCCGGCTTGGTGCTGATGTCGGTGATCACCAATTCCTATGCCAATGTGGTATCGTCATTTTTTAGTGCCAAGTTTCAGCGCCATGTTGAGGAGATGCTGGTGTCACCGATGCCGAATTATCTCATTGTGATTGGTTTTGTTAGCGGTGGTTTGACACGCGGTCTGGTGGTGGGTTTGGTAACGGGGGTGGTCGCTGCGTTTTTTGTTGATATCCAGCTGCACAATATCGGCGTGGTAGTACTGGTTGCGATCCTGACTTCGACTTTATTTTCCCTGGGTGGATTTATCAACGCGCTGTATGCTAAAAATTTCGATGATATCTCCATCGTACCGACCTTTATCCTCACACCGCTAACGTATCTGGGCGGCATTTTTTATTCGGTGGATGTGCTCAGTGAGTTTTGGCGTACCGTCTCGCTGGCCAATCCGGTGTTGTACATGATCAATGCCATGCGGTATGGCATGCTGGGCGTCAGTGACATCGATATCGTCATCGCCTTGATGATTATTACGTTGTTTGTTGTGGCGTTATATCTCTGGGCGGTGATGTTGTTGCGCAAAGGAACCGGGATTCGTTACTAGGGGGCCACACTTTTCTGTCATTTCGACCAGAGGGAGAAATCTGTTGTGCCGCGAGTGGGCGTGATGTCGGGTGAGGCAAGGATTTCTCGACAATTTGTTCCTGACATTGTCTACCTCGCATATCCCTATGCTTGTCTCGTTGGTCGAAATGACAAAACGGCGTAGTTTATTCAGGCGTCCTGATAAGTGGACACCTTTTGGGAACAGTTAGCGAGCTTTATTGGCAGGAAAAATACACCAGATTCTCATTGTCGACGGTCACGGATTTGCCCAGACTGATAAATCCCGAGCCGGTTAATGGCACTTCCTCGGATTGTACATACACTTCTTTACCGCCCTGGTGTTTGACGAAGGTGCCGTTGGTGCTTTGATCCATGAGCACAAATTTACCTTTGCGGTAGACGATCTCGGCGTGATGCCGTGAGGCCATGTCCGCGTCAATGATCAAATCGCAATCATTGGCGCGCCCCATGACAAAATTGGCGGTGCGTGCGCCGATATCTTTGATCTTATTGCGATAGGTTATGTACAGGCGTTGCTCGCGATTAAACAGGGAACGCAGCTGGGACGAATCCATCTGCTCGGTTTTCGGACCGCGTGAGGTAAGCTGATGTTGTCCTGAGCGAAACGTGCCGCTGATATTATTGGTGTCTTCGACCAATACTTCCATAAATTTGTTC
>JAYSTO010000310.1:0-9915 GCA_043719675.1 Gammaproteobacteria bacterium | reverse complement strand
TTCGCCGCAAGCCTTTCCATGGCATCCGCCATTTCTCCATAACCATTATCCCCCTGGGTGCGGATAGAAGTAAAAATAACGGCATAGTAGGGTGGTTCCGGTGTTTGTGATGGGCCTGGCATGTTTCCTCCCTCTCGTCTGTATCAGTAACAAATTCATTTATGGGTCCCCTTAACTCCTGGCTTTATAAAATGCCACTTCGGACAGGTCGTGCCAGACCTTGACGTCGTCGCGGAATTTTTTGTAGGAGGAGAAAATGCGTTTGGCGAGATCGTCTTTTTTTGCCAATTCACTTACCACCTCATCCGACAGTACGCGTAATTTTTTTAACACGTCATCCGGAAATTGCCGCAGTTGCACCTTGTGTTTGTTAATCAGGGTTTGTAATGCCGCATTGTTGCGCGCGGTGTATTCGGCCAGCATGTCCTGATTGGCGACCCGGCAGGCATTCAAGACGATGCTTTGCAAATCAGCGGGCAAGGCCTCCAGCGCCTTTTTATTGATGATCGCCTCCAAGGTGGTGCCGGGTTCATGCCAGCCAGGATAATAATAAAACTTGGCGATCTTGTGAAAACCGAACGCCAGGTCGTTGTACGGGCCAACCCATTCAGTGGCATCGATATTACCGGATTGCAACGCAGTATAAAGTTCACTGCCAGGAATATTTATCGGTGAGCCGCCCGCACGCTGCAACACTTCGCCACCCAAACCGGGGATGCGCATCTTCAGACCCTTGAGGTCATTTAATGATTTAATCTCTTTATTGAACCAGCCGCCCATTTGCACGCCGGTATTTCCTGCCGCCGCCGGAATTAAATTAAATGGTGCATAGGCTTCTTTCCATAACTCCAAACCACCGCCGTGATACAACCAGCCGTTCATCTCCTGCGCAGTAAAACCAAAGGGCACCGCAGAAAAAAACTGGAAGGCCACATTCTTGCCCTTCCAATAATACGCCGCGCCATGGCCCATCTGCGCATCACCTTTGGATACGGTATCAAATACCTCCAGGGCCGGGACCAGTTCTTTGTCGCCATAAACCTTTACCTCGATGCGCCCGCCGCTCATTTCATTGATCAAGTGGGCGACGTTATTGGCACCGGTACCCAAGCCTGGAAAATTTTTCGGCCAGGTGGTGATCATTTTCCATTTGATCACCGGCTTACTCTCTGCGGCTGCAGCGCGTTGCATCACGCCGCCCGCCACCAATCCACCCAATGTTGCCTTCGTAATAAATTCTCGACGTTTCATTGTTAACTTCCTCCTGATGTTCTTGTCATTGTCAAGCCCCATAATCGGGTGAAATTTTTCCCATTGTATTACTGGGCGCTTTATAAAATCATATCAATCATCATCTTGCATACAATAAGTTCAGTATTAACGTGAAAATTCACCGGCAAGTTACTGAGAAAAATTATTTCCATTTTTTTTCGCCTGTTCATGGAAAGCGGGTGGTTATTCTGCCATTCTTTTCTGCATTACGGCTAGGTGTATTCCCGTCTGCACGATACGGCGGCTTTTGACACTGTATAGCTCCAGCAGGCCCCGTGCTGCTTTACGAATAAAAACACTAAAAGATAAGAATGGACAAAGTCGTCGCACCACTACAACGGCAACTCGCTCTCATTACCGGTATCAGTTTTGCGCTGACACCCGTACTGGGTTACGCCGTCGCCCAATTTTATGGCATGGTGGATGTTGTTGCCCTCTTCCAGAGTAACATCGGTTATACCTTACTGGCTGGCTACGTCCTGCTGGTGCTGTGGGTCATTACACACTTTTATCAATTTCTTGCCCCCATCATTAAATGGCACACGCAGCACCCCTACGGTAGCCCGTTGCCTGACCAACTTAACCGGCAGCTCACCACCTTCGGCAGCACCTACTGGTCATTTTTCCTGGTTTATGTCCTGACCCTGCCAACGATCCAATACTGGGCGGTTTTTAATACGCCCCCCACCGGATTGGCGATGAGCCTCATCAACTTCATGTTATTACAGTTGGTAATGTCGGCGCTGGTGGGCATGCCCGGTTATATGCTGGCGCTCACCCGTTTGGGACAACTCAATCGCTACATCGGCATACCGACGATTCAGGTCAGCATGAAAACCAAGATGCTGTTAATCGGTGCCTATTTACCAATACTGACCACCGCGGTGTTAATGAAATATTATTGGTGGCGCACCGGCTTTCTCACCAATGAAATTGTCCTGGCCTGGTCGGCCTTTGCCCTGCTGTCCATTCTCATCACCTCATTGGCCATTCACAGTTTGAAACTCGCGCTCATTCCCGTACAAAGCGTGATCAGCGGCAGCGGTGCCTCCACCCATCAACAACTTGCCCGGCAAATGCGTCCCCACTCCATGGACGAAATCGGTTATTTGGTCCAAATGCTCGGTCGCGTCTTTAAACGCCTCGCGGATCAGGAGTCGCATGTCAGCGCCATTGTTGATCATGCCGCCGAGGGCATCATCGTGCTCAACGAAGATCAAACCATTGATACCTTCAATCCGGCTGCAGAAACATTATTTGGCTTTAAATCTCACGAGATCCGCGGCAAACACTTGCGTTGGCTCATGCCAACGGTCGATGTCTGCGCCTATAGTGAAAGCGGTTCGGTGGCGGAGTTTGAACTGTTTGGCCGTCACTCCAATGGCACATCCATTGCCCTGTCGTTGCGCGTCAGCCGCATGTACCGTGAAGAACAACTGTTTTATACCCTGTTGGTGGCGGATATCTCCGCCCGCAAGGCTTCCGAACACCTGTTACTCGAAGCCGAATCGCGCTACCGCACCCTGGTCGAAACTGCGCATGATCTACTCTGGAGCATGAATAACAAGTGCGAATTCACCTATTTGAATAATGCCGCCACTTCCATTTATGGTTATACCCCCGAAGAAATGTTGCGCCGTCATTATTCTGAATTTGCCCCAGCTGGCTCCAGAAATCGCGACGATGCCGCCTTTGCCCGTTTGCTGGCAGGTAAGGAGCTGATTCAATATGAAACAATTCACCTCGACAAGCAGGGGAATGAGCGTTACCTCAGTTTCAACGCCCGTCCAATTATGGATGAAGGTGGCAAGGTGTTTTCCATTAGCGGCACGGCGCGCGATATCACGGATAAAAAGAAATTTGAGCGTGAGCTCACCTATCAGGCCCAGCACGATGCCTTAACCGGTTTGTACAACCGTGCTTATTTCCAAAAAGAACTGGAGCGGGTGATTTCACGGGTGGTGCGCAGCGGTAGTGAGTGTGCGTTGTTGTACCTCGACCTGGATCAGTTTAAATACGTCAACGACACACTGGGACATGCCGCCGGTGATCGCCTGTTGATCGAGTGCACCGAGCTGTTGACGAAAAATGTGCGCGAAGGTGACCTGGTGGCGCGCTTTGGCGGCGACGAGTTTACCGTGTTGCTGTACAACATCGAACGCGCACATGTTTTGCCCGCCCTGGAAAATATCCGCAAGCTGTTTGAGCGCTACAGCTTTTTGGAAGGCAAGCAGACATTCAATGTGACCAGCAGTATTGGCTCGACCATTATCGACAATCAAACTGAATCCGCAGAAGCAGCCCTGGCCCAAGCCGATTTGGCCTGCAACATTGCCAAATCACAGGGACGTAATCGTGTGCATTTATATAAGCACGAAGACAGCGAACAATCCGGCATGGCGGAAGACATCGGCTGGATCGCGCGGGTGCGTGACGCCATTGACAATGACCGGTTTGAGTTACTCTATCAACCGATCCTCCATCTTGCCAGCGCACACGTGCATGGTTATGAAGTCCTGTTACGGCTGCCCACCACGGATGGGAAGTCGATCATGCCCGGCGGTTTTATCCCGGTAGCCGAACGGTTTGGTCTGATCCACAGCATCGATCGCTGGGCAGTGACCCGCGCCATGCAATACCTGGCGGAATTACACAACGCCAATCTCAACACCCGTTTTGCCGTTAACCTCTCTGGCCGCGCCTTTGATGATCCAGAACTACTGGACATCATTCATGGCATCCTGCGCGAGACCAACCTCAACCCGGCAACCTTGACCTTTGAAATCACCGAGACGGCGGCAATTGCCAACCTCAAGGCCGCACGCAAATTCATTGGTAAACTCAAAGACATGGGCTGTGCCCTGGCGCTGGATGATTTTGGTACCGGCTTTTGTTCCTTTACCTATTTGAAACACCTACCGGTGGATATCCTGAAAATCGACGGATCATTTATCCAGGGCATCGCACAATCCAAGGTCGACGAGGCCATGGTGATATCCATGAATCAAATTGCCCACGCCCTGGGTAAAACCACCATTGCCGAATTCGTTGAAGATCACAAGACCCTGCAAATCCTCAAAGATATCGGCGTGGATTATGCGCAAGGCCATTACCTTGGCAAACCGCGCCATGACCTGTTGGTGAATCTCGAACAACAATTCCATTCGATAACCCAGCCGCAATCCGCGTGATCTTGCTGTTGGCATCGGCCTATTGGCTTGTATAACAAACGTGTATTCGCTCAACATTCTTTCGTTTAATTCCTGATCTGTACTTTCGTTGCCAGCGCGTTAGAATGCGCCTTCCGCAGGTAGGGATAATTTATCAATCTATTACACAGAGGCTAACACATGAAAGTCGCATATATATTTTCAACACAAGGACATACTGTTTCATATAAATTGGGCAAAATGATCTTACCGCAACTCGAAAACAACGCGCACGGGGTAGAAGTCGTCGGCATGTTTTTCTTCGAAGATAACAATTACGTTTTAGTGAAAGGCGACCCCATCGGCGAACGTCTGGCCAAGATAGCGAAAAAAACAGGTATGCTGCTGATGGGCTGTGACCAATGCTGTTACGAACGCAACATCGCCGATAAACTCATTGATGGTGTACCCATCGGCTGTTTCCCCAATCTTTATTCCGCCTTATCCGGTAATATGCCTGATCAGATTATTACTCTGTAGAATCGTGCGAACGCGGTAACACCAACGAAAGGTGCGCGGTTGTAACATCGGTGAGCGGGGTTTATTCGACCCGCAAATCGCGCACCACGTTGAGCCATTCGGATTGAAGTTTTTTCTTGTTGTCCGGATTTACGAAATAATTCTGTAAGCAGCTTGCCCGTTCTCGACAGAAACGACCAAATATCAAACCGATCTCGTCTGGCTTGTTTTCGTCTTTGTCGAGCAGCTGTTCGGGATTCAGCGGGCATTGCGAGTCACTGAGGATTGACTCCACCTTCAGGTTATCGATAAATACGGCCGTCACCGCGCTGTTCTCAAGCGTGTAGACAATGGTGATATCGCCGCAATTATCCTGGGAAAATTCACCGACATGCGCAGTAATGGACTGCCAATGTGCTGATGAACCAAACTCATGCTGAAAAATATCGGAAAAGGCGGCGTTTGTATCGGCCAGAGTTACGATCTTGTCGCGATGGCGATTGGTATTTGAAAAATATGATTGATAGGCAGTAAACAGTTCAATCGAGCCGACCGCCCCAGTCGGAATACTAAACCGGCGCATCGCGATCTCCTCACCCAGATCCGTGTAGTTATCGAACTTGTAGTTGGCGCCGACGACACTTGGGTAACGAAGTGGCGGGCTGTTATTTGTCGAATCTTGCCTTTCTGTTTCAATGTCGGATTGAACAGTATCTACTCCCTCTGCGATATCGTTAAGTGGTTCGCTGTTATAATGGTGTTGCAATATTAGGTACCCAACGGTACCCACTCCCGCTAACACCAGCACTACTATGGCTAGGAACACCCAACTAAATGTACAGTTTTCTGGCATTGTTTATTTATACCTACTTCAGCGTTTGGTTAATTTACTTTTGATAGATCATCTTGTAATTTCGCTGCTCTGGGGACACCAATCCTGGTGGCAAGACCCAGAATAGAGAGTACTTGTATAAACCGCCACGTCGGATCAGATTGGCCACGCTCTAAGCCTATCCGGGCAGACTCAGGAAAAGCATGATGATTATTATGCCAACACTCACCATAGGTGAGAATACCAAGTCCGGGGATATTCGACGCTTGCACTGCCGCATTCTTTACCCGCCACTTGCCAGGGCCGGGGTTATGGCAGAAATAGGTAATGGTCCAATGCCCGACAATGCTGACGGATACCCGAACGAAAACGCCCCAAACAACAAATGGCCAACCACCTGCTATATATAGTATGAATGCCAGCGCGAACTGGTGAAAGCGCCACGTTTTTTCCAGCCATTGATAGAAGTTATTTTCTGAATATTTTTTCTCAATATTAAATTTTGGCGGGTGTGCAAAAACAAACTGGCTGGTAAGTTGCCACCAGACATCCTTAAAATAGTTTTCCTTATGCGAAAAAAATGCATGGCAATGCGTTTGCCGTTGCGCCCAATCCCGGATGTCATGCGTTTTGATTATGCCATAGGGCCCGGCCATGCCAACCAAGACACCAATATAAACCAAGCCCTTTTCGATCAGTGGATGACACTCAAATGAACGATGGATCATCATTCGGTGCATGCCCGCGCTATGGCCGATCAGCAAGAATAGATACGTTGTCACCAGAAAAAGAATAAACGCTTCATTTGTGTATGTCAGCGGCGCGAAAATAATTGCCGCCAAGCAAAAGCCAATAGTCCACAACATTTTCGGCCAATCATATACGACGACCCCCTCGCTTGGATTAGATTCGGTTCCATCGATTCTGTGAACTGGCTGCATCATGATTCAGCGCTCAATTTCAGTTAACGCGGTCGCAGGCAAATCCAACTTGCCCTCATCCGTGACAGTAAATACAGATTCATACGGAAAACGTCTGGACAAGCAAGGCGGGCTGTAATTTTCATTTTAATACCTGACGTTAGATTGGGCATTGAACGCAGGATAAACTTTGTTGTTTCATTTAATGACCTCGCGTCTTTTGTTCTGTGAGAACTCTACTTCCAGATATCCTCAACCATTTTATATCCTATAGGATCATACTTTTTTAACTGTGCTCTATCGTAAGGGTAATAGTTTCCCCCAACAAAATAAATAGCGGATAACTCGGCGAAATACTCTGATTGGTTTGTCCTGGCATAAGCGCTCTTGAGCGTTTTTCCTTTAACATCCTGCACATTTAGAAATAGGCCGGAATCTCTGGCGTTTTGCCACGCAGTATGGATCCGCGGGTGTTTTTCCGGCCAATTGACGATATGCCACGCGTGCGATAACTCATGCATCATTGCTTTTTTGACCATAACTCATCGAGATACATTAGATTGTCTGCGCTGTAGATAACGAGCGCATGTTCCCACCGTCTATCCAGATAGCTATAGTTGTTGGCTTCACCTTTTCTGATGTAACTTATGCCACTTTTTCTTCCCCCTAACGGCGAATTTTCACCCCAAAGAATAAAAAATTTTAATCCTGATAATTTCTCTGTTGCATTGGCCGGCAATATTGAAAATATGTCATTTAATACTTTGTTTATTTTAATTAATGAGGAATCATATAAATCTTTGTTTCCCGTTCGTAAGCTCGACTCTACTATATACGTCCCATTGTCCCTATTCATGGATATATTCCCGATACGGCACCCGGCAGTTGACCTTGTGTTTAGCAACCCCGCTTTCATTTTCCGCAACAACAGCCGAAACGTGGTTTATGCCGTAATTGCAACAATGGATGACAGTTCCTGCATTGATGATAAATGGGAAAATGTTTAGTACGAGAATTAAAACCACATTACTTAAATACACGGCGCTTCTTTTATTGCGTAACATGGCAGCCAAACCGTCAGCTTTCTCTGCATTTTACGTGGGGAAAGTATTCTGCCTGGCATCGTTTGTTTGTCTCCATTATTCCCCTGTACACACTGAAATTGCGGTAATATGTTCCTGTTTTACGAAAGGGATCACAGAAATCCGTTGTTATACTGTCTACAGTCTATAGTCAGATACCACTCAGCGGCATCACAATCTAACTATATCCCAATGCTAGGCAGGCTCAGGGCCGGGCATGAATCGTACAGGAGTACAGTATGTTAACGCGTTTTCCATGGCTTTCCGTTTGTTTTTTAATCATCGTTTCATTTGCTGTGTCGGCATGCGGCGGGGGTACTACGGTACCGACAGCGACTACACCATTGCCAACAAGTAGAGCTACTCCAGTACCCACTGCTATTCCAACTCCTGTGCCAACCGCAACTCCTGTACCAACAGCGACACCTGTGCCAACAGCGACACCTGCTCCGGTACCCAATTCACCAACGGTAACCCTGAGCGCACTACCGTCTGCCGTTACCAGCGGCACCACCACCACACTTTCCTGGACAAGCACCAATGCAAGCACGTGTACTGCGTCTGGCGGCTGGACTGGTAGCGTCTCACCCGTCGCGCTTGGCTCACGTATGACCGATGCCATTACCAGCGATACCCCCTACACCCTCACCTGCACTGGCAATGGTCTCAATGCCAGCGCAACAGTAAACGTCCGTATCAGCACGCCCAATACCGGTGGCGGGACACCCGAAGCGGCCTTGCTCAATTTTGCCGAGACGTGGTCACAGAACTGGAATTTCGGCGGACACGTGGTCGATTCCCGTTTTACTGGCGACTATGGTAACTGGGCGATGGATGAAACAACCTATGAGCCCTGGCTGTTTGATCGGGTCAGCGTGGCATACAACTTGTATCGTGCCACCGGCAACACCCGCTGGCGCGATTTGTTTCTGACCTATTTTACTTTCTATCGCACCCACATTGATGCCCAAGGTATTTTTACGCCAAAGGGCGGCGGCGATACCAAATACGGTTATGTCACCCCGTTTCTGCACTATGAACGTGAAACCGGTGACTCACAATATCGTCCCATCGCCAAACGCATCTATGATTCGTGGCTTGCTGAATTCCCGAATAATTACAGCACCAGCATCGGCCTGTGGACCGAGCGTGAAATTGGTCTCGCACTGGATGCCGCAATCAGTTATTACGAATTAACGGGTGACGCGGCGGCACTTACGCGTGTCCGTGCCTTGCTCAATCATTGGGATCAAGCCTGTGGCAACAATCCGGTTCCGTTACATACATTGGCACAACACGGTGAGGAATTTGGCAATGCATGGGCGGTGCGAAGCATGACCAGTCCATGGATGTCAGGGCTCTATTTCCAAGCCGCCATGCGCGTGAATAAAGTGACGGGGGATACTCAGCCGCTCAATCAAATCTCGCGCTACGCGGATTGGTTGGATCGTTATGGTTTAGTGGATGCCGGTGTCGTCTCGGCGGAATACACCGGTTATACGATTCCGTATTACTTAGCCGACCAAACCGGACCGTATACCCAGGAAAGTCCAAGCTGGGGCGATGCCGAACATGCCTATGACGTTGGCAATCTCCTGCAAGCCGCAATCGTTGCCAAAACCAAACTGGGGCTCAGTACGACCGCCATTCAGGCACGGCGTACCCAGTTACAAGCAACCGCCGCCTATAACTTCGACTCCTGGACAAGGACGACAACCTACCTGCCTAAGTATCGTCTGATACCAGCGCGCAAATTCAACTGGTGGTATCGCAGCCGGACGTTGTTGGAATAAGCGAAGAGTATAAATGCAGATCTATGCAGGCCTGCAATGATTGGCCTGCATAGACATTCTCACCGGCATTGTGGTGGCTTCGCAGGCAAGGCTTCAACTTCTACGCGTTCGGTTTCACCCAAGGTGACCGAGTGTATAAGATTCGAATGGTTTGCATCGGTATCGGCGTTATTAATATTTTCAGATAGTGATAGCCTATGCAAGCCGTGATGACCTGCCCAACATCCCGTGGTTACCCTATCCATGCACGCCACAGCAGTGAGGTGCCGCTCACCAGTAGCAACGCACCAATCAGGTATTGCATCTGGGTCGGTGTCAGGCCGACATGTACACGGTTACCCAGCCACA